>NZ_AUFA01000011.1:0-334901 GCF_000426265.1 Bradyrhizobium sp. Cp5.3 | reverse complement strand
AAAGTCGCCCTCAGTCATCTGGATTTCCTGTCCTTGTCCGAGCGCAAGGGTCGCGGAGCCCTGGCTGAGATAGTGAAATAGAGCGTAGGGGCGCGCCGGCAACTCAAGATGCCAGGGATGGCCGAGCCATGCCGCCAAGATTAGACCGGTGGACGATCAGACACAACATCTGGACGATTGATCTCTATCGTCCGGAAGGTCCGCGGAATAGGTCATGCCGCGGCGGGCCGACGTTACGAGCGGCAACCATTTCGCCAATGGCAGATGGAAGAACCGCGACCTAGCTGGAAACGCCTGTCCATTCCCTCGGACTGTGTTCGTCCGACATGCCAACAGGAACAATCAATGCTAAATATCCTCCTCTCACTAGCCGCCACCGTACTTCTGGCCGGAACGACATTGATGGGCTCCGTCCGTTCCGCCGAATTGCCCAAGGGAGCGGCCCACAACATCGTGCTCGTGCACGGCGCTTTCGTGGATCAGACGAGCTGGCAGCCCGTTGCCGATATTCTCACGAAGAAGGGCTACAACGTCACGCTTGTCGAAAATCCGCTCACCTCGCTTGCCGCCGACGTCGATGCCACCAAACAGGCGCTCGCGAAGCAGGACGGCAAAACCGTTCTCGTCGGCCATTCCTGGGGTGGCGTGGTCATCACGGAAGCCGGTAACGATCCCAAGGTGTCGGCGCTGGTCTACGTCTCCGCTTTCGCGCCTGACGTGGGCCAATCTCTGGCGACCCTCGCGAAGAGCGGTCCGGCTACCGAAGGCGCCGCGGCGATCCATCCTGACGACAAGGGCAACCTCTACATTGATCCCAAGGTATTTCCTTCGGCGGTCGCGGCTGACCTTCCCCTGAAGATTGCCGAATCCCTTGCGAACCATCAGCTGCCGTTGAGCGACAAGGCGTTCGAGGCTCCGGTCGATACGACCGCCTGGCGGGACAGGCCGACGTTCTACGTGATCACCACCAAGGACAGAGTGATCGCACCCGAGGCCCAGAAGTTTTTCGCCGACAGGATGAAGGCTCAGATAACGGACGTCGCCGGCAGTCATGCTTCGCTCGTCGTTCATGCCAAGGAAGTCGCCGAGGTGATTGAGAAGGCCACACTCGCAAAGTGACAGTACCGCTCCCGGCGTTTTCGCGCCGGGAGCGGGTCGCTCAAAGCATCGCTGCGCCACACCGGTCTCCCAATTCAAATATTTCAAGCATCCGGAGGATGACATGACTCAACTCGACATCGTGCGCCAGCACGTCGCCACGCTCGAAACCGCGCTGACCCGTTACGTCGAAGGCAACGGAATCCGCTTCGCCTATCGCCTGCTCGGCCCCGCTACCGGAACGCCGCTGGTTCTCCTGCAGCACTTCTCGGGCAACATCGATGCGTGGGATCCCGCCGTCGTCAACGCTCTCGCCGCCGACCGCCCCGTCATCGCATTCGACAACGCCGGGGTCGGTCGCTCAACCGGCCAAACGCCTGATAATATCGAAGCAATGGCGAGAGATGCAGTCGCCTTCATCAATCTGCTGGGCCTTCCTGAGGTCGACCTGCTGGGCTTTTCTCTCGGCGGCTGCATCGCCCAGCAGATTGCCGCCGACCACGGACGGCTGGTCCGCAAGCTCATCCTTGTGGGCACCGCGCCGAAAGGTGGAGAAGAACACCTGCTGGCGGTTCTGCAGCAGGCGTTTTCCCAATCCGATGCGCCGGACCCCCGTCTGCCGCTGTTCTTCACGAAGTCGTCCGCCAGCCAGTCTTCCGGCTTGGCCTTCCTAAAGCGGACGAAGTCGCGCAAGGACGATCGAGACACCGACAACGGCAAAGCGGTCACCGATCCGCAGGCCAAGGCTCTGATCACCTGGTGCGCCACACCTGATCCCGAGCACGCCATTCTGCGCGCCATCCGTCAGCCCGCTCTTGTGGTCAGCGGCAGCCACGACACCATGCTGCCGGCGAGCAACGCCTACGCAATGTTCAAGGAACTCAGTAACGCCCAGCTGGTCCTCTATCCCGATTCAGGGCACGGCGCCCTGTTTCAGCACCACGAGATATTCGTCAGCCACGTCCGGACCTTCCTGCAAGCACAGTCCGCGGCCGCATGATGCCGGCGCGTTCCGACGTCATCGGACGCACCCATCGATGAGACTTGTTACGGAGAACAAAATGACAATCGCTAAAGTCGAGGTGGAACGTTTCAGCCTCACGAGCGCCAAACCGTTCGAGGCTATTGTGACCGGCATCAAGTCCGCGATCGGGCAGCCTGACATGGTCAACTTTTTCAAAGAGACGAGGGCGACAAATTCCTTCCCGGATTTGGAGCGCGTTGTACAGCGCGGCCTCGGCCGAACGAACCTCATGCTCTTCGCGGAATTCGACCTGGGCGACATTCTGCGTCGCGAAACTGGATCCAGGACGCCCAAGATCATACGGCTTGTGGTCGGCAATCCGCTCATCATGAAAGAAATGATCAAGCACGTGCCCGATGCTGGCTCCTATGCTCCAGTCACAGTGCTGATCGATGAGCGTCCCGATGGCGTGCACATCTCTTATGACAAAATGGAGAGCTATCTGCTGCATTATGGCAGCGCCGAAGCCCTTGCCGTCGCCCGAGATCTCGATACGAAGATCACGACCTTGCTACGCGAATGTGCGAGCTCAAGCGGATGACGTCTTGGGTCGATGGAAGAGGGTAACTCACACCAATCGACGAACGCGACGCCCGTACCGGCCGCGAAGGACTAGGCGCGAGGCTTCGACTGTTCGGCATCGACGCCTCCGGCGGCAGGTCCGCTCATCAACTTGAGCAAATCGAGTCCGCAATGCCCACTATCCGGACCTCAACGAGACGTGCCGCCACTTCGATGATGGGCCATTCCCTGACTCATGCATCGCAACAAGGAACTTCTATTGGATAACCCCGTCGGCGCGGGCGAGCAGCCCAGGAGCCGGTGCAATGCCAAGCGCTTTCGCAGTTTTCAGATTGATGACTAACTCGTATTTCGTCGGCGCCTGCACCGGAAGGTCCGCTGGTCTTTCACCTTTGAGGACACGATCGACGTACCCAGCCGAGCGTCGGACTATGTCGGCAGTATTCGGTCCATAGGAGATCAGTGCCCCTTCCGCAACGAACTGCCGGAAGCCGTATATCGCAGGAAGTCGATGTCGTTCCGTCAATGTAATCACCGCCCGGCGGTGGTTGTTGATGAATGCGTCCGGTGCGGCGATCAGACCGCCGCCAGGCTCGCGTGCGAGCGCCGTGATGGCTGCCTCGACCTCCGCCTCGTCGTGCACGGGAGATGCGGAGAGCTCGAGGGCGAGCGATGTGCGGGCTGCTTCGAGCTCCTGCAGGAATGCCGGGTAAAACGGCGTCGTGTCGGGATTGAAAATGAGCGCTACACGTCTGACCCCGGGAGCAATCTCCTCAATCATCTCCATCCATTTCCCGATCATCAGGAAGTCGATGAAGGTGAAGCCGGTGATGTTGCCGCCCGGCCGCGACAGGCTGGCCACGAAACCCTGTCCGACCGGATCGTTGACGAGGTTGAATACGATCGGAATGGTGCTGGTCGCCTCTTTCAGTGCTGCGGTGATTGGCGTCCCGCTTCCGACGATGACGTCCGGCGCCGATTGCACCAGCTCGGTCGCGTAGGCTCGGATTCGGCCCGGATCTCCGCCGGAGTATCGATGCTCAATTCGAATATTGCGGTTCTCGATCCACCCGAGCGCCTCGAGACCCTTCCGAAACGCAACGACGCGGATCAGCACTTCATTATCGTTCTCGAGATATGGATGGAGGAAAGCAACACGACGCATGGCCGTCGCCTGCTGCGCGCACGACGCCAACGACCAGCTCGCGGCCGCGCCCGCTGAAAGTGCAATGAACTTGCGTCGTCGCATTCGTCGCCCTTCAGGCCGAGCGACATGGCCTAGCACATGCCTCAAGTTCCAAGTGTAATGTGGATCACAGCAAGAATTCGCACTGATGTCCGAGTTGGGTCCACTAACAGACCTTCTGCCATGAGCTGAACCAGGTCCGGTTTACTCCCGGAAGCCGACTCGGCAGCGGCGGTCTCGCTACGTCTGAGAGTATCGCCGGCGTTAACCCTGTCGGCAAATGATCCGTGCGTGGGCCGGCAGCCGCCGACAAGTTGCCTCATTGGAGCGGAGAATTTTAAGCGGCACTAACTCAAGGTTAGAGGCGCATCATGCTGAGAATGGTGTTGTTGGGCCTGCTTATCCCGTTGTGTGTAGGCGTGCTGTCGGCAATGGAGCTCAGAGCTCCACCGCGCAGTGCAGTCGCGGTCATCCAGCCCCCTGCCGGTCCAAACGCGGACATTTCCGAGTCACAGAGCGTGTTGGCAAAGGCCGATCGCCTTGAAGTCGCCGCTCTGAGCAGCGAAGGGCCGGCTCAGACTGCTTCGGTCGACGAACGCATTGCTCCGCCGGAAGACATCAGTCCTGCTCCTTCAGAGCCTGCGGGGCCGATCGCCCGTCATCGGCACAATCCGAAGAAGGTCACTATCGCTGCACGGTCCAAGTCGAAGCCAAAGGCAACCGTTATCAGGCGGACTGCCATTGCCGAGCGTCCAAAGGCCGCCAGCGATACCGAGCCCTGTCGGCTCAAGGCGTTTGGTGGCTTACGTAGGGCTTTGAATTCAACCGGCTGCGAAATCTGAGGGGCCTGTGAGCATGGCTGATCGGGGTCGAACAATCTGTGTTCGCGGTCGGCTGTGGCGCGGAAGAGTCATCTACGCGATGAACTGCCTGGCCGCCGCCGAAATCATCACCAAGCCGCCGGTGATCACGGCGACATCGAGGATCGCGGCGTGAATATGCACCGGCATCCGCTCGACGAAGGCTTTGGCGAGGAATGCCCCAGGCACTGCCATTCCGCCGATCAGCAGGGCAAAGGCGAGCACCTGCGCGGTCACGGCGCCGGCGAGGCCGAACACCGAGATCTTGATGAGGCCGGTGCCGAGCGAGATCATCGCATCGGTCGCGATCACGGCAGCGCCTTCGAGGCCCGCAGCCATCAGCAGCGAGAGCAGGATCACGCCGGAGCCCGAGGTGCCGCCGACCAGCACGCCATAGCCGACCGAGCCGGCCGCAAGGCCGCTGTCGCCGATCTTGACCTGGCGGCGGCGGAGCACGCGGCGCAGCGGCACGCTCAGGATCAGCATGGTGCCGATCACGAGCGCTGCGCCGGCATTGGTGAGGCGCGTATAGCCGTAGGCGCCGAGCGCGGTCGTCACTGCCGCGCAGGCGAGCACGATCAGCGCGCGGCGGCGATCGGCATAGCGGAGATAGGCGGCCGCGCGGCTGAGATTGGTGAAGATCGCGGAGATCGCGATGATCGGCACCACGGGCTCGGCACCGACCAGCGGCACCAGCACCAGCGGCATCAACGCGCCGGTGCCGTAGCCGGCAAGACCACCGATGATCGAAGCAAACAACGCCATCAACGCGACCAGCAAAAGCCCGGAAATCGAGATGTCGGCGAAGCCTGAGACGATGGTCACGTTTTCTGATCGCGGCTGACGCGTGCCGCAGCTTGATCTGCGATGGAGGCGAGCGCCGCCTCGTCTAGGGGAAAATCGGCCGCAAGCCAAGCGTCCTCGGCGAGCGTGAGCACATGTCCGAGCGCCGGTCCTTCGGCGAGGCCACGCGCGATGAAGTCGGCCGCCTTGAGCGGGAATTTCGGCGCAGTCCAGTGCTGCGGCAGTTCGGCAAGCTCGCGCCAGCGCGACGACGTTACGTCGCCGCCGTCTCTCGACCAGGCCAGCAACACGCGATCGTGATAGCGCTCCGCACCCAGCCGGTAGAGCAGCCGCCGCGCGTGGGCCTCGTCCTTGGCGGCAAAACGCCACCAGCGATGCCCCATCGAATCCAGCGCCTTGGCTTCTGCATTGGAGAGCCTCAAGCGCGCGGCGAGGCGCTTCGCATCCTCGGTCACGGCCACCGTCAGTGCGGCGAGGCGCCGGGTCGCACTCGCCGGCAGACCGAGCGCGGCCTCGATCGCGATCATCGCCGACAGTGGCCCGGTATAAGCGACGCCGCCGATCAGGGATTGCAGCAAGCCGCTCTCGGCCATTGCATCGGTCGCCGCGGATGCGCCGCCCGCCAGCAGCAGCTTCAGCATCTCCATGCGCACGCGCTCGGCCGAAAGGCTCGCAAGGCCGGCGCGGCCACGGATGCAGGCGAGATAGCCGTCGCGGTCGGGCTCGCCGGCGCCGAAGGCGGCTTGAATGCGGAAGAAGCGCAGGATGCGCAAATAATCCTCGGCGATGCGCCGGTCGGGATCGCCGATGAAGCGCACGCGGCGCGCGGCAACGTCGGCGAGCCCGCCGACATAGTCGTGCACGACGCCGCGCGCATCGACCGACAGGCCGTTCATGGTGAAGTCGCGCCGCTCGGCGTCCCTCACCCAGTCGCGGCCGAAGGCGACCTTGGCCTTGCGGCCGAACGTCTCGGTGTCCTCGCGCAGCGTCGTGATCTCGTAGGGATGCCCGTCGATGACGAGCGTGACGGTGCCGTGGTCGACGCCGGTCGGGACGCTCTTGATGCCGGCGCTCTTAGCGCGCCGCATCACCTCCTCCGGCAGCGCCGTGGTCGCGATGTCGATGTCGCCCGGTACCAGGGCGAGCAGCGCATTGCGCACGGCGCCGCCGACCACGCGCGCTTCCTCGCCATTGGCGTTGAGCAGTTGCAGGACGCGCGCGGTCCCGCCGGAGGTCAGCCAGGGCGCTTCGGCAAGTAACGGCTCCGCGCTCATGCTTTGGCCCCTATTTCTCCACGCCCGGCACGAGCTTGCCATGCTCGACGTGGGCGGGAACGTAGGTCGAATCCGGTGCGGCGCCGGAGAAATGCGCAAGCCCGATCAGGCCCGCGATCACCAGGACGACCGCTACCAGCGCAAGGCGAGCAATAGTGTAGATCTGCCAGGACGATTGCACGAACAGGCCGGAGCGGGTGGCAACCAGGAAAAGCGCATAGACGGCGAAGGGAATGAGGAAGATTCCGATCTCGGTCAGCGCCGGCCGGATCATGACGAGTAAATCCGCTCATAAAGCACACGCAGCATTCCGGCCGTCGCACCCCAGATGTAGCGTTCCGCGAACGGCATTGCGTAGTAAAACCGCTCCATGCCGCGGAATTCCTTGCTGTGCAGCTGGTGGTTCGCCGGGTTCATCAGGAAGGATAGCGGCACCTCGAACGCATCATCAACCTCGGAATGGTTGATGGTGAGCTCAAAGCCCGGCCGCACCTTGGCGACCGTCGGCAGGATGCGGAAACCGAAGCCGGTGCCGTAGAGGTCGAGATAGCCGATCGGCTCGACGAAGCCGCGCGACAGCCCGACCTCTTCCTCGGCCTCGCGCAGCGCCGCATCGAGCGGGGAGGCGTCCATCGCGTCGATCTTGCCGCCGGGAAAAGCGATCTGTCCGGCGTGGTCATTGAGATTCGCCGAGCGCTGTGTCAGCAGCACGGTCGGCTCGGGGCGGTCGACCACCGCGATCAGCACCGCGGCCGGCCGCACCGGCTGCTCGCGCGCGATGATCTCGAGCATCTTGTCGGTACCGGGATCACCGGAGGCCGGAATGATGTTCGGATCGTAGAGGCCGGGCGGAACGTCGAAACCGAGGCGCGCCCTGGAGCGGGCAAAGAATTCCGCCGCGCTGGTCGCGACGGGCTCATTCTTCAGGATAGGCTTGTTCAAAGCGCGGCCCTCACCTGCTCCGCGTCGGCCATGGCGAAGAATTCGCCGGCCGACTCGACGCCGAACATCGGCTGGCCATCGACCATCCGCTCCTCGCCCATGTCAACCAGATCGTAGTAGAGCGCGCGGGTGACCTTGGCCCAGAGATCGGCACGCACATGCAGATAGGGTGTCAGCCCGCCGTCGTCAGCCTGTTCGAAACGGAGCCGGTGCGCGGCATCGCAGGTGACCCAATCGTCGACATTGGTTCGAAAGTGCAGCACGCGATGGTTGTCGTCGCCGTCCTTCTGCATCTCGACCGCCATGAACGGTGCATCGTCGACGCGGATACCGACCTTCTCCACCGGCGTGACGAGGAAATGCTTGCCATCCTCGCGCTTCAGGATCGTCGAGAACAGACGGACGAGCGCAGGCCGCCCGATCGGCGTGCCCATATAGTACCATGTACCATCTGCGGCGATTCGAATATCGAGATCGCCGCAGAATGGCGGATTCCAGAGATGCACGGGCGGCAGCCCTTTTTGGGCGCCTTGCGTGCTGGCAGCACTTTTGGCCGCGGCGGTCAGCCCTTCGAGACCACGATCGGCGCTCTGCCCTTGCTTCGCCATGGTTTGCCCTGACTCTGTCATTTGGCACGTTTGGTGCAGGTCTACGTTGTACGTGGGTGCGCGGTTCCACCCCGGATTAGTCCGGTATGGGAGGTCGCCACTTCGTGATGCCGTACATACCTCGAAGCCGATAAGGTGGGGATAGGTTAATTCAACGAATACATGGTCTTCCCTGCGAGTCTAGCATGGGGCCCATGTCATGGCATGACGACGCAAGCGAGCCGCATGGCAGGTTCAAGGAGCTGACGGATGGCGGAAAGTGTCGAGAAACTCGAGGACGGGATCGTCCGTTCGGCCGAGCAGGTGTCGAGCGAGATTCGCGCGGCGAAAGACGCGATCGCGACCGTCATCTTCGGCCAGGATCGCGTGATTGAGAACACGCTGGTCACGATCCTCTCCGGCGGCCACGCGCTCCTGATCGGCGTGCCGGGCCTTGCCAAGACCAAGCTGGTGGAGACGCTCGGCGTCACGCTCGGCCTCGATGCCAAGCGCATCCAGTTCACGCCCGACCTGATGCCGTCGGACATTCTCGGCGCCGAAGTGCTGGACGAGAGCACCGCCGGCAAGCGCTCGTTCCGTTTCATCGCGGGTCCCGTGTTCGCGCAGCTCCTGATGGCCGACGAGATCAACCGCGCCAGCCCGCGTACGCAATCGGCGCTGCTGCAGGCAATGCAGGAGCAGCACATCACCGTTGCCGGAGCACGCCACGATCTGCCGAAGCCGTTCCACGTGCTCGCGACGCAGAACCCTCTGGAGCAGGAAGGTACCTATCCGCTGCCCGAGGCGCAGCTCGACCGCTTCCTGATGGAGATCGACGTCGACTATCCCGATCGTGACGCCGAACGGCGCATCCTGTTCGAGACCACCGGCGCGGAAGAAACGCTGGCGAAGGGCGCGATGACGGCGGACGCGCTGATCACCGCGCAGCGGCTGGTGCGCCGCCTGCCGGTCGGCGATTCCGTGGTGGAAGCGATCCTGTCGCTGGTGCGCTCGGCCCGTCCGGGGCCGGAGAGCGGCGAGGCCGGCAAATTCATCGCCTGGGGACCGGGTCCGCGCGCCAGCCAATCCTTGATGCTCGCGGTGCGCGCCCGCGCGCTGATCGACGGACGTCTCGCGCCCTCGATCGACGACGTGCTCGACCTCGCCGAGCCTGTGCTCAAGCACCGCATGGCACTGACCTTCCAGGCGCGCGCCGAAGGGCGCACGATTCCGGACGTGATCCGGCAATTGAAGACACGGATTGGTTGATGGCCGCAGATAACGGGCACACAGCGAAGGAGACGATAGCGATCCGACGTGCCGATGGCGAAAGCCGCACGCTCGCCGCATCGCTGCCGCGCCTGGTGCTGGAAGCCCGCCGCATCGCCGCCAACGTCATCCACGGCCTGCATGGCCGTCGCCGCGCCGGCTCCGGCGAAAGCTTCTGGCAGTACCGCCGCTTCGTCTCCGGCGAGCCGGCGCAGAATGTCGACTGGCGGCGCTCGGCGCGCGACGACCATCTCTATGTCCGCGAGCAGGAATGGGAGGCCGCGCACACGGTCTGGATCTGGCCCGACCGCTCGCCGTCGATGGCGTTCGCCTCGAAGCAGGCGCGTGAGTCCAAGCTCGAACGCACGCTGATCGTGGCCTTTGCGCTGGCCGAGCTCTTGGTCGCCGGCGGCGAGCGCGTCGGCATTCCCGGCCTGATGGCGCCGACCGCGAGCCGCAGCGTGATCGACAAGATGGCGCAGGCGATGCTGCATGACGATGCCGAACGCCCGAGCCTGCCGCCGTCCTTCATTCCCTCGGCACTCGCCGAGACCGTCGTGCTGTCCGATTTCTGGTCGCCGATCGCCGAGATCAGGACCATGCTTGCCGGGCTGTCCGGCTCCGGCGCGCATGGCACGCTGGTGCAGATCGTCGATCCCGCGGAAGAGACCTTCCCTTATTCCGGCCGTGTCGAATTCGTCGAGCCCGAAGGTTTTGGCGTGATCACCGCCGGCCGCGCCGAAAGCTGGGCGCAGGATTACACCGCGCGGCTGGCGCTGCATCGCGATCAGATCCGCGCCGAGACCAACAAGCTCGACTGGCTGTTCACGACGCATGCGACCGACCGCTCGGCCGCCGAACTGCTGCTGTTCCTGCATGCCGGCATGCAGGTGAGCAAGTCGGGCGCGCGCACCAGCACGATCAAGGCAGGGCCGGCCGCATGATGGGATTGCCCCTCGCTTTCACCGAACCGCTGCTCCTGATCGGGCTCGTCAGCCTGCCGATGCTGTGGTGGCTGCTGCGCGTCATGCCGCCGCGGCCGCGCCGCATCGAGTTTCCGCCGACGCGCCTGTTGTTCGACATCGCGCCCAGGGAAGAGACGCCGTCGCGAACGCCATGGTGGCTGACCGCGCTGCGCCTCTTGGCCGCGGCGCTGGTGATCTTCGCCGCCGCCGGCCCGATCTGGAACCCGCAAACCGGGATCGCCGGCAGCAAGGCGCCACTGATGATCATGTTCGACGACGGCTGGAGCGCCGCCTCGAACTGGGAGACCCGGATCAGGGCCGCCGATGAGCTGATCGCCAATGCCGACAACGACCGCCGCGCCATCGCGCTGGTGCCGCTGTCGGAGCCGAACCGCGACATCACCCTGATGCCGGCCGGCGCCGCGCGCGTTGCGCTGCGGCAGCTCGCGCCAAAGCCCTATTCGATCGAGCGCGTCGAAACCCTGACCGCGGTCGACCGCTTCCTCAAGGCGACCGGCGACTGTGAGATCGCCTGGCTGTCGGACGGCGTCGACACCGGACGCGGCGAGGAATTCCTGCAAGGCCTCGGCAAGACGATCGGAGACCGCAGCTTGACCGTGTTCGAGGGCGGCACGTCCTCACCGCTGGCGCTCGTGGCGGCGGAGAATGCGGCCGCCAAGATGACGGTGAAGGTGCTGCGCACCGACAGCGGCATCGCGGCCGGTACTGTTCGAGCGCTGGACCAGAAGGGCTCGCCGATCGGCGAAGCGCGCTACACGTTCAGCCCGCAGGACAAGGAGACTGAAGCCGCGTTCGACCTGCCGGTCGAGCTGCGCAACGACATCACCCGGCTCGAAATCTCCGGCGAGCGTTCTGCCGGCGCGGTGCAACTCTTGGACAAGCGCTGGCGTCGCCGTGCCATCGGCATCGTCTCGGGCGCGACCAGCGAGACTGCACAGCCGCTGCTGGCGCCGACCTTCTATCTGACCCGCGCGCTGGCGCCGTTCGCCGACGTTCGGCTGGCCGACAAGGGCTCGCCGCAGCAGGGCATCACCCAGTTCCTCGACCAGAAGCTGCCGATGATCATCCTGGCCGATGTCGGCACCATCGCGCCTGAATTGCGCGAGCGTCTCAACGCCTGGCTCGACCAGGGCGGCGTGCTGGTGCGGTTTGCAGGTGCGCGGCTCGCGCAGGCCGAGGACGATCTCGTCCCGGTCAAGCTGCGCAAGGGCGGCCGAACGCTGGGCGGCAGCCTGACCTGGGAGAAGCCGCAGCATCTCGCAGCCTTCGCAGGCGACGGACCATTTGCCGGCGTTGCCGTCCCGAAGGACGTCACCGTGAGCCGCCAGGTTCTGGCCGAGCCTGATGCGGTGCTCGCGACCAAGAGCTGGGCCTCGCTCGAAGACGGCACGCCGCTCGTGACCGGCGAGCATCGCGGCAAGGGCCTGGTCAGCCTGTTCCACGTCAGTGCGGATATGCGCTGGTCGGACCTGCCGATGTCCGGCACCTTCGTCGAAATGCTCCGACGGATCGTCGACATGTCCGGCTACACATCGAAGCCGGGCCCCGGAGTTGCCGGCGAGGCGAGCAGCGAGACGGTGGCGCCGCTGCACATCCTCGACGGCTTCGGCGCCTTTGGCCCGCCGCCGGCGACCGCAAAGCCTCTGCCCGCGGACTATCGCGACCGCGCCACGCCGGACCATCCGCCCGGCTTCTATGGCCCCGCCGAAGGACCGCTCGCCGTGAACACACTTGCTGCCGCCGACCGCATCGCGCCACTCAACACGGCGAGCCTGCGTGCCCGGCACGCCACCTACACCAATGCCGAGCCGCGGGACTTGCGCGGATGGCTGCTGTCGTCGGCACTCGCGCTGTTCCTGATCGACGCTCTCATCGTTGCGCTGCTCGGCGGCAGCCTCGCCGCGCTGCTGCGCCGGCGCGCCGCGACGGCCGTGCTCGCGATCGGCCTCGTCTTCGCAGGCCTGTTCTCGCCCGCTCCGACGCGCGCCGACAGCGCCTCGGACGAGTTCGCGATGAAGGCGGTATCGCAGACCCGCCTTGCCTATGTCGTCACCGGCAATGCCGACGTCGATTCCATCGTCAAGGCCGGCATGGGCGGCTTGACGCTGTTCCTGGCGCAGCGCACCGCGCTCGAGGCCGGCGATCCCGTCGGTGTCGATCCGGCGCGCGACGAGCTCGCCTTCTTCCCGCTGATCTACTGGCCGATCGTGCCGGGCGCGCCGAAGCCGCCGCAGGACGCGATCAACAAGATCGACGCCTATATGAAGCAGGGCGGGACGGTGATCTTCGACACCCGTGACGCGGTCGAGGCGCCGCCCGGCGAGAACGGCCAGTCGCAGACGCCAGGCATGCAGGCGCTGCGCGAGATCCTGTCCTCGCTCGACGTGCCCGAGCTCGAGCCGGTGCCACGCGAGCACGTGCTGACCAAGACCTTCTACCTGCTGCGCGACTTCCCCGGGCGCTTCAACTCGGGCCAGACCTGGGTTGAGACGCTGCCGCGCGAGGACGACGAGGAGAGCGCGCAGCGGCCCGCGCGCGGCGGCGACGGCGTCTCGCCGATTATCATCACCTCGAACGATCTTGCGGGAGCCTGGGCGATCCGTCCCGACGGCCAGCCGATGCTGCCGCTCTCGCCGGGCGAGCCGCGCCAGCGCGAATTCGCCTTCCGCGCCGGCGTCAACATCGTGATGTACACGCTGACCGGCAACTACAAGGCCGACCAGGTGCACGCGCCGGCCCTGATCGAGCGGCTGGGGCAATGATGCGGGTATTGAAACTGGACACCCGCCAAAATGAAGCCGTCATTGCCGGGCTTGTCCCGGCCATCCACGCCTTGCCGCACGGCACGGAGGACGTGGATGCCCGGGACAAGCCCGGGCATGACGATGCGGATAGGTTTGTCATATGAACTACGGCATCGCGTTTACGCCGCTTGTCCCTGCGATCGTGCTGTGGGTCGCGCTTGCCGCGATCGTGGTGATCGCGGCCATCCTGCTGCTCGCCCGCGCGCGCGGTGCGGCCGTGCGCGTCGCCGCGCTGGCGCTGTTCCTGCTGGCGCTCGCCAACCCCTCCTTCACGCGCGAGGACCGCGATCCCCTCACCTCGGTTGCGGCCGTCGTCGTCGACAAGAGCCCGAGCCAGAATTTCGGCAACCGCACCAGCGAGGCCGCGCAGGCGCAGCAATCGCTGGTCGACAGCCTGAAGAAGATCAAGGGCCTCGAAGTCCGCGTCGTCGAAGCCGGACAGGCCGACGGCGAAACCGACGGCACCCGCCTGTTCGGCGCCCTCGCCTCGGCGCTCGCGGACGTTCCGGTCGACCGCGTTGCCGGCGCGTTCCTGATCACCGACGGCCGCGTCCACGACATCCCGGCCAATTCAGCCGCGCTCGGCTTCCAGGCGCCGGTGCATGCGCTGGTCACCGGGCAGAAGGACGAGCGCGATCGCCGCATCGCGATCACGGCGACGCCGCGCTTCGGTATCGTCGGCCAGATCCAGACCATCACCTACCGCCTCGACGATCAGGGCGTCAGCGGCGAGCGCGCCAAGGTCACGATCCGCAGGGACGGCGAGGTCATCAACGAACGCACGCTGTCGAGCGGACAGAGCGCGAGCGCCGACGTCGACATCAAGCATGCCGGGCCGAACATCGTCGAGATCGAGGCCTCGCCGCTCGAGCGGGAGCTGACCCCGGTGAACAACCGCGCCGTCGTCGCCATCGACGGCGTGCGCGACAAGCTGCGCGTGCTGCTGGTCTCCGGCGAGCCGCATTCCGGCGAGCGCACCTGGCGCAACCTGCTCAAATCCGACGCCAGCGTCGATCTCGTGCACTTCACCATTCTCCGGCCGCCGGAGAAGCAGGACGGCACGCCGATCAACGAATTGTCGCTGATCGCGTTTCCGACCCGCGAATTGTTCCAGCAGAAGATCAACGAATTCCAGCTGATCATCTTCGACCGCTATGCCCGCCAGGGCGTGCTGCCGATCGCCTATTTCGACAACATCGCGCGCTATGTGCGCTCGGGTGGCGCGGTGCTGGTTTCGGCCGGCCCCGATTACGCCTCGAACACCAGCATCTGGCGCACGCCGCTGGATTCGGTGCTGCCGGCCGAGCCGGTCGGCGTGACCGAGAAGCCGTTCTATGCGCATCTGTCCGACATCGGCAAACGCCACCCGGTCACACGCGGACTGGAAGGCTCCGCCAGCGAGCCGCCGCATTGGAGCCGATTCTTCCGCACCGTCGACACACGCAATGCAGTCAACCCGCCGGTGATGACGGGCGTCGACGGCAAGCCGCTGTTGTTCCTGTCGCGCTTCGGCGAGGGCCGCGTCGCGCTGCTGCTGTCCGATCACATCTGGCTATGGGCGCGCGGCTATGAAGGCGGCGGCCCGCATCTCGATCTGCTGCGGCGGATGTCGCACTGGCTGATGAAGCAGCCCGACCTCGACGAGGAAGCGCTGCGCCTGCAGGTGCAGGGCAAGGATCTCGTGGTGGTGCGCCAGACCATGTCGGACAGCGTCCAGCCGGTCACCGTCACCTCGCCCTCCGGCGTCAGCCACGATCTCACCTTAAGCGCCGGCGAGCCCGGCGAATGGCGCGCCAGCCTGCCGGCCAACGAGCTCGGCCTGTGGCAGGCGACCGACGGCACGCTGAAGGCGTTGATCAATGTCGGCCCGACCAATCCCAAGGAGTTTTCGGAAGTCACCTCCACCACCGAGACCTTGAAGCCGCTGACGCAGGCGACCGGCGGCAACGCCGTGCGGGTGGTCGACGGCTCCAGCGTCGAGCTGCCCCGCATCGTGCCGGTGCGGTCGTCGAGCGTCTTCAGTGGCGATGGCTGGATGGGCGTCAGGATGCGCGACGCCAGCGTGGTGAAGGGCGTCGGCGTGCTGCCGATCTTCGCCGGCCTGATCGGGCTCCTGCTGCTGCTCGGCGCATTCGCCGCGACCTGGGTCCGCGAAGGACGCTGATCTCTCAAGCGCGATGCCATCGCACTTTGACGTATTTTTGAGCATGATCTCCGCGCAAACGCGTTCCGCGTTTGTCGCGAGGGAAAGCCGCTCCGGATCATGCTCCGCCGTTGCACGAACAGCACATCGCGCGGCCGGCCCGCCCTGGCCGGTCCGGCGGCGGTTGACATCTGCTGAGCGTTCCTGCGATGTTACATTATAACATCGCAGTGGCCGGGGATTGACGCCTCGCGGTGTGGGGTGCGTTCACAGATGAAATGGTTCCGGTCGAACATCAGGCACGGCGCTCGGCTCGCGCTCTTCGCGCTGCTGGTGCAGTTCGCGCTGACCTTCGGCCACAGCCACTGGTTCGCCCAGGCAGCCCCCCTCGCCCAGCAATCGCTCCAGCAGGCTGACGGCCAGAAGGGCGCCGTCTCGATCGACCGCGCTGCGGTCCAGAAGCAATCGCCGGCGAGTCCCGACCGGGAGCAGCCCGGCGACGACAATTGCGCAATCTGCGCCGTGGTGGCGATGGCCGGCACCGTCGTGTTCGCGACACCGCCCTTGCTGCTCCTGCCGCAAGCCGTCGAGCTGCTCTACCGCACCACCGACGCCGAATTCATCCATCTGAAGTCGGCCTCCACGGCGTTCCAGCCCCGCGCCCCTCCCGCCTCCTGATCTCCAACGCTTGATCATGCCCGGACTCGTTGCGGCCTCCAGCCGCGGCGATCGACTGGGAGCCATTGAAGTCGAATTCCGTCGCACCGCGGCGGCAGGTCGCCTCCGATCAACAAGCATCTTCCGGATGGCGCCTGACTGGAATCAGGACAATGACATTTGAACTCCGACGCGTGCAGCGTCTGGGCGGAGCGAGCCTGCTCCTGCTCGGCGCCGCCGCCACTGCGGCGCTCGCTCAGGACAAGCCGGCCGCCACCGAGCTTCCCGCCATCGACGTGACGGCGCCAAGCCCCATCCAGCGCAGGGCGGTCGTACCGTCACGCGCGCCGAGCCGCGTCGCGCGCGCCGCGCCGGCACGCCAACGCGAACGTGCCGCCGAACCCGCGCCGGCCCCGACCTCGCCCGCGGCACCTCAGCAAGGCGTGCTGCCGATCGTGACCAACCAGTTCGCCACCGTCACCGTCGTGCCGAACGAGGAGATCCGCCGCGAAGGCGGCGGACAGCTCGGCGACCTCCTGTTCTCCAAGCCCGGCATTACCGGGTCGAGCTTCGCACCGGGCGCATCGAGCCGGCCGGTCATCCGGGGTCTCGACGTCAATCGCGTCGGCATCGTCGAGAACGGCACCAATTCGGGCGGCGCATCCGACCTCGGCGAGGATCACTTCGTCCCGATCGATACGCTTGCGACCAACCAGGTCGAAGTGGTGCGCGGACCTGCGGCCCTGCGCTACGGCTCGACCTCGATCGGCGGCGTCGTCAGCGCCACCAACAACCGGATTCCCGATGCGGTGCCGACCTGCGCCGCGCCGTTCCAGAGCTACGGCATGCCGACAAAGGCGCCACTCGCGACAGCCGAGACCTCGCCGTGCGTCACCGCCGAGACCCGCTCGGCCTTCAGCACGGTCGATCGCGGCGTCGAAAGCGGTGTGCTGCTCGATACCGGCGGCGGCAACTACGCTTTCCATGCCGACGTCTATGGCCGCAACACCACGGACTACAACATCCCGAGCTACCCGTATCTGTTCGACCAGACGCGGACCATCACAAACGGCCGCCAGCCCAATTCGGCGGCGCGTTCGGACGGCGCCTCGATCGGCGGCTCCTACTTCTTCCACGGCGGCTATATCGGCGCGGCGATCACGCAGAACGACTCGCTCTACCATATCCCCGGCATCGACGGCGCCGACCACGACACCCGGATCGACGGTCACCAGACCAAGATCAACGTCAAGGGCGAGTACCGGCCAGATGCCGCCGCGATCGACACCGTCCGCTTCTGGGCCGGCGCCACCGATTATCGGCACAACGAGATCGGCCTTGCCGATCCCACTGACCCCACCAGCGACGGCGTGCGGCAGACCTTCACCAACAAGGAGCAGGAGATCCGCACCGAGGTGCAGCTGATGCCGTTCAACGCGCGTTTCGCCGAGGTGACCACGGCGTTCGGCGTCCAGGTCGGCCACCAGGAATTGACCGCGCCGAGTCCCGACAATCCCGGCACGCTGTTCAACGGCCTGTGGGACCCCAACAATAGCACCCGCGTCGCCGGCTACGCCTTCAACGAGTTCAAGTTCACGGAAGCAACGCGGGCGCAGATCGCCGGCCGCATCGAGCATGTCGAGCTGCACGGCACGATGCCGAACTTCCCGGCGGACTTCCTGCCTGACGGCACGCCGCAGGCGGGCATCCCGCGCAATCCGTCCTTTACGCCGAAGAGCGGCAGCATCGGCCTGCTGCAGGACCTGCCGGGCGGCATGGTCGGCAGCATCACCGCGCAATATGTCGAGCGCGCGCCGAAGGCCGCCGAATTGTTCTCGCGCGGCGCGCACGATGCGACCTCGACCTTCGACATCGGCAACCCGAACCTCTCCATCGAGACCGCGAAGTCGGTCGAGATGGGCCTGCGCAAGGCGGCGGGACCGCTCCGCTTCGAGGCCACCGTCTACTACACGCACTTCAACAATTTCATTTTTCGTCGCCTGACCGGCCTGACGTGCGACGACGATTTCGCGTCCTGCGGCACACCCGGCGCCGAGCTGCTCCAGGCCGTCTATTCGCAACGCGATGCGAATTTCCGCGGCGGCGAATTCCAGTCGCAGCTCGATGTCGGCGCGTTCCATGGCGGCATCTGGGGCATCGAGAACCAGCTCGACGTGGTCCGCGCCACCTTCACCGACGGCACCAACGTGCCGCGCATTCCGCCGTTGCGGATGGGCGGCGGCGTGTTCTGGCGCGACGACAACTGGCTGCTGCGCGTCAACCTGTTGCACGCCTTCCCGCAGAACAACGTCGCCGCAATCGCGGAGACGCCGACGCCGGGCTACAATCTCCTGAAGGCCGAGATCAGCTACAAGACCACGCTCGGTCCGAATCCGTTCGGCGCGCGCGAGATGATGGCCGGCATCACCGGCAACAATCTCCTCAACGAGAGCATCCGCAACTCGGTGTCCTACACCAAGGACCAGGTCTTGATGCCCGGCATCGGCGTGCGGGCGTTCGCGAACTTCAAGTTCTAGCCGAGGCGCGACGAAAACAGGCCTGACTTTGCGAACCGCGCCGGCGGTGCACTGCACCTCCGGTTACGCGCGCTCACCAAAAATCCGGAAACGGCTGGAATCCAACGGCTCCCATCGAGACGAGGGCGGGCAACGCCCACCCTCTCCAATCGGTTTCTGCCAGCTTGTGCGCCGGCATCACTGCTGGACGCATTGCTGAACGAACTTGATGCGGTCCACCATGCCAAGCCCCTGCGCTTCGGCCTGCTTGCGGCAGCCTTCGCGCTTGTCGATCCGCAACTGGATCTTGTCGACCAGGCTCAGGCCGACCGTGCCGATTTGTGGCTCGGCCGAAGCCGTCTTTCCGTCGTCGGCAGACGGGCCGTCGCCGGCCGCACGCGCGGCCTCCTGCAGCCGCTTGACGTCCTCCGGGCTCAGCTTTGGCCGGTCGATATCCAGCGTGATCCTGTTGATCTTTCCGGTGAAGGCGAACGGCGCCTGATAGTCGTTGTCGTCGACCGGCGTGCCGGTGTCGGAGCCGATGTCGAACGCCTCGTCCCACTGCAGGATGAGGGGAAGCGTGTGCTCCATCTTCTCCGTGGCAACCGTGTTGCCGTCGACCTTCAACGTTCCGGTGCCGCCCTGTCCGATGCCGCTATAGTTTCCGAACACCATGGTGGCAGCGCCGAGGCCGTCATATCTGAAGTCGAACTCGATCACGTGCCTGCCGGGCGTCAGCTCAGGCCCTTCCCAGCGCACGCGCTTGAGATCGACGAGATTCCACGTGAACACGGGCTTGTTCTTCAGAACATAAAGGCCATAGCCGGCGAAGCGGCCGCCTTGCGTCACCAGCATGCCCTCAGCGCCTCCTTGCGGAATGTCCACGTCGGCCTTGAAAGTGTAGGACGAGTTGAGCAGGCTCGGCGCATCACCATTGGGCGTGCCGGTCATCGGCCGCGTCCAGGCGAAGCTCGTGCGGCCGGCGCTCAGGCTTGGACGCGGCGTGATAAGCCGGGCGGCCACCGATGAATCGAGCGGCAGCACCTGATATTTTTCTGCTTCCTTCCAGAACAGCGCCTGCAGTTCCTTCAGCTTGTCCGGATACTTGGCCGCGACGTCCTCGGCCTGCGTCCAATCGTTGCGGAGATCATAGAGCTCCCACGGGTAATCCTGCGGGCTCGGCAGTTTCGCAATCGTCACCCACGGCGGCCGCAGGACCTTGGTGCTTGCGATCCAACCGTCGTTGTAGAGCGCGCGGTCGGCAAACATCTCGAAATATTGCGTCGTGTGCGTCGATGGCGCATTCGCGTTCTTGGCGTCGAACGTGTACATCATGCTAACGCCTTCGATGGGGCTTTGCTTGATGCCATCGACGGTGTCAGGCTGCTTGATCTGGGCGGCCTCGAGGATGGTCGGCACGATGTCGATAACGTGGTGGAACTGGGTCCGGATGCCACCCTTGTCCTTGATCACCGCCGGCCAGGAGATTGCCATGCCCTGGCGCGTGCCGCCGAAGTGGGAGACGATCTGCTTGGTCCAGGAGAACGGCGTGTCGAACGCCCAGGCCCAGCCGATCGACATGTGGTTGTAGGTGCGGTCGGTGCCCCAGACGTCGTAGAAATATTTGAGCTGATCCTCCACCGACGGGTTGATCTGGTTGAACATCGCCACTTCGTTCGGCGTGCCGTTCGGTTGGCCTTCCGCGCTCGTCCCGTTGTCGCCCTCGATATAGATGATCAACGTGTTGTCGAGCTTGCCAATGTCCTGAATGGATTGAATCACCCGGCCGATCTCATTGTCGGCGTAGGCCGCAAAAGCGGCAAACACTTCGGCCTGACGGATGAACAGCTTCTTCTCGTCGGCCGAAAGCTGATCCCATTCCTTGATCAGATCCTTCGGCCACGGCGTCAGCTTCGCATTCTGCGGAATGACGCCGAGCCGCTTCTGGTTCTCGAAGATCGTATCGCGCAGCTTGTTCCAGCCCTGGTCGAACAGATGCATATCGCTGATCTTCTTGACCCACTCCGGCGTCGGGTGGTGCGGCGCGTGGGTTGCGCCGGGAGCAAACTTCACGAAGAAGGGCGCGTCCGGCGAGAGCGCGTTCATGCGATTCACATAATCGATCGCTTCGTCCGCCATGGCGGTCACCAGATTCCAGCCGGGTTTTCCCTGGAAGGGATAGATCGGCGTGGTGTTACGGACGAGATTGCCCGGCTCCCATTGATTGGTGTCACCGCCCATGAAGCCGTAGAAATATTCGAAGCCCATGCCGGTCGGCCACTGGTCGAACGGCCCGGCCTGGCTCGCCTGGTATTCGGGCGTGTTGTGGTTCTTGCCGAACCAGGCTGTGTGATAGCCGTTGTCAGTCAGAATCCGACCGATCGTGGCCTTGTCCTTGGTGATGATACTGTCGTAGCCGGGATAGCCGGTGGCCTGCTCGGCGACCACGCCATATCCGGCAGAGTGATGATTGCGTCCGGTGATGAGCGCGGCGCGCGTCGGCGAGCACAGAGCAGTCGAGTGGAAATTGGTGTAGCGCAATCCATCATTGGCGATGCGGTCGAGCGCGGGGGTCGGGATCACGCCGCCAAAAGTGCTCGGCACGCCGTAACCGGCATCATCGGTGATGATGAGAAGCACGTTCGGCGCGCCCTTCGGCGGCACGACACGTGACGGCCAGTAAGGCTTGGACTCCCTGGCATCGCGCTCAATCTTGCCGCCGAACTTTTGCGGCGGTGGCGGAAGCTGGTTGCCGGGAATGGTGATCGTTGCGGCAGGAGATCCAGGCGGCGGTGCGCCCTGTTGTGCTTGTTGGCCAATTGCGGGAGCGGACAGGGCTGATGTCAGGATCAGCGCGACAATGGTCCTGCGAATACTCATTGCAAAATCCTCCGCGGCACGCAGACGTGCTCTACCTGAAGAGCTGCTTGAGCCGGTGACGTTGATGCAGATCAAAACCACTCCGAGGAGGTACTTCGGAATGATGATGGGCAAAAGAGCGCGGTATCGAACTCCGCGGCGCTTGAAGCCGCAGTAGACCTCACTCTTTGGAACAATGCCCGACAGGCTGAATCTTCTGCGCCTGTCGGCGTTGATCTGGATCAACACCCGTCACGAGATACCGTGGCCCTCTGCGCGTGACGGTTATTGATTGCAGGAGAGTTCATATGTTCTCCAATGCATCGTGCGTCCTCATTCTTGCTGTTGCCGCTTTCACGATGACGGGCACCGCATCTGCCCAAGCCGCTGCTCCCCGTCATGTTTCAACGCAGAACGCGATCGGCGCAGCCAAGCCCGAGGCGCCACCACCTTTCGTCCTCAATGGCCATTCTGCCAGGCGCGGCTACGTGTTGCGACAGGATCTGTTCGATCGCAGCAATCCCAACAATCTCAGGTCTGATTGGCCCAGCCCGCCGGCGCAGCCCGGACAGTTCTAGAGATGGAGAGATAGATGAAAGCAATCATTTTCTCACTCGGATTACTGGCAAGCCATTCGTTGATACCCGTGTCCGATCGCGTGCCCGAACTGAAGGTCGAAGCGCTCTGCGAATCGACGTCCCAGACGGACAAGGCGATGGGATTGGCGTTGGCGCAGAGCTTTGCCGATTGTATGCGCGACGAGACGGCAGCGCGGCAGCAGCTCGGCACGGTATGGGCGACGGCCAAACCCGCCGTCCGTGACACATGCGAGGGCGAGGCGACATCACTCGGAACCCAAAGCTATGTCGATCTTCTCACCTGCATCCAGATGACGGAGACGGCAAGCGCGATGGCATCGACGCCGCCGCTCAGAGGCGCAAGCAAGAATCGAAACAAGCAGTAGGACGCGACATTGCTGCGGCTCCGTCGCCGGCCGGACGACGACGATAGCTACGCCTGCATCGGAAGACCGGGCCCGGAGAAACCCGAGGGGTTGGCCTTGCTCCGTCATGCAGCAGCATCCGGCGCGAAAGCGAAGCTGGCTCGGCCTAGCCTCGCGCCTTGCTCCAGTCGGGGCCCAGGGCTCCCGACACACCCTCGAACGCACCGTCCACGAGCTCGAACACCAGGATGCGGCTGGCATCCACCGGGCCCGGCATGATGACGCGGCCCTTCGGCACCGGCTTGAAGCCGACGCGGCTGTAATAGGGCTCGTCGCCGACCAGCAGCACCAGCCGGTGGCCTCTTTCCTTTGCGTCCTTCAGCGCGCGCTCCATCAGGAGCCGGCCGACGCCGCGGCCGCGGAACGGCGGCTCGACGGTGAGCGGCCCGAGCAGCAGCGCGGGCGTCTCGCCGATCAGCACCGGCAATTGCCGCACCGAGCCGACCAGCAGCGTGCCGATGCGGGCGGTGAAGGAGAGTTCGAGCAGATGGTCGACGTGCTCGCGGATCCGGTAGGCGCTGAGGACGAAGCGGCCCGGGCCGAACGTGCGCTCGTGCAGCCGCTCGATCGCCTGGGCGTCGCCGGCAGCTTCGGGAAGGATGGTGAGTGAGAGATCGTTCATGTCAGCACAGCGTTTTCGAGCGAAGTGGGCCCCGGTTCGCGTTCAGAAAACGCGTCAATACAGGAGGCGGAGTAGCATCTGGCGATGCGCAGGTCCATGGCGGCCGCCCGCCGCTTCAGTTCCTTTGACGCATTCCGACGTCAGCACAGGCCGCCCTCACCGCCACGTCGCAATCGCCGGCTTGCCGTCGAGCACCTCGGCGATCCGCAGCCGCGTGCCGGGCGTGGTCTCCTCGGGCAGGTCGGTGCTTGCGAAAAATCCGCATTCGATGATCTCGTGGTTGGGCTCGGGCAAGCGGTCCTGCCGGAAATGCCTGACCACATAGACCGCGACGTGGTCGCGGCGGGAGATATGGCTGTTGAGGAAGATGCCGTGCAGCGCCGGTTCGCCCGTGAGGTCGATATCCCCCTCCTCCTTGAGCTCGCGCCGCATCGCCTCCTCCATGGTCTCGCCGTAATCGACGCCGCCGCCGGGGAGATACCAGCCGCTGACATAGCTGTGCTTGACCAGGAACACCTTGTTGTCGGCGTCCAGCACCACGGCGCGGACGCCCAGGGTCATGCCGCGGACGAGCAGGAAATAGGCGTGGAAGATTCGCCGCAGCAGCGGCTCGCACCTCCGTCGCATCTGGTCGAGACGTCCCCCCATCACGCCGCCCGCGAAGCTCCCTTCAAACCGTCCTTCAAGCCGTCCTCTAAGCCGTCCTTGCCTCCACCGCCCGACCTTGCCATTACAGCGGAGCAATAGCGAGGCAATCGCGCTCCATGGCACCGTTCACGCTCGCCCATCTCTCCGACCCGCATCTGCCGCCGCTGCCGAGGCCGCGCCTGATCGAGCTCGCGGGCAAGCGCGCGCTCGGCTACGTCAACTGGACGCGCAACCGCCACAAATACCAGCGTCGCGAGGTGCTCGACGTGGTGGTCGCCGACATCCGGGCCCAGGCGCCGGACCACATCGCCGTAACCGGCGATTTCGTCAACCTGGCGCTGGAGGCGGAGTTTGCGCCGGCGCTGGCCTGGCTTGAAGGCGTCGGCCCGCCGGATTGCGTCACGGCCATCCCCGGCAATCACGACGCCTATGTCAGCGCGACGAGCCACCGCTTCGGCGAGACCTTCCTGCACTACATCGCCGGCGATGCTCCGGCGGAAGCGGCCTTCCCCGCCGTCCGTCGCCGCGGACCCGCGGCGCTGATCAGCCTGTCCACGGCCGTGCCGACCCTGCCCTTGATGGCGACGGGTACGCTCGGCCGCGACCAGCTCGCGGCCCTCGAGCAGGTGCTCGCGCAGCTTGCGAGCGAGGACGTCTTCCGCGTCCTCCTTGTGCATCATCCGCTGCGCTCGAACTCGCGCCACAAGCGGCTGACCGATTCGGCGGATCTCTTGACCCTGATCAGGCGGCACGGCGTCGAGCTGATCCTGCACGGCCACGACCATGTGCACTCGACGATGTGGTTCGACGGGCCGAACGGCAACGTTCCCGCGATCGGCGTGCCGTCGGCCTCCGCGCTCGCGCATGGACGTTATCCGGCGGCGGCATATAATCTGTTCGCCATCGAGAAGGACAATGCCGGCTGGCGCTGCGAGCAGACGGTGCGGAGCCTCGATCATGGCTTGCAGGTCCGGGAGATCAAGCACACGCGGCTGATTTGAAGCCCTGTCATTCCGGGGCGCGCGGCAGCGCGAGCTCTGATGCGCAATCGCGCATCAGAGAATCCATCGGGCCGCAGCATACGTGGATGAATGGATTCCGGGTTCGCGCTTCGCGCGCCCCGGAATGACGGAGAGCTTTTCACCAGCTCTGCAGAACAGCAAGCGCGGCGACACCGAACAGGGCGGCGGCGCCGAGGATGAAGCCGAACACGAACGGCCAGATGCGCGAGCGGCGCGGCGGCTCCGGCGTCGTGGGCTTCGGCTCGGGCAGAACGACCATCGCATGCTCGCGCTCGACCATGCGGCGGGCGACATAGTCGGTGACCGCCTCGACGATCACGGCCGTGTCGTGCGATTCGGCCAGCACGATGCGGCCGAAGCGAGTGTCCTGGACGAATCGGTACATCCGCTTGTCGCGCCCCATCATGATGTGCGCGACGACGTCGATCCAGAGTCTGGGCGTATCGCCCTGGCTGATGCCACGGTCGAACAGGTCGATCTGCTCGGGCACCTGGGCGAACAGCGGATCGAGCGCGTCGTTGAGGATTTCGAGCCGCGCGACCTCGGCATCGCGCAAATCGACGACCACCCCGGTCCGGTCGGCGGCCTCGATCCGCGCCCGCAGCAGCGCGTCGCGCAGCCGCACCGGGCGCGGTTGGCTGGCATGGGTCCCGCTCGTCTCGGGCTCTGACATTCTCGGCCTCGCTACTCGACAACGGCCGTTAACCTATCAGCAACCACAACGTCCGCAAAGGGTCCACAATTCCAGATACTTACGCCGCCCACAGCCGGTTCACCTGTGCCAAAAACAGACGATCCCACCCAGGCAGGGCCTGGATGGGACCATCCGTCCTTGGACGTCTTCTTGATTCAGGGCGGCAGCAACGCCGTCAGGCCGAGACGCGCGAGGGCTCTTCGACGATCGAGAAGCGGACGCCGGCCTTGTGGCGGCTCTCTTCCGATACTTCGCGCCAGCAGTCCTCGGCTTCCTTGCGGGTCTTGAACGGGCCTTTGACCTGGGCCGAGCCTTCCACGAGCTTGTGGAAGTTCATCGAGCCGAACTCACCGCCGATCACCCAGAAATTGCTGCCTTTGGTCATTGTCAGTCTCCTGTTGAGTAGCGTGATCAGTCTGGACTCCGAGCAGACCCCAGACTGATCAATTCCGCCGTTAGCCGAACTGGTTCATCGTGTTGTGGGCGCCGCCCGCCTTCAGGGCAGCCTCGCCGGCGAAGTACTCCTTGTGATCGTCGCCGATGTCGGAGCCAGCCATGTTCTGATGCTTCACGCAGGCGATGCCCTGACGGATCTCGGCGCGCTGGACGTTCTTCACATAGCCGAGCATGCCCTGCTCGCCGAAGTACTCCCTCGCCAGATTGTCGGTCGAGAGCGCCGCCGTGTGATAGGTCGGCAACGTGATCAGATGGTGGAAGATGCCGGCGCGCTTGGCCGAATCCGCCTGGAAGGTGCGGATACGCTCGTCGGCTTCCTGCGCCAGCGGCGTGTCGTCGTACTCCGCCTTCATCAGCTCGGCACGATTGTACTTGCTGACGTCCTTGCCGGCTTCCTTCATCGCGTCGTAGACCTGCCAACGGAAGTTGAGCGTCCAGTTGAACGACGGCGAGTTGTTGTAGGCCAGCTTCGCGTTCGGGACCACCTTGCGGATCCGATCGACCATCTTGGCGATCTGCTCGATATGCGGCTTCTCGGTTTCGATCCACAGCAAGTCGGCGCCGTTCTGCAGCGAGGTGACGCAGTCCAGCACGCAGCGGTCCTCGCCCGTGCCCGGGCGGAACTGATAGAGGTTGGAGGGCAGCCGCTTCGGACGCATCATCTTGCCGTTCCGGTTGATGATGACATCACCGTTGCGGGCGTTCTCCGCCGTCACTTCCTCACAATCCAGGAAGCTGTTGTACTGGTCGCCGATGTCACCGGGCTTGTGGCTGACAGCGATCTGCTGCGTGAGGCCGGCGCCGAGCGAGTCGGTGCGGGTCACGACGACGCCGTCTTCGACGCCGAGTTCAAGGAACGCGTGGCGGCAGGCACGGATCTTCGCGAGGAAGACGTCGTGCGGCACGGTCACCTTGCCGTCCTGGTGTCCGCACTGCTTCTCGTCCGAGACCTGGTTTTCGATCTGCAGCGCGCAGGCGCCCGCTTCGATCATCTTCTTGGCGAGCAGATAGGTCGCCTCCGCGTTGCCGAAGCCGGCATCGATGTCGGCGATGACGGGCACGACATGGGTCTGGAAGTTGTCGATCTTCTCGATCAGCGCCTTTTCCTTCGCCTTGTCGCCTTCCTTGCGGGCGGCATCTAAGCTGCGGAAGATATCGTTCAGCTCACGCGAGTCGGCCTGACGCAGGAAGGTGTAGAGCTCCTCGATCAGCGCCGGCACCGAGGTCTTCTCGTGCATCGACTGGTCGGGCAGCGGTCCGAACTCGGAACGGAGCGCCGCGATCATCCAGCCCGAGAGGTACAGATAGGTGCGATCGGTCTTACCGCCGAAATGCTTCTTGACCGAGATCAGCTTCTGCTGGGCGATGAAGCCATGCCAGCAGCCCAGCGACTGGGTGTACTTGGTGGGGTCGGCGTCATAGGCGGCCATGTCGGCCCGCATCAGCGCCGCGGTGTAGCGGGCGACGTCGAGGCCGGTCTTGAAGCGGTTCTGCAGGCGCATGCGCGCGACGGCCTCGGCCGTCACCCCGTTCCAGGTCGGCTGGGTGTCGAGGAGCGCCTGGGCCGCCTTGATCTCGCTCTGATACGAAGCCGGGCCCTGGATGATTCCGCGCGGTTGGAAGTTCATGTTCGTGATCCTTTCGGTGACGACAAATCTGAGTATTTGTCTTCGCCTTCGACATTCTTGACAGTGCATTGCGAAATGCGTGGCTAGAGCTAAACGCGAGAAAGCGAAGCTCGTACAGGGGGCTTGTATTTGAATGGTGATGTCATGTAACATCAGAACATGTAATAGATGTTATTTTGTAAATTTTGTAAAATTATAGGTCAGTCAGACTGTCCTTAACGCCTATGGAGACTTCCCAAATGGCCGCCGATTCCTGCTTTTTCCCCCTCTCCCCGTCCTTACGGGGAGAGGGTCGGGGTGAGGGGCTCTCTCCGCGAGTCCAGCTTTCACCGCCCCCGCGGAAGCTCCCCCTCACCCGCCGCGCTCCGGACGATGCTTCGCATCGGTCGGCGCGCGTCGGCCTCTCCCCGCAAGCGGGGAGAGGCGAAGAGGGGAGCCACTAATGGCCGCCGATTCCGGGAAGAAACTGTTCGTTGGCCCGCGCTTCCGGCGGATCCGGCAGCAATTGGGGCTGTCGCAGACCCAGATCGCCGAGGGGCTCGGCATCTCGCCGAGTTACATCAACCTGATCGAGCGCAACCAGCGCCCGGTGACCGCCCAGATCCTGCTGCGGCTCGCCGAGACCTACGACCTCGATCTCAGGGACCTTGCCACCGCCGACGAGGACCGCTTCTTCGCGGAACTCAACGAGATCTTCTCCGATCCCTTGTTCCGCCAGATCGACGTGCCCAAGCAGGAGCTGCGCGACCTCGCCGAGCTCTGCCCGGGCGTCACCCACGCGCTGCAGCGGCTCTACGCCGCCTATACCGAGGCTCGCCAGGGCGAGACGCTGGCGGCGGCGCAGATGGCCGACCGCGACGTCGGCACGCGCTATGAAGCCAATCCGGTGGAGCGCGTGCGCGAATTGATCGAGGCCAACCGCAACTATTTTCCGGAGCTCGAGCAGGCCGCGGAGAATTTGCGCGACGAACTGAACGTGCCCGCCGAAGGACTCTATGCAGCGCTCGCGGCGCGACTGCGGGAAAAGCATTCGATCCAGACCCGCATCATGCCGGTGGACGTGATGCGCGAGACGCTGCGGCGCTTCGATCGCCACCGCCGCCAGCTCCTGATCTCGGAGCTGGTCGATCCGCCCGGCCGCGCGTTCCAGCTCGCCTTCCAGCTCGGCTTAGGCGAATGCGCGCAGCATCTGGAGGCCATCATCGGGCGCGCCGGCCCGCTCGACGACGCGCCACGGCGGCTGTTCCGCATCACGCTCGGCAATTACTTCGCAGCCAGCGTGATGATGCCCTACCCGGCTTTCCTCGCCGCAGCCGAGGCGCTGAATTACGACATCCACGTGCTGGCGCAGCGCTTCAATGCCGGCTTCGAGCAGGTTTGCCACCGCCTTACCACGTTGCAGCGGCCGAACGCGCGCGGCATTCCGTTCTTCCTGCTCCGCGTCGACAATGCCGGCAACGTGTCGAAGCGGTTCTCGTCAGGCACCTTTCCGTTCTCGAAATTCGGTGGCACCTGTCCGCTGTGGAACGTGCACTCGACCTTCGACACGCCCGATCGCCTCTTGAAACAGGTGATCGAGCTGCCCGACGGCACGCGCTATTTCTCGATCGCGCAGATGGTGCGGCGGCCGGTGGCGCCGCATCCGCTGCCGCAGCCGCGCTTTGCCATCGGGCTTGGATGCGAGATGCGTCACGCCGCGCGCCTCGTCTATGCCGCCGGCATGGACCTTGAGAAGGCGGAAGGTACCCCGATCGGCGTCAACTGCCGGCTCTGCGAACGTGAGAACTGCGCGCAGCGCGCCGAGCCGCCGATCACGCGCACACTGATCCTGGACGAGACGACGCGGCGCGTGAGCTCGTTCGCGTTCTCGAATGCGCGGGAGCTGTGAGGGCGGCGCACGTTTGACGATAGATGGGCGTCCCAAACTCGCTGTCGCCCTGGCCAAAGCCAGGACGACATTGGGGAGAGAGCGTCGCGACCGTCTCCTACGCCAGCGTGTGCACGATCACCGGCCCCGCAGCAGCGCTGGCGTGGCCGGCGAGCAGCCCGCCCAAATCCTTCTCGATCCAGGCGATCGCGCGCCGGTTCGCTTCCTCCGCCTGCTCGAACTTGTCGAAGATCGAGATCGCCGTGACGGTGTCGTCGCCGGCATAGACGACGTAATAGGCGCGGAAACCGTCAACGTCGCTGATGATCGGAACGGCGCCGTCCTTGATGCGGCGCGCCAGCTCTTCCGCGCTCCCGCTTTTCGCCTTGGCCTGACGGATGGCGGCATACATGGGGTCCTCCTTCCGGCTGCTGATGTGGGCCTGGTGCCCTTCCATGGAATCTACACCTCAACATCAGCCCGGTCATCCCTCCTTGGTTAACCCCGGACTAACCCGTCCCCCGCGGTCTGCAACAAACCATTAAGCACGCCTCAACATCGGCGCCTTAGTCTCGCCTCACTCACTTTTCGCAAACAACGGTGGCTTATTCTGCCGCGTGAAGTGACATCAGGGGGTTCATCATGCGCATTGCGTTGCTGCTGACCGCGACCATTGTCGGCGCGCTCTTTGCCAATCCATCCAATGCCGGGCCACTCGAGGCTGCGTCCGCCGATGCAGCGCAGCCGTTGCCGCCCGGCTTCCAGAGCTACCGCGGTTACATGTTCGACTTGACGGAGAACTCCGACCGCAAGGATGTCGACAAGCTCACCGAGAATCTGAAGCAGCAGATCGACGTCGTCGAAGGTGTCGGCCTCTCCCCGCGCGTGATGCGCTTCTTCCATACCGTTCCGATCATCGCGAGCGAGCTCGCCTGCCTCGACGAAGGCGCTGCAACCGCGTGCTACGGCCGGGTCACCCCGAACGTGGAGCGCCGCGTCCCGCGGACGCTGACCGTGTGGGACCATGACAAGCAGCAATGGACCAATCCGAATGCCGTCGACCTCGCGGTCGATTCGGGGCTTGGCGTGATCATGCTCCGGCCCGACATGATGCGGTACGAAAAGGAAGCCGTGCTGCTCCACGAGCTCTTGCACGCCTATCACGCGCGGCTGTTGCCGGACGGCTACGCCAACAAGGGCGTGATCAGCTATTACGCTTATGCCAAGTCCAAGGACCTGCTGCCCAAGGACGCCTATGCGATGAAGAATCACATGGAATTCTTTGCCGTGACCGCAAGCATTTTCCTGGCCGGAAAGAGCGATTTCCACGATCCCAAGTCCCGCGAAGCGCTCAAAGAGAAGATGCCCGACTACTACAAATATCTGGTCGGCGTCTTCGGCTTCGACCCCGACCCGGCAGCGTCAAGCGGACCGGTCGCCTCGCTGAAGTGAGGCAGAAACGGCGCCCCGGCGCCAAACCACGCCAAGAGCCGCGCGACAAGCGCGGCTTTCTTGTTTTGTAAACCGGAAGATGCGGATGGCGCATCACCGGGAATTGCCAAGGCGGGGCCCGATCTGCATAGTCCCGCGCGCATCGATTTGGTGAAGTTTCGAAGAGGATAGAAGAACATGGCGGACGCCGACCTGGATGTCGTGATCCGGCAACTGGCCAGACAACTGCATACGGGCCTGATGACCCGCGCCAAGGAGCGGCGGGATCGCTTCAACGGCCTCGCGGCCAAGGCCAAGGGCAACGACGCCCGGGACCGCTTCAAGATGATGGCCAAGGCCACAATGGAGCTGGCGACCTCCGCCGCCAGGCGCCTGCAGATGTCCGCCGACAACGTCGCCGACAGCTATGCGCGCTCGGTGCGGCTCGCCGCCAGCACGCCCGTCGCGGACAAGGCCGAGAAGAAGGCCGCGGCGAAGGAGAAGCCGGTGAAGGAGAAGCCGGCGAAGAAGGCCAAAGAGGCTAAGCCGGCGAAAGCGAAGAAGGCCAAGTAACGGCCCCTTCTTCCTTCTCCCCTTCTTGTGGGAGAAGGTGGCGCGGACCTTGGTCCGCGCCGGATGAGGGGTTCTATCCGCAAATTCGTCGCTAGAGATTTGCACGCGGAGAGAGACCCCTCACCCTTCTCGCCGCTATCGCGGCGAGCCCCCTCAGCCTCGAATGTGGCTTTAGATCATCGTCGCGGCGCGCAGACCGGGGCCGCATTCACCTTGCCCAATCCACGGGCCTATCAAGGCGTTTGAGATACGCAGGCTGTTAGCCACCAGACCGAAGCTGATCCACGGCCTCAGCCAGTCGGTCCGCTACTTGCACGGCACCCGGCATGGACTGTTTTTCGGAAGATAGAGAGCCGACAGAATTGACTGCCAGCCCGGTACCGGTGGCTAGAACGGCTATCACAATCGCAGCGAGAAATCCGGTCCTCATGGCAATGGTCGCCTCATCGGACCCTCCCCACAAACTAACCGCGCACTCTCCAAAATGGTTCCCGAAACGCCGCACTGCACGACGCCTTCGCCCGCATTGCCGCTCCTAGGTTCCTTCCTTCGAATGGAACATCGCCGTCGCGCAGCATGGACGAAGACCCTTCGCAACTTCACATCCGCTGCGCGCTCTTTTCAGAACATTCCGAGCAGGATGAAAAACCCGATCTCGATCAGGAAGGTCGTGCTCATGATGGCGACAGTCAGAAATACGTCGCTCGCCGATATCGGATCCATGACCAGCCTCGCGTTTTGCGAAGCCCCTACGGTCAATTCATTCAGGTCGGAAAATGTTTCGGTTCCAAACGGCAGAACGCGCGCGATGCGACCGGCGCTGACTTCAACGTCATTCGAGTTCCTGTATCGCCCGAACCGAAACCTGTGCGGCGTCTTTGTCGCTGGATCGCGCGATCTTGTTCCGCATCGTGCACGATCTCACCGCCGCGGCGCGGAGACCGGGGTTGGCCCGGCACTCGACAGCTCGGCCAGGCGCGCGCGTGCGATCTGGCGGACGCGATCGTCCTTGCCGGGCGGCAGCGCCAGGGCGGCTTCGAAATCGGCACGGGCGTCGTCAGCCTGTCCGCGCGCGAGGTAGGCAAGGCCGCGGTCCAGCCGTATCTCCGCGTCGGACGGTGCAAGGCGCATGGCCGTGGTGTAGCTCAGGATAGCACGATCGAGATCGCCGCTCGCAGCGAGCGCGAGGCCGCGTTCGTGATAGGGCGCAGCGAGTTTCGGGTTGAGCGCGATGGCTTCGTCGAAGTCGGCAATCGCAAGCTGCAGCTCGCCGTTCTGCCGGCGGGCGAGGCCGCGGTCGCGATAGAACGAGGCACGGTTGGGGTTGAGGTGGATGGCCTCGTCGAAATCGACGATCGCCCGCCGCCAGTCGCCGTGACGCAGCGCTATCCGTCCACGCCCCTCATAGGCGAAGGCGATCACCGAGCCGCGAAACGGGCTGAATCCGATCACGGCCGAACAGATGTCCGGATCATCCTCGTCGCCGCAATTGACGACCATGTGCGTGGACAGGCCGACGAGGATGCTCACGGCAATCAACACCGGCACGGCTGCTCGGGTCATCGTTGACCGCGCCCGGCGAAGCGCCGGCCGCGCATCCCCTTTCGAAGAAACATTCACGACGGGGTGTTAGCACCCGGCGGGACGATCCTGTGTGCGCCAGGTCACAAAGCCGGTCGCGATTTCCGGACGCACCGGCCGCAGATCCGCCTCAATCTCAAGTTCCCGCCCAAGCTCATCCCCAAGGCCCGCGCGAGGAGGAGCGGCCCCAGGGACCGCGCGGCGGATAGTTTTCGTTGGCACTGACGGACGGCGCCGCATGCGCGCCGAGCTCGGCGGCAAGCTGCTGGAGCGCCGCGATGCGGTTCTGCGTCGAAGGATGGGTGGTGAAGAGATTGTCGACGCCGTGGCCCGACAGCGGATTGATGATAAACATGTGCGCGGTCGCGGGATTGCGCTCGGCCTCGACATTCGGGACCTGATGCGCGGCGTTCTCGATCTTGACGAGCGCGGAGGCGAGCCACATCGGCTGGCCGACGATGCGCCCGCCGAGATTGTCGGCGGCGTATTCGCGGGTGCGGCTGATCGCCATCTGCACCAGCATGGCGCCGAGCGGCGCCAGGATCATCAGCAGGATCGAGCCGACGATGCCGGGACCGCTGTTGTTGTTGCGATGGCCGCCGAAGAACATGCCGAACTGCGCCAGCATCGAGATGGCACCGGCGATGGTCGCGGTGATGGTCATGAGCAGCGTGTCGTGATGCTTGATGTGCGCGAGCTCGTGCGCGATCACGCCGGCGAGCTCCTCGCGGCTGAGCTGGTGCATCAGACCGGTGGTGACGGCGACCGCGGCGTTCTCGGGATTGCGCCCGGTTGCGAACGCGTTGGGCTGCGGCTCGTCCATCACGAACACGCGCGGCATCGGCAGGCCGGCACGGCCCGCGAGCTCGGCAACCAGGCCGACGAGGTCCGGCGCGCTGGTACGGTCGACCTCATGGGCACCGTACATGCTGAGCACCATGCGGTCGGAGTTCCAGTAGGTGAAGAGATTGGTCGCCGCTGCGACGACGAGCGCGATCATGGCGCCGGCGGCACCACCGATGAGATAGCCGACGCCCATGAACAGGGCGGTGAGGCCTGCGAGAAGAATTGCGGTGCGAAGATAGTTCATGGCCGTCTCCCGAGCCGGCTGCCGGCACGCCTTCGGCCGGCGCCCTCGACGTATGGACGCTGCCGGGTGCCGCAAGGTCAGCGAGGTGCGTCGCCGGGCCGCAGACGCGAAAAAAGCGCGGACAGTCTTTGCGGCGTCACTAAACCTTGACGGACATTTACGCAAAAACACACGCCGACGCTTAGCGGCTTGGAAAGCGCAGCTCCGGCTAAATCCGCGGTAACGGGCACGCCGCGCGGTCCTTGTGCGTTGACCGGTTCCATTGGCATCCCCGTCAGCAAGGTGATCGTCATGATGGACCGCTCGAGCGCCGCTTCCGTCGACCAGCCATCCGCTCCCTCCCCTCAGGACACCAGGAGTGACGCCAAGGGACTGCAGGAGGGATTGCAGGAGGCGCTGCTGGAACAGCTATTCGCCAATGATGAGCCCGGGCACGGGCCTGACACGCAGATCGCGCCGCCGGAACCAGAGCGGCGCTGGCCGCATCTGAGGCGCGGCATCAAGATCGCCGCAGGCCTTGCCATCATCGCCGTGTTCGGCTGGCTGCCCCTGCGCGCGATCTGGGAAAACTCCAGCGTCGAGGCCGTGCTGAACTCCCGCCTCGTCACCCTGCGCACGCCGATCGGCGGCCGCGTCGCCGCCGCCCACCGCATGGACGACCAAGCCAAGCTCGAGGCCGGGACCGTGATCTTGCGTGTCGTGAACTCGCGCAGCGATCGCACCCGGCTCGACGATCTCCGGCGGCAGAAGTCGCGTCTGGAGAACGAGCGGCCGAGCCTTGCCGCCAAGCTTGCCTCCGCCCAGGCCGCGCAACAGGATCTGGCGCGGCAGGCCGCTCAATTCCGCGACGGACGCGTGCTCCAGCTCGAGGCGCGCATTGCCGAAATCCAGACCTCGATCGAGGCGGCCGCGGCGCGGCGGGATGAAGCCAGCGCGGCCGTCGACCGCGCCTCGTCACTCGCGAAGACCGGCAATGTCTCGACGGTCGAACTGGCGCGGCTGACGCGCGAGCTTTCGGTGGCGCAGCAGACCGAGCTCGGCGCGCGCAAGCGCCTGGATGCGGCCAAGGTCGAGCTCACCGCGGCGAAGAACGGCTCGTTCCTCGGCGACAGCTACAACGACCGGCCGAGCTCGGTGCAGCGCGAAGAGGAGATGCGCCAGCGCGCGAGCGATCTGGAGGCCGATCTCGCGCGCATCGATACCGAGATCGCGTGGCTCGCCAACGAGATCATCACCGAGGAAGTCCGCGTCGCCGATCTCTCCGAAGCCAACATCACGACGCCGGTCGCAGGCCGCGTCTGGGAGATGATGACCTCGCCGGGCGAGGACGTGCAGGCCGGCCAGCCGCGGCTCAAGGTGCTCGACTGCAGTGGCGCCGTCATCACGGCCAACGTCACCGAAAGCGTGTACAACCGCTTGCAGCTCGGCGATCACGCCACGTTCGAGCCGAATGACGGCGGGGAGCCGATCTCCGGCACCGTGGTCAACCTGACCGGCGCCGCCGGCGCGCCCGCCAATCTCGCCATCAATCCCGATGCGCTCAGCAAGGAGCCGTATCGCGTGACGGTGGCGCTCGGCGACGCCGCCGCGCACGCCTGCACGGTGGGGCGAACCGGCCGCGTGGTGTTTGCCCGCAACGAGACCGCGCCGTGACGGCCGCGCTGGCGCCCGGCCTCATTGCGCTCGGCGCCTTCATGGCGATCGTGCCGCTGCTCAGGCGCGACAGCACGTTGGCACGCTCCCTCCTGGCCGCCGTCTCGGTGGTCCTGCTGCTCCGCTATCTGTCTTGGCGTGTCACGGCGACGCTTCCACCGCCTCATCTGACCGCGGACGCGCTGATCGGTTATCCCTTCATGCTGGTGGAAGCGGCCTCGCTCGTCGCGGTCGCGTTGTCGCTTCTGTTCCTCAGCCGGACGATGGATCGTTCCGCGACGGCACGGATCGATGGTCGCGCCACCGACCCGCAGGCGCCGCTGATCGACGTCTTCATCTGCACCTACAACGAGGAGCGATCGATCCTCGAACGCACGATCATCGGGGCGACCGGAATGGAGTATGGCAATTATCGCGTCTGGGTGCTCGACGACGGCCGCAGACCCTGGCTGCGGCGGCTCGCCGGTGAGCTCGGCTGCCATTATCTCGTGCGGCCCGACAACCGCCATGCCAAGGCCGGCAACATCAACCATGCACTCGGGCATGTCGGCGGGCTACCGGGGCCACCCGCCTTCGTCGCCATCCTCGATGCCGACTTCGTGCCGCGGCCAGACTTCCTGGCGCGGACCATCTCGCTCATGGACGATGCTTCCGTGGGCGTCGTGCAGACGCCGCAGCACTTCATCAACCCCGATCCGATCCAGACCAACCTTGCCGCGACCGATGTGTGGCCCGATGAGCAGCGCTTCTTCTTCGACATCCTGTTGCCGGCGAAGGATGCCTGGGGCGTCGCCTTCTGCTGCGGCACATCGTCCCTCATTCGCTATGCCGGGCTGGTGCAGATCGGCGGCTTTCCGATCGACTCGGTCACGGAGGACTATCTCGTCACGCTGCGCCTGAAGGAGCGCGGCCTCAGGACGGTCTATCTCAACGAGCGGCTAACGATCGGGCTCGCGCCGGAAGGGCTGAAGGAATACATCACACAGCGCGGCCGCTGGTGCCTCGGCCTGATGCAGATCGTGCGCGGCCGCAGCGGGCCGCTGTCGCGGCGTTCGAAGCTTTCCTTCATCGACCGCCTCTCGCTGATCGATTCCTTTATGAGCTGGACCGCGGTCTACCCGTCGAGGGTGGCGGGACTCGTGGTACCCTGGCTGTTCCTGCTGTTCGGCATCAAGGCGGTGCAGGCGGACTTGTCCGAACTGTTGAAATTCTTCCTGCCGTTCTACGTCTGGCACGGCCTCAGCATGGCCTGGTTGTCGCGTGGCCGTGCGCTTGCCATGATGAGCGACGTGTCGCAGCTCATCGCCGCACCTGCAGTCCTCAAGGCGGTGAGCATCGGCCTGTCGAGGCCAAAGGGACACAAGTTCAAGGTGACCGCGAAAGGCGGCGACCGCGGCAGGAAATTCGTGGAGTGGCCGCTGCTGCGGCTCTATGGCAGCGCGCTTGCCATCACGCTCGCGGCCATCGCCTATGCCTTCATCGTGCATCTGCGCGGCGAGAACATTGCCTATGGCGGGCTGGCGCTGGCCTGGAGCCTGTACAACGCCGTCATCCTGATCGTGGTCTGCGTCGTCTGCATCGAGCAGCCGCGCAAGCGCAAGGCGGAGCGCTTCGATCGCAACGAACCGATTCTCTTGCGTCAGGACGGAAGGTCGCACCTCGCGCGGCTCGCCGATCTCTCCATCACCGGCGCGCGGCTGATCGATCCCGATCCGCCCATCATCGGCAGCACGATCGAATGCCGCATCTATGGCCGCTCCATCACGGCCATCGTGGTGCGGCGGACCAGGGACGGCTTCGCGGTGCGGTTCGAGGAAAGCATGGACTCGCGCGTCCATGCGATCAGGGCGTTCTATGCCGGCGAATATGTCCGCGCCTATCGCGGCGTCAAAGCGCTGCCGGTCGGCAAGGCCCTGCTGATGCGGCTGTTCGGCTAGGACCGTCACGGTTCCCCAGCGCTCGATTATCGGGGTCATAGGGTTATTTGATTGGACGTACCGCACGGCGCCGTGCGCTTCTGATAGCCAACGGCTGTTTCGGTTTTATAAGTGCGTATCGACCCGAGTAAGGTTTTGTAACATCCTTTGCGTTTGCGCAGGCGATAGGCTTTTTGGCGCGTCACGATGGCAGACCAAATCAAACGCCGTACCAGCGGCTTCGCCGTTTTCGCGGTTGTGATGCTTGCGTTGTTTGTTGGCCTCGGCATCTGGCAATTGCAGCGCCGCGTCGAGACCCACGCCCTCAATGCGGTGCTCAATGAACGCCTCGCCGCAGCGCCGATGCCTTTGCCAGATCCCTCGCAGTGGCACGCCTTGACTGCGGAACGAGACGAGTTCCGGCGCGTCAGCTTTAGTGCGACTTATGAGTCCCGTCTGGATGCGATGGTCTACAGCTCCGGTACGGGTATGCGCGACGATATTTCCGTCCCCGGCACTTGGGCTTTCCTGCCTGCCCGCCTGCCAAACGGCGAGACCCTCGCGGTCAATGCGGGATTCGTGCCGAATACGACGCAGGACCGCGGCCGGCAGGATAGCGCGGTGGCGCAGCTCATCACCAACAAGCCTGTCATGCTGACCGGCTACCTCCGTTTCCCGGTGTCAGCCGGCTGGTTCGCGCCTGACGTAGAGCGCGCCAAGCGGCTGTGGTTCACCCGCGATCATCTCGCGATGGCGCAGGCGCTCGGCTGGGATCGTGTCGCGCCTTTCTACATTGATCTCGAGGCGCCGGTACCGCCGGGCGGCATCCCGAAACCCGGGCCGCTTCAGGTGCATTTGCCCGACGATCAATTGAAATTTGCGATCACCTGTTTTTCCCTGGCAGGCTTGGTGCTGATCGCGTTTGCCGTCTGGCTGCGTCGCCGGCGGGGCATCGAAGGGATGGCCTGAGGCCGCCACTTCCCCTAGACTTCGCCCGAATCCACGCTCCCCCTCCCCCGGAACCCCCATGGTCCAGACCCGATTTGCGATCGCGGCCGTCACGCTTCTCGCGCTCTCCGTCCCCGCCTCCGCCCAGTTCCTGCCACCGCCCGTCAAGCCCGCGGCCCCCAAGGCAACTGCGCCGTCACCGCGCGCGGCCTCGTGTCACAACGGGGCGAGCTTCGATCGCTTCCTCGCCGACGTGAAGCAGCAGGCAGTCGCCGCCGGCGTATCGCAGCGGACGATCGCGGAGGCCTCGCCCTACCTCGTCTACGACCAGGGCATCGTCAACCGAGACCGTGGCCAGCGGGTGTTCGGTCAGCTCTTCACCGAATTCGCCGGCCGCATGGCCGCGCCTTATCGCATGCAGAACGGCCAGCAGCATATCAAGCAATATGCGGCGGCGTTCGCGCGCGCCGAGAAGGAATATGGTGTGCCGCCGGCAGTGATCGCCGCGTTCTGGGGACTGGAGAGCGATTTCGGCGCCAACATGGGCAATCTGCCGACGCTGAAATCGCTGGTGTCGCTCGCCTATGATTGCCGCCGCTCGGAGATGTTCGTGAACGAGACCATCGCCGCGCTGAAGATCATCGACCGCGGTGATCTCACGCCCGACGAGATGATCGGCTCCTGGGCCGGCGAGCTCGGGCAGACGCAGTTCTTGCCCGTGCATTACGTCAACTACGCCGTCGACTATGACGGCGACGGCCGGCGCGATCTCCTGCGCAGCGGGCCCGACGTGATCGGCTCGACCGCGAACTACATCGCCAATGGCCTGAAGTGGCGGCGCGGCGAGCCGTGGCTCGAGGAGATCAAGGTGCCGCAGGACCTGCCGTGGGAGCAGACCGATCTCAGCGTGCAGCAGCCGCGCTCGAAATGGGCGCAGTTGGGTGTCACTTATCCGGACGGCCGGCCATTGCCGAACGACAATCTCGCGGCCTCGGTGCTGCTGCCGATGGGACGCACCGGGCCGGCCTTCATGGCCTATCCGAATTTTGCGGCCTACACCGAATGGAATAACTCGCTGATCTACTCGACCACCGCGGGCTATCTCGCCTCGCGCATCGCGGGCGCTGCGCCGATGCGCAGGCCGTCGGCGCCGGTCGCGCAATTGCCGTTCAACCAGCTCAAGGAGCTCCAGCAGCTCCTGGTGCGCGCCGGCTTCAATGTCGGCAAGGTCGACGGCGTGCTGGGCCAGCAAAGCCGCTCGGCGGTGAAGGCGATGCAGATCAAGTATGGCCTGCCGGCCGATTCATGGCCGACGGCGGAGCTGCTCGCGCGCATGCGCGGCGGCACCGCGCAGGCGCAGCCACAGGCGACGGTGCGGTAGAATTTTTGCCTCGCGCGAGCCGCTCGCGCGATTGCATTTTTCCGTGGTGCTCCCATGTCTGGGGATCAGGGCCTCTCCTGAGACCTCAACGAGAAGAGAGCATCATATGTCCTTTTACGACGCCGTCGTCCCCGCCTATCTGCAGATGCTGAACAGCCTCACCGGCCTGCTCAACAAGGCAGAAGCCCACTGCGCGGCCAAAAAGATCGAGCCCAGCGTGCTGATCGGATCGCGGCTGTTCCCGGACATGCTGCCGTTCGGCAAGCAGATCCAGCTCGTCAGCGACTTTGCGGCCAAGGGCTGCGCACGGCTCACACATACCGAGGTGCCGTCGACGCCGGACACCGAGACAACGTTCGCGGAATTGAAGCAGCGGCTGGCGAAGACGATCGACTTCGTGAAATCGTTCAAGCCCGAACAATTCGAGGGTGCCGACGCCAAGGATGTCACATTCCCGGCTGGTCCCGACCGATCCGTGACTTTGAAGGGCCAGCAATTCTTCAGCTCGGTGTCGCTGCCGAACTTCTATTTCCATGCCACCACCGCGCACGGCATCCTGCGCCATAACGGCGTCGAGATCGGCAAGCGCGATTTCCTCGGCCTGAACTGAGATTCCTCGGGCCAAGCCATAGAGCCACGGCAGCGGGATTCTGCTGCCGCGGCCCAAATTGCACGTCATTTTTCCTACGCGGGCCTCAGCGCGCAGCTCGCCTGCACTTTCCGTATGGCTCCTCCCTTGTGCCGATCGCCGCGATGCACAAGTGTTCCTGACCTTATCACCGCCTGGAAACATTCCCCATGAGCCGTCCGACCAAATTGTTTGAGACCTACCAGCTCGGCCCGATCACGCTGGCCAACCGTTTCGTGATGGCGCCGCTGACGCGCAATCGCGCGGCACCCGGGACGTTCGTCCCGAGCCCGCTCGCCGCCGATTACTACGGCCAGCGCGCCTCCGCGGGCCTCCTGGTCACCGAAGCCAGCCAGATCTCGCAACAGGGTCAGGGCTACCAGGACACCCCAGGCATCTATTCGAAGGACCAGGTCAGCGGCTGGCGCAAGGTCACCGACAGCGTCCATGAGCGCGGCGGGCGCATCTTCATCCAGCTCTGGCACGTCGGGCGCATCTCCCACACCGCGCTCCAGGCCAATGGCGCAGCTCCGGTAGCGCCGAGCGCGATCCGGGCCAAGGGCAAGACCTTCGTCAACGGCACCTTCGCCGACGTCTCCGAGCCGCGCGCGCTCGAGCTTTCCGAAATCCCCGGGATCATCGACGACTTCAAGCGCGCGACGCGCAATGCGCTCGAGGCCGGCTTCGACGGCGTCGAGATCCACGGCGCCAACGGCTATCTGCTCGACCAGTTCGCCAAGGACGGCGCCAACAAGCGCCTAGATGCCTATGGCGGCTCGATCGAGAACCGCGCGCGACTGATGCTGGAGGTCTCCAAGGCCGTCGCCACTGAAGCCGGCGCCGACCGCACCGGCATCCGCATCTCGCCGGTGACGCCGGCCAACGACGTCTCCGACTCCAATCCGCAAGCCCTGTTCGATCACATCGTCGACGGCCTCAGCGCGCTCAAGCTGGTCTATCTCCACGTCGTCGAAGGCGCCACCGGCGGCCCGCGCGATTTCGCGCCGTTCGACTATGCGAGCCTGCGCAAGCGCTTCTCCGGCGCCTACATCGCCAACAACGGCTACGATTTCGATCTCGCGACCAAGGTGCTGGAATCAGGCAGCGCCGACCTCATCGCGTTCGGCAAGCCGTTCATCTCCAACCCCGACCTGGTCGAGCGGTTGAAGAAGGGCGCGGCGCTGAACGACTGGGACAAGAACACGTTCTATGGCGGTGGCGCCAAGGGGTACACGGACTACCCGACGCTGGAAGCGGCCGACGCGGCGCAGTAGTTTCTTCTCCCTCTCCCCGCTTGCAGGGAGAGGGTTGGGGTGAGGGGGAGTCTCCGCGAGGTCGGTGGTTGTTGGACTCGCGGAGAGTCCCCCTCACCCGGATCGCATCCACGATGCGATCCGGCCTCTCCCCGCAAGCGGGGAGAGGCGAAGAAAAAAGGGCCAGGATCGCTCCCGGTCTTTCGTGTTTTGACGGCGCTATGCGCGACGCTTGCTTCGCTTCCGCGCACTTGGCGGCGCTCTCCGTAAATCCTCGCTCACGCCGATGCGCGTGCTTCTGCTTCGCCCGCCACCATGCGCTCCACGATGCGGCGCATGCGCTGTGGGGCGGCGTCGATGGCGAGGCGGATGGTCTTGGCGTTGGGGCGGGCCTGCACGACATCCTCGATGCGCTCCAGAATCTCCTTGTCCTCGTTGAACGCGATACGGAAATCGGCGTGCAGGCGCTGATCGACATCGGCATCGTCAAGCGCGAAATTGCGGACATGGAGCCAGTGGTCGATGCAGACATTGTCGTCAACCGGCGTGATGAAGTGGCAGGCGAAGATGCGCAGTCCTCTGCCACGGTCTTCCGGATCGGCGATCGCACCGGCATCGGCGCTGCCGAAGTCGATCACCGCAATGCAGGGGGCGATGTAGTCGTAATAGTGCCAGCGGTCGACATGACCGCTGAAATTACCGTATTTCCCGAACAGCGGGATTGGCGGCGCATTTCGGATCCACCGCCATACCAGCACGCCGCGATCGCCAAAGCTGTGCTCCACCGGAATCTCTTCGCTCGCGGCATTGCCGAGCGTCGACAGGTGCACGAAGCTGACATGCGCGGGATCGCAGAGATTGTCGGCGAGGTTGAGGTAGTTGGTCTCGATCCGCAGCGCGTCGCCCTCGGCAGCATGCCAGCCGGCCTCGCCGAACTGCGGCAGGTTGTAGATCAGCGATGGATCGGCCAGGGCCGGATCGCCCGGCCAGATCCAGATCAGGCCCATCTTCTCCCGGAGTGGATAGGACGGCACCCGCGCGTTCGGCGGAATCATCGGTTGGCCAGGAATCCGGATACAGCGCCCGTCGGGGCCAAAGGTCATGCCATGATAGCCGCATTCGATGGCATCACCCCTGAGCTTGCCCATCGACAACGGCGCGAGCCGGTGCGGGCAGGCATCATCGAGCGCGATCACCTCACCCCCCTCGCTGCGGTAAACCACGAGGTCCATGCCGAGGATGCGGTGGCAGGCGAGCTTGCGCGTGATGTTGCGTGACCAGGTGAGCGGATACCAATTATTGCGCGGAGCGAGCAGGTTCATGGGACACCTCTAGTTCTTCAGCTTGGCCAACACCTCGGCGTCTGCGGGCTGGTAGTCCGCCCCGTCGACATAGCGCCAGTCGGTCATCACCCCCTGGCCGTCGCGCACCGCGAGCTCGCCGATATAGACACCCATGGTCGACTGGTGATCGATCGCACGGAAAGCAATCGGGCCTACCGGCGTATCGACCTTCAGATGCTCCATCGACTTGATGAGATCATCGGCATTGGTCGAACCGGCCTGCTCGATCGCGCTCGCCAGCACCAGCATGTTCGTGTAACCGATCAGCGCACCGATATTCGGCGGTTCCTTGAAGCGCGCGACATAGGCTTTCAGGAATGCGTCATGGGCCGGCGTCTTGATCTCGCTCCAGGGATATCCGGTGACCACCCAGCCGGGCGGCGCCTCGTCCTTGAGCGGGGCGAGATACTCCGGCTCGCCCGAGAGGATGCTGACGACGGCACGGTTCGTGAACGCATTCCGCGTTGAGCCCTCGCGCACGAGCTTGGCAAGGTCGGCCCCGAATGTCGCGTTGAATATGGCATCCGGATTCTCGGCCATCATCGCCTGTACGACCGCACCCGCGTCGATCTTGCCGAGCGGCGGCCACTGCTCGGAGACGAATTCGACGTCGGGCTTCAATCGCTTCAGCTCGCGCTTGAAGCTCGCCACCGCGGCCTGGCCGAACTCATAGTTCGGCGCGATCGTCGCCCAGCGCCGCGCCGGAAATTTGGCCGCCTCCTTTGCCAGGATGGCGGCCTGCGTGTACGTGCTCGGCCGCAGCCTGAAGGTATATCGATTGCCCTTTTCCCAGATCAGGGCATCCGTCAGCGGTTGAGAGGCGAGGAAGAATTTCTGCTTCTGCCTCGCGAAATCGGCGACCGCCAGACCGATATGGGAGAGGATCGTGCCGGTCAGGAGATCGACCTGCTCGCCGTCGACCAGCTGACCGGCAGCGGTGATGGCCACGTCCGGCTTGCCGGCGTCGTCTCGGGCGATGATCTCGAGCTTGCGGCCGAGCACGCCGCCCTTCCCGTTGATCTCGTCGCGCGCGAGCTCCCAGCCCTGGCGATAGCCGTGGGTACCCACGGGGAGAGCCGAATAGCTCGAGATCTCACCAATCTTGATCGGCGGCGGTTCGGCCGCCTGCGCCGCACTGCAGGCGACTGCGAGGACAATTCCAACGAGCGTCAGGACAACCGGAACACGCATATGAGCCTCCCGCCATTGGGAATAGCTATTGTATGTAGTACTTACTACATAGCGAATATCAGGCGCGCCGGGTTGTCAATGACGAAAAATCGGCGGGCTTGCCAAAAAAGCGGCAGGCCCCATCCTGCTGGTCGTGATTCCAGGGATACGCGATGGCCAACGATACAGAGCTGCCAGTCCGCACTCTCGCCGCGCCGCGAAGGGCGGCCAAGCGGAAACGGGCCTCAACGGCCCGGCGGACGCGGGCGCCCGATCAGACCCGCGAGGCCATTCTGCGCGCGGCCGTCGCCGAGTTTGCCCGCGAAGGCTATGGCGGCGCGCGGGTCGATCGCATCAGCAAGGCCGCCAAGAGCAACGACCGGATGCTCTACTACTATTTCAAGAGCAAGGAGAAGCTCTTCCATCAGGTCATCGAGCATTGCTATGCCGACCTGGTTGCGTCGGAAGAGGCGCTCGATCTCGATTTCTCCAGGCCACGCCAAGCGCTCGCCGCGCTGGTCGCCTTCAATTGGAACTACTACTGGGCTCACCCAGAGCTGCTCAGCATTCTCGCGTCGGAGAATCTGTTCAAGGGCCGTCACGTCAGGAACAACATCCGCCGCAGCTTCGCCAATACGCAGCTGGGCATGCTGGAGCGCGTCCTCCAGTGCGGCATCGAGCGTCGCGAGTTCAGGCCGGACTGCGACCGCTTCCATCTTTATCTGTCGATCCTCTCACTCACCTATTTCTACCGCGCCAACCTCTACACGTTGTCAAGCTATACGCAGATCGACCTTGCGGATCAGGAGATGCGGAGGGCCTGGCTCGCGCATGTGCAGGCGATGATCGAGGATATGGTGAAGCGCAAGGAGTGAGCGCGGCCGGCGCGCAAGCGCGAATCCGTAAATCTGGCGCCACAACCTCGTCGTTGTGCCCCGTGAAAGCGGGAGATCCAGCGCGCCGCGGCTTCTCCGTATTTATCGATCGCCCGCCCAGTGCGCAATTGCGCACAAGGCGGGCGATGCCGTCGAGAATGAGGGACGGCCGCGCCACAAGCTCGTCATTGCGAACCTAGCGAAGCAATCCAGAGTCTTTTCCGCGGTGGCAGCCTGGATTGCTTCGCTGCGCTCGCAATGACGATGTGGTTGCAGAGTGCGTTCGCAGAAAAGAAAAAGGCCGGGATCGCTCCCGGCCTTTCGCGTTTGATGGCGCTGTGCGCGAGGCTTACTTCGCTTCCGCGCGCTTGGGCGGGGTCGCCGGCCACGACTTGATCAGGGTGTCGTAGTCGACCGTCTCGCCCTTCGGCTTCTCGTTGGCGAGCTTGCGCTGCGGCGCGATGGTGCCGTCCTTCTCGGCCTTCGCGAACCAGTACTCGGCCGACTCCTTCTTGTGCAGCTTCGGACCGCAGGCGCCCTGCACGCCCGACTTCTCCAGACGCTCCATCACGGAGTCCTGGGCGGCCGCGAGTGCATCCATCGCAGCTTGCGGCGTCTTCGTACCGGACGACGCATCGCCGATGTTCTGCCACCAGAGCTGCGCGAGCTTCGGATAGTCAGGCACGTTGTTGCCGGTCGGGGTCCACTGCACGCGCGCGGGCGAGCGGTAGAACTCGATCAGGCCGCCGAGCTTCGGCGCACGCTCGGTGAACGACTTGTCCCAGATGTCGGATTCACGGATGAACGTGAGACCGACATGGCTCTTCTTCAGCGACACCGTCTTGGAGATGATGAACTGGAGATAGAGCCAGGCTGCCTTGCGGCGATCAGCCGGGGTCGACTTCAGAAGCGTCACGGAGCCGGCGTCCTGGTAGCCGAGCTTCATGCCTTCCTTCCAGTACGAACCGTGCGGCGACGGGGCCATACGCCACTTCGGCGTACCGTCCGCGTTCATCACGGCGATGCCGGGCTTCACCATGTCGGCGGTGAAGGCGGTGTACCAGAAGATCTGCTGGGCGATGTTGCCCTGCGCCGGCACCGGACCTGCCTCCGAGAAGGTCATGCCCTGCGCCTGCGGCGGCGCGTACTTCTTCAGCCAGTCGAGATACTTCGTGATGGCGTAGACCGCGGCGGGACCGTTGGTGTCGCCGCCACGATCGATGCTCGAGCCGACCGGGCGGCAGCCTTCCATGCGGATGCCCCACTCGTCGACCGGCAGACCGTTCGGAATGCCCTTGTCACCGTTGCCGGCCATCGACAGCCAGGCGTCGGTGAATCGCCATCCGAGCGAGGGGTCCTTCTTGCCATAGTCCATATGGCCGTAGACCTTGACGCCGTTGATCTCCTTGATGTCGTTGGTGAAGAACTCGGCGATGTCCTCATAGGCCGACCAGTTCACGGGCACGCCGAGCTCGTAGCCATACTTGGCCTTGAACTTGGCCTTGTAGTCGGGGTTGGTGAACCAGTCGTAGCGGAACCAATAGAGGTTCGCGAACTGCTGGTCGGGCAGCTGGTAGAGCTTGCCGTCCGGCGCGGTCGTGAACGACTTGCCGATGAAGTCGTTGACGTCGAGCATGGGATCGGTGACGTCCTTGCCCTCGCCCTTCATGTAGTCGGACAGCACGATGGTCTGGCCGTAGCGGAAGTGCGTGCCGATCAGGTCGGAGTCGTTGATCCAGCCGTCATACACGTTCTTGCCGGACTGCATCTGGGTCTGCAGCTTCTCGACGACGTCACCTTCCTGGATGATGTCGTGCTTGAGCTTGATGCCGGTGAGCTCGGAGAACGCCTTGGCGAGCGTCTGCGACTCGTATTCGTGGGTCGTGATCGTCTCGGAGACGACGTTGATCTCCATGCCCTTGAACGGCTCGGCCGCCTTGGCGAACCACTCCAACTCCTTCTTCTGGTCGTCCTTCGACAGCGTCGAGGGCTGGAATTCCGCGATCCACTTCTGGATCACGGCGTCGTCGGCGGCGCGAACCGGCGCCGAGACGGCGAACGACACCGCAACGAGGGCGGCGGCGCTGGACATGGTCAGAAAATTGTTCTTGGTCAATGGACCTTTCCTTCTCCTAAACTGTCGCATGTTGTTCCTCCGTTGCAGCGACAAACCTTATACAGGCCCGGGTTGATCCCGGATCTGGCCGTCTCTTCGCGAGCTTCAGACCGTGCGGAAAATGAGCACGGCCGTGACAAGCGAAATTCCACTTGCGAGCCACAGGCTCGAGATTTCAAAGCCGTCCTCGCCGATCGGCAGCGTCGCGATCGCGTCGGTGCCGAGGAAGGCGATCCACAGGAGGTGGATGACGGCGGCCGCGATCAGCGAGACGAACAGGCGGTCGCCGCGCGTGGTCGGGATACGCAGCACGCCGACGCGCTCGGCCTCGGGATAGACCGCAGCAAGCCAGGTCATCACCGCCAGCGTGCAGGCGAGCGCTATGAAGAAGATCGCCGTCGGCAGCGTCCAGGCCATCCATGCGATGGATTCCATCCTCGCCTCCTCTAGACTCTGCCGAGCGCAAAGCCGCGCGCGATGTAGTTGCGGACGAACCAGATCACGAGCGCGCCCGGAATGATGGTGAGCACGCCGGCGGCCGCGAGCAGCCCCCAATCCATGCCGGCCGCCGACACCGTGCGCGTCATGATCGCCGCGATCGGCTTGGCCTGCACCGAGGTCAGCGTGCGCGCGAGCAGCAGCTCGACCCAGGAGAACATGAAGCAAAAGAAGGCGGCAACGCCGATGCCGCTCGCGATCAGCGGCACCAGGATCTTGATGAAGAAGCGCGGGAAGGAATAGCCGTCGAGGAAGGCGGTCTCGTCGATCTCGCGCGGCACGCCGGAGACGAAGCCTTCCAGGATCCACACCGCGAGCGGCACGTTGAAGATGCAGTGCGCGAGCGCAACGGCCCAAGGCGTATCAAAGAGCCCGATCGCCGAATAGAGGTTGAAGAACGGCAGCGCATAGACCGCGGCCGGCGCCATGCGGTTCGACAGCAGCCAGAAGAACAGATGCTTGTCGCCGAGGAAGCGGTAGCGCGAGAACGCGTAGGCCGCCGGCAGCGCCACCGAGATCGAGATAATGGTGTTAAGGACGACGTATTCGAGCGAGTTGATATAGCCGGAATACCAGCTCTCGTCGGTGAAGATGCGCCTGTAGTGCTGGAGCGTCGGCGTGTGCGGCCACAGCGTCATCGTCGAGACGATCTCGCTGTTGGTCTTGAAGCTCATGTTGACGAGCCAGTAGATCGGCAACAACAGGAAGATCAGGAACAGCGCCATGATGACGCGGCGTCCGGGAATCGAGTGCATCAGGCCACTCCTTCCTTCGGCTTGAGCGCGGGCGCGGGCGCTGGCTGGAGCGCGCCTGCGGGCTTGCGCTCCGCCGCCGGCTCCTCTTCCGCCTGCGCCTTACGCTCAACGCCGGCATTGGTCATGACGGTGTAGAAGACCCAGCAGACGATCAGGATGATCAAATTGTAGACCAGCGACAGCGCCGCCGCCTTGCCGAGATCGAACTGGCCGAGCGCGATCTTGACGAGCTCGATCGACACGAAGGTGGTCGAGTTGCCGGGCCCGCCGCCGGTGACGACGAACGGCTCGGTGTAGATCATGAAAGAGTCCATGAAGCGCAGCAGCACCGCAATCAGGAGCACGCGGTTCATCTTCGGCAGCTGGATCGCCTTGAACACCGCCCAGCGCGAAGCGCCGTCGATCTGCGCGGCCTGGTAATAGGCCTCGGGGATCGACTTCAGGCCGGCGTAGCAGAGCAGCGCAACCAGGCTCGTCCAGTGCCAGACGTCCATCACGATGACGGTGACCCAGGCATCGATATCGTTGGAGACGTAGTTGTACTCGATGCCCATCGCATTGAGCGTATAGCCGAGCAGGCCGATATCGGGCCGGCCGAAGATCTGCCAGATCGTCCCAACCACGTTCCACGGAATCAGGAGCGGCAGAGCGAGGATGACGAGGCAGGCTGCCACCGTCCAGCCCTGGCGCGGCATCGACAGCGCGACGACGATGCCGAGCGGCACCTCGATGGCGAGGATGACGAGCGAGAAGAACAGGTTGCGCCCGAGCGAAGCGAGGAAGCGGCCGCCGAGATCGGTCGAGGGATCGAGCAATTCCTTGAACCAGCCGACACCGTTCCAGAAGAACTGGTTGTTGCCGAAGGTGTCCTGCATCGAATAGTTCACGACCGTCATCAGCGGCAGCACCGCCGAGAAGGCCACCACCAGGAACACCGGCAGCACCAGGAACCAGGCTTTTTGGTTGATGGTCTTGTCCATCAGGCGGCTCCCTCCACCAGAAGGCTGTCGGCATAGACGTGGACGTGCGACGGATCGAACTTCAGGCCGGCGCTGCCATCGCCGCTGGTGAAACCAGCGCGTGCGCGCGCCGCCAACTTGGCGTCGCCGACGCGGACGCGGGCGAAGCGGATGCGGCCGAGGTCGTCGATGCGGTCGATCTTCGCCGTGAGCAGGCCCGGTGCCGGCGCGACGACGTCGACGAACTCCGGACGCACCCCGATCTCGATCTTGGCGCCCGCCGGCAGATTGTCGTAGCTGCGGTCGAGCGCGATGACATGGCCGCCGATCCGCGCCTCGCGGCCCCTGACCTCGGCCGGCAGGATGTTCATGCCCGGCGAGCCGATGAAATAGCCAACGAAGGTGTGGGCCGGCTTGTCGAACAGCTCGGCCGGCGTGCCGCTCTGCACCACGCGGCCGTCATGCATGACGACCACGGTATCGGCAAAGGTCAGCGCCTCGGTCTGGTCGTGGGTGACGTAGATCATCGTGAGGTCGAGCTCGCGATGCAGCGCCTTCAGCTTGGAGCGAAGCTGCCATTTCAGCTCGGGATCGATGACGGTCAAAGGCTCGTCGAACAGCACGGCGGCGACGTCGGAGCGGACGAGGCCGCGGCCGAGCGAGATCTTCTGCTTGGCGTCGGCCGTGAGCCGCGTCGCCTTGCGGTTCAGATAGGGTTCGAGATCGAGCAGGCGGCCGATCTCGGCAACGCGCTTGTCGATCTCGGCTTTCGGCACGCCTCGGTTCTTCAGCGGAAACGCCAGGTTCTGCCCCACAGTCATGGTGTCGTAGATCACCGGAAACTGGAACACCTGGGCGATGTTGCGCTTCTGGGTTGACAGCGGTGTGATGTCCTTGCCGTCGAACAGGATTTTCCCGCGCGAAGGCGTGATGATGCCGGAGATGACGTTGAGCAGCGTGGTCTTGCCGCAGCCGGACGGCCCAAGCAGCGCATAGGCACCGCCCTGCCGCCAGGTCATGGTCACCGGCTTCAGCGCAAAGCTTTCCGGGGCTGCGTCATTGCCGGTGTAGGAGTGCGCGAGATCGACGAGGTCAATGCGGGCCATCGAGCGCCTCCTTCACGAGATCGGCGCGGCGACCAGGCGGTCGGCCGCATCGAAGACGAAGACGTCGTTGGGATCGAGCACGGCGTCGATGGTCTGGCCGGGCTCGAACTCGTGCACGCCGTGCAGGACCGCAACCCAATTCAAGCCGTCGCGGGTCAGATGCACGAAACTCTCCGAACCGGTGATCTCCGTCACCGTCACCGTGGCATGGAAGGCGTGGCGGTCGGCCTCACCATTGGCAAGCCCGAGCTGATGCGCGCGAAAGCCGACGCGATAGGCGCCGTCGGCGAGCCCGGCATAGAGGCCCGAGGCCGGCGACGTGGTGCCGCCGGCATATCGCACGGAGCCGTTCTTCTTCTCGATGCCGACGAGGTTGAGCGGCGGATCGGAGAACACCTGAGCGACCCGCAGGGTCTGCGGCCGGCGGTAGACGTTGGAGGTCTCGCCGATCTGGAGCGCCCGGCCTTCCCACATGCAAACAGTGTTGCCGCCGAGCAGCAGCGCTTCGCTGGGCTCGGTGGTGGCATAGACGAAAATCGCGCCCGAGGCCTCGAAGATGCGCGGCAGTTCGGCGCGCAGCTCCTCGCGCAGCTTGTAGTCGAGATTGGCGAGCGGCTCGTCGAGCAGGACGAGATCGGCGCCCTTCACCAGGGCGCGCGCGATCGCGGTGCGCTGCTGCTGGCCGCCGGAGAGCTGGAGCGGCGTGCGCTTGAGGAACGGCTCGAGCCTGAGCAGTTTTGCGGCCTCCGCCACCCGCTTCTCGATCTCCTCGCGTGGCTTGCCCTGCACGCGCAGCGGCGAAGCGATGTTCTCATAGACCGAGAGCGAGGGGTAGTTGATGAACTGCTGGTAGACCATCGCCACCGAGCGCTGGCGCACGTCGGCGCCGGTGACGTCCTTGCCGTTGACCAGCACCTTGCCCGTGGTCGGCTTGTCGAGGCCCGCGAGCAGCCGCATGATCGAGGTCTTGCCCGACAGCGTCGGCCCGAGCAGCACGTTGAGCGTACCGCTCTCGAGCGTCAGCGAAACGTCGCGGATGTGCGGGATCCCATCGACGGTCCGGGTCACGTGATCGAGCGTCACGGTCATGAGCGGCCTCCTGCTTCCAGCAGGGGACTTTGCTGCACGGCGTGGGTCCTGATCCAGTCGTCAAGCGCCGCGATCTCCTCGGCACTTAGTCGCAGGCCAAGCTTGGAACGACGCCAGACGATGTCCTCGGCGGTAACCGCCCATTCGTTGGCCATGAGGTAGCGGACCTCGCGCTCGGTCAGCGTCGCGCCAAAAGCCTGGCCGAGATCGGCGGTCGATTTCGCATCGCCAAGCAGCTTGATCGCGCGGGTGCCGTAGGCGCGCGCGAGGCGCCGCGCATGCTCGTGGCTGAGGAAGGAATAGCCGCGTTGCAGCTCGGCGATCAGGCCGTCGACGGCCGACACATCCATGTCGCCGCCGGGCAGCGGCCATTTGCCGGTCCAGCCCTCGCGCGCTTTCGCGCTGCGAAGATAGGGCGCGAGCCGCTCCAGCGCCTCCTCGGCGAGGCGGCGGTAGGTGGTGATCTTGCCGCCATAGATCGACAGCAGCGGCACGCCGCCGGGCGTATCGAGCTCGAACACGTAGTCGCGGGTCGCGGCCTTGGCTTCGTTGGCGCCGTCGTCATAAAGCGGACGCACGCCGGAATAGGTCCAGACCACGTCCTCCGGTGTCACCGGCTTGGCCAGATATTCGCTCGCGGCGGTGCAGAGATAGTGGATCTCCTCCGGCGTCGCCTTCACCTTGGACGGATCGCCGTCATAGTCGCGATCGGTGGTGCCGATCAGCGTGAAATCGTCCTGGTAGGGGATGACGAAGATGATGCGACCATCCGCATTCTGGAACATGTAGGCACGGTCGTGATCGTAGAGCTTTTTCACCACGATATGCGAGCCCTGCACCAGACGCACCTTGGCTTTCGCATTGACGCCGGCGCCGCGGCCCAAGACGTCCTCGACCCAGGGGCCGCCGGCATTGATGAGTGCGCGGGCCTGGATGGATGAGCGTGCGCCGCTCAGCGTATCGACCATGCTAACGGTCCAGATGCCGTCGGACTGGCGGATTTCGGTGGCGCGGGTGCGGGTGCGGATCTCGGCGCCCTTGTCGGCGGCATCGCGCGCATTGAGCACGACGAGGCGGGCATCGTCGACGAAACAGTCGGAATATTCGAACGCGCGGGTATAGCGATTCGGGATCAGCGGGCGGCCGACCTCATCGCGCCTGAGATCGACCGAACGGGTCGCCGGCAGGAGATGACGGCCGCCGATGTGGTCGTAGAGGAAGAGGCCGAGCCGCAGCAGCCAGGCCGGCCGCAGGCCCGCGTGATGCGGCAAAACGAAACGCAGGGGACGGATGATGTGGGGCGCGATGCCCCAGAGGATCTCGCGCTCGATCAGCGCCTCACGGACCAGGCGAAACTCGTAATATTCGAGATAGCGCAGGCCGCCATGTACGAGCTTGGTCGACCAGGACGACGTCCCGCTCGCCAGATCATTCATTTCACACAGGAAAACCGTGTTGCCCCGGCCCACCGCATCGCGCGCGATGCCGCAGCCGTTAACACCGCCTCCGATAATGGCGAGGTCGAAAATACGCTCCAACAGACGCATCCCCCGGCGGCCGCTTGTTCCATCCAGCGGCGACTTTCGTTTTTAATTAGATCACACCGCAAAACGAAAGCAAGACGAAAGAGAAGCGAAAGGAAGCGAAACCGGAACTTTTTTTGTGGGCAGTTGAGTGAAGGAGTAGGCAGAAGTGCATCCTGCACTGGACCGGGAGACGTCTCGTCTGTGACCTTGTGGCGCGTACCTGGCCTCCATGGTTCGAGACGCGCCGTAAGGCGGCGCTCCTCACCATGAGGGTCTAGGATTTCGCCCCGACACGAGACCTCATCCTGAGGAGCCCGCCTACAGCGGGCGTCTCGAAGGATGGACCGCGAGAAGGCTGCCTGCCACGCTCGCATTCATATGCGATCGCCCTGCCCACCAGGGAGCGTGAAATGGAGCGCTATCTCAGCCTGACCACCGGCGCCGCTTCGGGCGCTGCATCCTGCGCAGCTTCCCCTGCCCCGTCATCGATATCGGCGGTCTTCGGCATCGCCTCCACCACCTCGATGCCCTTGCTGTGGCAGATGGTGGCGAGGCGTTCGGGCAACTCCTGGTCGGTGACGAAGGTCTGGATCTGGCTGATATGGGCGATGCGCACCGGCGCGCTGCGGCGAAGCTTCGTCGAGTCCGCGACCAGCATGACGCTGCGGGCATTGGCGATGATGGCCTGCGCGACCTGGACCTCGCGATAATCGAAGTCGAGCAATGCGCCCTCCTCGTCGATCGCGGAGGCGCCGATGATGGCGTAGTCGACCTTGAACTGGCCGATGAGCTGCGTCGCGGTCGAGCCGACCACGGCGCCGTCGGCACGCCGCACCGTGCCGCCGGCGACCACCACCTCGATGCGCGGATGGCGGTAGAGCAGCATGGCGACGTTGAGATTGTTGGTGATGACGAGGAGGTCCTCGTGCGAGGTGAGCGCGCTCGCGACCTCCTCGGTCGTGGTGCCGATGTTGATGAAGAGCGAGCAGCCGTTGGGAATGAGCGATGCGGCCGCCACCCCGATCGCCTTCTTCTCGTCGGCGGCGACGAAGCGCCGCGCCTCATAGGCGAGATTTTCGACGCCGGAGGCAATGATGGCGCCGCCATGGATGCGGGTCAGCGACCGGCGCTCGCAGAGATCGTTGAGATCTTTCCGGATGGTCTGCGCCGACACCTCGAACCGGCGCGCCAGTTCTTCGACCATCACGCGGCCGGAGGCGCGCGCGATGTTGAGGATTTCGGCTTGGCGATGGGTCAATCCGGTCACGGCGATGGCCTCAAATCAATGGATGCATGGTGCGGCGGTTCGCGCGATCGGTCAATGCAAGAGCTGATCACGGTTAACGGACGAGGCTCCTCACCACGCCATCTTGGCGGCGAGACGCGCGAGCAGCTCCGGATCGTCGAAGGCGCTCGCGGACGCGACGGCGCCGGCGGCGACAAGGTCAGCATGACTGAGGCTGGTGCGTATCCCGATGGTCGGAATGCCGGCAGCCGTGGCCGACTGCACGCCGGAGCGGGAATCCTCGAACGCGATCGAGGCCCGCGCGTCGGCATCGACGAAGCGAAGCCCCTCATGATAGGGCAGCGGATGCGGCTTGCCATGCGCAAGCTCGTCGCCGATCACGATCGCCTTGAATCGCTTGGTGATGCCGAGCCCGGAGAGCAGCAACTCCGCATTGAGGCGCGGCGCGTTGGTGACGGCGACCATGGGAATGCCGGCGGCATCCGCCCGGTCGAGCAGCGCCATCAAACCGGGCAGCGGCTCGATCTGCCCGGCGACGAGCGCACGGAAGACTTCCTCCTTCTCGCCGAGGATCGCGACGCGGCGCTCCGGCGCCTCCTCGATGAGAAAGCGTTCGCCGATCGACGCATTGGAGAAGCCCTGCAGCTCTCTCGAGAAGCGTGCGTGATCGAAGACATGGCCGCGGGGGCCGAGCACCTGGTTGAAGGCTTTCAGGTGCAACGGGTCGGTGTTGGCGAGCGTGCCGTCGATATCGAACAGCAACGCCCTGCCGATAGTCTCGATCATTTCCGTACTTTCCCAAATGCGCGACGCATCGATACGCGAGACGTATCAATACGTCCTCGATCGCGCAATGACGCATGCGCATGACGACGAGGTGACACTCGACAAAGTCGCGCGCGGCTGCAACACTCGCGGCAAGATCAAAAAGGAGGAAACGATGATCATCAACCGGCGCGAGCTGTCTCTCTCAAGCCTGGCTCTCTCGACCCTGGCCGTCTCCACCCTCGCCTTCACGGCATCCGGCGCACTTGCGGGTTCGGCGGACGAAGAGGCTGTGGCGAAGAAGGTCGAGGCCTTCCGCCTCGCTCAGATCGCGGCCGATCCCAAGGCGCTCGGCGCGCTCTGCTGGGACGATCTGAGCTACAGCCATTCCAGCGGCAAGGTCGAGGACAAGGCGACCTTCATCGCCAACGCCACTGACGGCAAATCAAAATTCCTGTCGATCGAATACAAGGACCCGACCATCAAGGTCGTCGGCCCCGCCGCGATCGTGCGCTTCCACTGGGTCGCCGAGCAGGAGATGGCGGCCGATGGGAAAAAAGTGCCGACCAACCTTCACATCCTGATGAACTGGCAGAAGCAGGGCGACGACTGGAAGCTGCTGTCGCGCGCCGCCACGAAACTGTGATGGCGCTTCACCCTCTCCCCCTGTGGGAGAGGGTGGCTCGCCGCGCCAGCGGCGAGACGGGTGAGGGGACTCTCTCCGCGAATGGACCTCGCGCTTTTGAGCACGCCGATAGAACCCCTCATCCGGCGCTTCGCGCCACCTTCTCCCGCAAGGGGAGAGGGAAGAGCAGCATTCTCGGCAAAAGATTCCGACCTCGCGCTTCGCGCGCCCCGGAATGACCAGGCGCTACGCCGCCTCCTTCACTTCGCCGTTAACGAGCTTGCTTGCGGCGCGCTCGGCTTCGCGGGCGTTGCGAAAGAGTTGGCCTTCCAGGCGGTTGAATTGGTGGGATGAGGCGAAGAAGCAGTAGCCTCCTTGATTGCGAACGACGATACCTGCGGTCTGCGAATTAACTTCGATGATGTAGCTGTCCGTCATGGCCCGTTGTGTCCTGAGTGCGGGCAAATAACGACAGTCCTGCCCAAAGGTTCCTAGGGCAAATCAGCCGTTTTTGTCCCCGAATCGACACGCAATTGAGTACGCCGGGACCTCATCTCTTTTATGACTGGTTCTTGGCGAAGCCGCGACGCGATGACTCAGTGGCGCCGTGATCGCCAACAGCAACGACAGCGAGCATGAGGCACGGCGTCGCGCGCGATTACGTCGCGATCGACGGATCGGTCGAGCGAACCGCTTGCGGGCGGCCGTGTTCGTCGATCGAGACGTAGGTGAAGTTGCCGTCGGTGACGAGGAACGGGTGCTCCTCCCCGCGACGGAGCGCCCAGGCTTCGAGATGCACGGTGAGCGAGGTGCGTCCCACACGCACGAGATTGGCGTAGACCGAAACGAGATCGCCGACATAGACCGCTTTACGAAAATTCATCGCCTCGATCGCGACCGTGACGGTGCGCGACTTCGCCGCCTTCGACGCGAACACGCCGCCGCCGACGTCCATCTGGCTCAGCAGCCAGCCGCCGAAGATGTCGCCATTGGCGTTGGTGTCGGCGGGCATCGCCAGCGTGCGGATGCAGAGATCGCCGCGCGGCTCGGTGTCGGCCTTTTCAGTCATGTGCCTCTCACTTGAAATTGTTCCAGCCCGGATCGGGCGCGAAGCGGCCGCCGAATCGCTCAGTCAGCGCACGCAAGGTGGATACGATATTTTCCACCCCGCGCGTGCGCGCATAGTTGAGCGGGCCGCCGCGGAAAGGCGCGTAGCCGGTACCGAAGATCATGGCGCCGTCGACCGCATCGGCATCGTCGACGATGCCTTCGCGAAGAGCCGCGACGCAGACGTTCGACATCGGCAGCACCAGCCGGTCGATCATCTGGTCGGTGACGCGCGGGCCGGTCTCCGGCAGCGGCGCCTTCTCCACCTTGCCGTCCTTCCAGACGTAGAAGCCCTTGCCGGTCTTGCGGCCGAGCTCGCCCTTGGCAACCTTCTCGCGCAGCCAGGCCGGCGTCGGCGGCAAGAGATCGCCGAACTTGGTGCGCAGCATGTCGCCGACGTCGATGCAGATGTCGAGCCCGACCTGATCAGCGAGCTCGATCGGCCCCATCGGCATGCCGAACTGTTCGGCCGCGGCATCGATCAGGCGCTGGTCGATCTTCTCGTCCAGCATCACCATCGCCTCCAGCATGTAAGGCGTCAGCGCGCGGTTGACGAGGAAGCCGGGCGAGCTCTTCACGGAAAGCGGCAGGCGGTCGATCACGCCGACGAAGGCGAGCGCCTCCTTCAGAACTTGCGGATCGTTGCCGTCATGGCTGACGACCTCGACCAGTTGCAGCCGTGACACCGGGTTGAAGAAATGCAGACCGACGAGCCGTTCCGGCCGCGCCAGTCCGTTGCGCAGATCCTGGAGCGGGATGCTCGATGTGTTGGTGGCGAGAATCGCGCCCGGCTTCGTCACCGGCTCGAGGCCGGCATAGACCTTCTGCTTGAGCTCGAGCTTTTCCGGCACCGCCTCGATGATGAGATCGGCGTTGCGGACGCCCTCACCGTCCATGTCCGGGATCAGGCGGTCGAGCGCATCGCGCACCTCGGTCGGCTTGCGGATGATCTTGCCGTAGAGCTCGGCGGCGCGCTTGACCGCGCCCGCGATCGGCGCCGCCTTCATGTCGGCGAGCGAGACGCGCAGCCCCTGGCTCGCTACCCAAGCAGCGATGTCGCCGCCCATGGCGCCGGCGCCGATCACATGGACATGCTTGACCGTGTTGCCGGAGCCCGCGGCCTTCTTCATCTGCTCGCGCAGGAAGAACACGCGGATCAGGTTCTGCGCCGTCGGCGTCACCATCAGCTTGGCGAAGGAGGCCTGCTCGGCCTTCAGCATCGCGGCCTTGCTGCCGCCATGCGTCTCCCAGAGATCGATCAGCGCGTACGGCGCGGGATAGTGCTCGCGCGAGGCCGCCTTCGCGGCCTCCGAGCGCATGCGCTTGGCAAGCAGCCCGCGCACGGGGCCGAAATTGGCCGCGCGGGTGAGAAGACCCGGCCGGGCCCGCTTCAGCCGGCCGAACAGCGCGTCCTTTACCGCGTTGCGGACGTGCCGCTCCTGCGTCACGGTGTCGACGAGGCCGAGCGATCTGGCGCGGCGCGCATCGATGGTGCGGCCGGTCAGCATCAAGGCCATCGATTGGGTCGGGTTGACCAGCGCGGTGAAGCGTGCGGTGCCGCCGAGGCCAGGATGCAGGCCGAGCATCACCTCCGGGAAGCCGAAGCGCGCGCCATCGATGGCGATGCGCGACTGGCAGGCGAGCGCGACCTCGAGGCCGCCGCCGAGGCAGAAGCCATGAATGACCGCAACCGTCGGCAGCCGCAGCGCCTCCAGATGATCGACCACGGCATGCGCGCTGCGGATGCGCGTCTCCACCATGCCGGGATCGGACGCGCCGCGGAATTCGTTGACGTCGGCGCCGGCAATGAAGCCGGACGGCTTGGCCGAGCGGATCACGAGGCCGGCGGGACGCTCGGTTTCGATCGCCGCGAGCACGGCGTCGAACTCCTCCATCACATCCGACGACAGCGTGTTGGCGCTGGCCTCCGCACGGTCGAACAACAGCCAGGCGACGCCGTCGGCATCGCGCGTCAGCTTGAAATGGCGATAGGACCCGTCGGCCGCGGGCTGAGGCCCGAGCGCCAGCACGCGGTCGCCGAGCGCGGTCATGATCTTGGAATCCATGGTCACACCGTTTCGATCAGCATGGCGCCGCCGAGCCCGCCGCCGATGCATTCGGTAGCAACGCCGCGCCGCGTGCCGAGCCGCTTCATGGCGTTGACGAGATGCAGCACGATGCGGTTGCCGGAGGTGCCGACGGGATGGCCGAGCGAGATCGCGCCGCCATCGACATTGAGCTTGTCGCGATCGATCTCGCCGGCCGCGCCGTCGAGCTTGAGGATCTCGCGGCAGAATTTGTCGTCGTTCCAGGCGGCGAGGCAACCGAGCACCTGCGTGGCGAAGGCCTCGTTGAGCTCCCAGGTCTCGACGTCCTGGATGGTGAGATCATTGCGCGACAGCAGCGGCGTCGCCGACATCACGGGGCCGAGCCCCATGATGCTCGGATCGAGCGCGGCCCAGTTGCTGTCGATGATGACCGCCTTCGGTGTCAGCTTGTGCTTCACCACCGCCTCGTCGGAGGCGAGGATCACCCAGGAGGCACCGTCGGTGATCTGCGAGGAATTGCCGGCAGTGACCTGGCCCCAGGGGCGCTCGAATACCGGCCTCAGCTTCGCCAGCGTCTCCGGCGTGGAGTCAGGCCGCACGCCGTCGTCATGGTCGAAGAACTTGCCGTCACGAGAGAACGCGGTCTCGACCTCGCCCTTGAGGAAGCCTTGCGCCTGCGCATGCGCGAGCCGGCGATGGCTCTCGGCGGCATAGGCATCCGATTGCGCGCGGGTGATGCCAAAGAGATGGCCGACGACCTCTGCGGTCTGACCCATGTTCAGCTCGGTGATGGGATCGGTCAGCCCGCGCTCGAGGCCAATGATCGGCTTGAGGAAACGCGGCCGCACTTTCAGCGCCGCGGCGATCTTCGCCGCCATGCCCTTCGCGGAGGCGAGGCCCGCGAACCAGCGCACGCCGGAATTGGGCCAGACCAGCGGCGCGTGGCTCAGCGCCTCGGTGCCGCCGGCGAGGATCATGTCGGCATGTCCTTCGCGGATGTAGCGGTACGCCGTGTCGATCGACTGCATGCCGGAGCCGCAATTGATCTGCACGGTGAAGGCGACCATGTTCTCGCCCATGCCGAGCCTGAGCGCCGCGACACGCGCCGGGTTCATCTCGTCCGCGATCACGTTGACGCAGCCGAGGATGAGCTGGTCGAAGGCGGTCGGCGCGAACGGCTGACGCGCCAGCAGCGGCCGGCCGCATTGCACGGCGAGATCGACCGGTGTGAACGGCCCCGGCCCCGAACGCGCCTTGAGAAACGGCGTCCGGCTGCCGTCGACGATGAAAACCGGTCGTGCCATCAGCTCGCCGCCCTCTGTTCACCCAGTTCCTGGAAGAACTGATGCACGTCGCCGGTTTTCTTGTAAATCGGCGACAGCGCCTCCGGCGCAAAATCATCGACCTCGATCACTTTTGTGACGGCTTCGTGAGCCGCCGCAAGCTGCTCACCTTCGGCCTGCGTGATCACGCCCTTGATGACCGCCTCCTTCCAGTCGCGGATATGCGCGGCGCGCATGCGCTTTGCGATCGCGTCCGCGCCTGCGACCAGCTCGAACGCACGCTCCAGCCGGGCAAAGCCGCTGTCATCATCGACATGGGCCAGATCCGGCGAGAGGCGGTCGCGTGCCGCCGAGGGCTCCAGCACAAGGCTTGCACATTGATGCACGACGCGGTCACTTGGACCGAGCACGCGGGCGCCGAAGGGCTGGACCACGAGCTTGAGGATCACCGCAACGAAGCGGTTCGGCAGATTGGCGAGGATCTCGGCAAACCTGTTCTCGATGGTTTTGAAGCCGGTCGCCATGCACCATTCGAGCGCGGCGAAATCCTCCTTCTGCCGGCCCTCGTCCTGCCAGCGCTTCAGCGCGGCCGAGAGCAGATAGAGCTCGGAGAGGATGTCGCCGAAGCGCGCCGACAGCATCTCCTTGCGCTTGAGCGCGCCGCCGAGCGTGAGCAGCGCCATGTCGGCGCAGAGCGCGAAGCCCGCCGAATAGCGCGAGAGCTGCCGATAGAACCCCGTCGCCTTGCCCGCATCCGGCGCCGGCGCGAACGCGCCAAAAGTCCAGCTGCGACCGAAGGCGCGGAACAGCGTCTGGAAGCTGTGGCCGACATGCTCCCAGAACGCCTTGTCGAAGGCGGTGAGCCCGCGCTCGCGGTCGGTGTCGGCAAGCGCATTCATCTCGTCGAGCAGATAGGGATGCGCGCGGATCGCGCCCTGCCCGAACACGATGAGATTGCGGGTGAGGATGTTGGCTCCCTCCACCGTGATGCCGACCGGCACGGCGCGATGCAGATTGCCGAGATAGTTCTGCGGCCCGTCGATCACGGCCTTGCCGCCATGGATGTCCATGGCGTCGTCGACCGCGGTCCGCATCCGCTCGGTCGCGTGCAGCTTCATGATGCCGGAGATGACGGCAGGATGAACGCCGGCATTCAGCGCCGCGCAGGTGAGCCGCCGCGCCGCATCGAGCTGGTAGGCGGTCGCGACGATGCGCGCGAGCGGCTCCTCGACGCCTTCGAACTTGGAGATGGAGATGCCGAACTGCTCGCGGATGCGCGCATAGGCGCCGGTGGTGCGCGCCGCGAAGGCCGCGCCCGCGGCCGACAGCGACGGCAGCGAGATGCCGCGGCCGGCGGCAAGCGCCGTCATCAACATCTTCCAGCCCTGCCCTAACAGCTCCTTGCCACCGATGACATGGTCGAGCGGAATGAAGACATCGCGTCCCCGGTTCGGGCCATTCTGGAACACCTGCATCGACGGCAGATGGCGATGGCCGATCTCGACGCCAGGCAAGCTGGTCGGGATCAGCGCCACGGTGATGCCGAGCTCCTCCTTGTTCCCCACGAGGTGATCGGGATCATAGGCCTTGAAGGCGAGGCCCAGGAGCGTCGCAACGGGACCGAGCGTGATGTAGCGCTTGTGCCAGTTGAGCCTGAGACCGATGACCTCGCGGCCGTCGAAGATGCCCTTGCAGATGATACCGGTGTCGACCATCGAGGCGGCATCGGAGCCGGCTTCGGGGCTGGTCAGGCCGAAGCAGGGAATGTCGCGGCCGTCGGCAAGCCGCGGCAGCCAGCGCTCCTGCTGCTCCTTGGTGCCGAACCGCATGAGAAGTTCGCCCGGCCCGAGCGAGTTCGGCACCATCACCGTGACGGCGGCCGCGATCGAGCGGGTCGAGATCTTGCGCACCACTTCCGAATGCGCATAAGGCGAGAAGCCGAGGCCGCCGAACTCCTTCGGGATGATCATGCCGAAGAACTTCTCGCGCTTGATGAAATGCCAGACATCGAGCGGCAGGTCGCGCCATTCCCAAAAGATCTTCCACTCGTCGAGCATGGCGCAGAGCTCGTTGACGGGGCCGTCGAGGAAGGCCCGCTCCTCGTCGGTCAGCCTCGCAGGCGCAACGTTCAGCAGTTTCGACCAGTCGGGATTACCGGTGAAGAGATCGGCGTCCCACCAGACGTCGCCGGCCTCCAGCGCCTCGCGCTCGGTGTCGGACATCGCCGGCAAGGCGCCGCGGGCGAGAGCGAAGATCGGCTTGGTGAGGGTGTCGCGGCGGAAGCTCATGGCAGAACCTCATGGCAAGAACGGAGCGCGCGGATGACTGGCATTTTAGCGGAAAGTGGCCGGCAGAAGTGAACACTTCGCCCGCAAAAAGAAGCGAATTGACGCGGCCAGGCGGCCGCCCAGGGCCATAACGGCCGGGGCGTGGTGGCAGTTCCGGGAGGGGGTAACGGGCGCGCTCGTCCCCTCACCGTCATTCCGGGGCACGCGAAGCGTGAACCCGGAATCCATGTATCCGCGGACGCATGGATTCCGGGCTCGACGCTGACGCGTCGCCCCGGAATGACGAAAATTGAAAGGGGAGCGTGACCCGGCTCAGATCAGTCCGGCCGGACCATCTCGAACATGTTTTCCGGCCTGATCTCGAAATAATCGCCGCGGCGGCCGGCGCGGACGATCGGGCGGGCGGCGGCGGTCTGGTAGACGCCGTCCTTGATCATGGCCTTGTCGATGTGGACGGCAACGACCTCACCCAGCGTCAGCCAGGCATCGGCCTCCTTGCCGTCGGCGCCCTTGAGGCGGACGATGTCGGACACCTTGCACTCGAAGGCCACCGGGCTCTCACCGACGCGCGGCACGTTGACCAGCCTGCCCGGGACGGCGGTGAGGCCTGCGATCTTGAACTCGTCGACCTCGGGGGCGACATGCGCCGCGGTCGCGTTCATGTGCTTGGCCAGATCCATGGTGGCGAGATTCCAGACGAATTCGCCGGTCTGCTGGATGTTCTCGACCGAGTCCTTCCAGTTGGTGGAGGAGAAACCGATGATCGGCGGGGTGTAGCAGAACGCGTTGAAGAAGCTGTAGGGAGCGAGGTTGACGTGGCCGTTGGCGTCGCGGGAGGAGATCCAGCCGATCGGCCGCGGCGCGATGATGGCGTTGAAGGGATCGTGCTTGAGGCCGTGGCCCTTGGCAGGCTCGTAGAAGTGCAGGTCTTTGTCGGTCACGCTGGTTTTTCCCTGATCGTCATTGCGAGCGCAGCGAAGCAATCCAGAATCCCACCGCGGAGACAGCCTGGATTGCTTCGCTGCGCTCGCAATGACGGAATCTGTTGATCCGCCTTGCCCGCCATCACCCTGGGATGACGGTGAAGCTGCTTATAGGGAAGAAATCCCCGGCCCGTCAGTGGCGGGGGGACAGACCGGCGATGACGAAATCGATCATCTGGTCGATGGTCGGGCCCGGCTTGGTGGCGCACTGGGCGATCATCTGCGGGTGGAAGAACCGTATCATGGCGGTGCAGGCGCACAGCGAGGCCAGCGGCAGGTCGGGCGCCTCGAACTCGCCGGAGGCAACGCCTTGCGCGATCATCTGGCCAATCACCCCGGCAATGCACTCCATATGGGCGACGCAGACGTCCCAGTCCTCCTCCATCGCGATCGCGACCATCTCGTGCAGCTTGTTATCGCCGACATAGCGCTCGGTGTTCATGCGGTGGATGGTGGTGAGCAGCTCGCGGAAGCGCTCCAGCACCGGACCGGGCCTCGCCACGATCCGCTGTGCCTCCAGTTCGACCTCGCCCATCAAGCCTCGCGCCACCGCCTGATGAATCGCCTTCTTCGATTCGAAGAAGCGATAAACATTGGCGGGGCTCATCCTGAGCTCCTTGGCGATGTCCCCGACCGTGGTCTTCTGATACCCGATCTGGCGGAACAGCCGCTCGGCCACCTCGAGAATCCGGTCCCGGGTGTCGCCTTCGATATGTTCCGCAATCAGTGTCATCTATCAGGACTCGTTAGTCGGTACTCTTCATTTATTCAGCCGCCTGAGCAAGCGGAATTGCCGGCTCGGCATCGCTCCCATGCTGCGTCGCAGCGGTCAGCTCGGGGGCGCCCGCCTCGTCCAGGCTCTTGCGGAACCAGAGCGCGTAGAGACCCGGCAGGTACAGGAGGGTCAGGAAGGTTGCAACGAACAATCCGCCCATGATCGTGATCGCCATCGGGCCCCAGAACGCCGAGCGCGACAACGGGATCATGGCGAGGATGGCCGCCAACGCCGTCAGCACCACCGGCCGGGCGCGGCGGACGGTTGCCTCCACGATCGCCTCGCCGCGGGTCAGGCCGTGCGAGACGTCGGTCTCGATCTGGTCGACCAGGATGACCGTGTTGCGCATGATCATGCCCGCGAGCGCGATCAGCCCGAGCAGCGCCACGAAGCCGAACGGCGCGTTGGCGACGTTGAGGCCGAGCGAGGCGCCGACGATGCCGAGCGGCGCGGTCAGGAACACCAGGATCAGGCGCGAGAAGCTCTGGAGCTGGATCATCAGCAGCGTCAGCATCACCATGACCATCACCGGGAAGAGGATGAAGATCGAGGCGTTGCCCTTGGCGGATTCCTCGAAGGCGCCACCCGCCTCGATGCGGTAGGCCGGCTCGAGGTTGTCCTTGATCGCCTTCAGCTTCGGCGTGATCTGGTTGGTGACGTCGGGCGCCTGCACGCCGTCGACGACGTCGGAGCGCACGGTGATCGCCATGTCGCGGTTGCGCCGCCACATGATCGGCTCCTCGTGCGAGTACTCGATCTTGGCGATCTGCTGGAGCGGCACGGCAACGCCGTTGCGCGAGGTTATGGTCAGATCGCCGACGCCGCCGAGGTCGAGGCGTTCGGACGGGATCGCACGCGCGACCACGCCGACCTTCTCGATGCCGTCGCGCACGGTCGTGACCTGCGCGCCCGAGATCAGCATCGACAGCGCCTGCGACACATCCTGCGGCGTCAGGCCCATGGCACGGGCACGATCCTGGTCGACGACGAGCTTGAGGTAGGGCGACTGCTCGTTCCAGTCGAGCTGGACGTCCTTGACGTTCTTGTTCTCCCGCATGACGTCGCGGACCTGATAGGCGATCTCGCGCACCTTGTTGGCGTCGGGGCCGATCACGCGGAACTGCACGGGGAAGCCGACCGGCGGACCGAAATTGAAGCGGTCGACGCGGACGCGCGCCTCGGTCAGCATGCCGTCGGCGACCGCGTTCTCGATCTTGGCCTTGACGCGCTCGCGCGCCTCGACGCCCTTGGCGACGATGACGATCTCGGCGAAGGCCTCGTTCGGGAGCTGCGGATTGAGGCCGAGCCAGAAGCGCGGCGAGCCCTGGCCGACATAGGCCGTGTAGGTCGCGATGTCCTTGTCGTCCTTGAGCAGCGTCTCGGCCTTCTTCACCGCCTTCTCAGTCACGTTGAAGGCGGTGCCTTCCGGCAGGCGAAGCTGGAGGAACAGCTCGGGGCGCTCCGACAGCGGGAAGAACTGCTGCTGGACGTGGCCGAAGCCGACGATCGAGGCGACGAAGATGCCGACGGTCGCGACCACCACCGTGATGCGGTGATTGACGCACCACTGCACGATGGCGCGCAGGCCGCGGTACATGCGGGTCTCGTAGACCGCGTGCGGATCGTGGTTATGGTGCAGCTTCATGTCCGGCAGCAGCTTGACGCCGATATAGGGCGTGAAGATCACCGCCACGAACCAGGAGGCGACCAGCGCGATCGCCACGATCCAGAAGATGCTGCCGGCATATTCGCCGACCGCGGAATTGGCAAAGCCGATGGGGAGGAAGCCAGCGGCCGTGACCAGCGTTCCCGTGAGCATCGGAAACGCCGTGGATTCCCAGGCAAAGGACGCAGCGCGCATGCGGTCCCAGCCCTGCTCCATCTTCACCACCATCATCTCGACCGCGATGATGGCGTCGTCCACGAGCAGGCCGAGCGCGATGATCAGCGCGCCGAGCGTGATGCGGTGCAGGTCGAGCGACATCGTGTTCATGACGATGAAGACGATGCCGAGCACCAGCGGCACGGACATCGCGACCACGATGCCGGTGCGCCAGCCGAGCGCGAGGAACGACACGAACAGCACGATCACGAGCGCTTCCATGAAGGAGTGCACGAACTCGCCCACCGCGTGCTCGACCACCTTGGGCTGGTCGGCGATCAGATCGACATTGACGCCCTGCGGCACCGCCTTCATGAATTCGGCGGTCGCCTTCTCGACCTCCTTGCCGAGCTCGAGGATGTTGGCGCCCTTGGCGGTGACGACGCCGATGCCGATCGCGGGCTTGCCTTCCTGGCGCACGACGAAGCTCGGCGGATCGACATAGCCATGGGTGACGGTCGCGATGTCGCCGAGACGGAAGACGCGGCCATTGCTCTCGACCGGCGTCTCGGCCACCGCCTTGGCGCCGTCAAGCGCACCGGTGACGCGCAGCGGCACGCGCTGTGACGAGGTCTCGACCGTGCCGGCCGGGGTCACGTTGTTCTGCTTGGCGAGCGAGTCGAACAGCGCCTGCGGCGTGATGCCCAGCGTCGCAAGCTTGGCATGCGAGAACTCGACGAAGATGCGTTCGTCCTGGTTGCCGTAGACGTCGACCTTGGTCACGCCGGGCACCTTCAGAAGGCGCTGGCGGAAACCTTCGGAGACCTTCTTGAGCTGCGCGTAATCGGCGCCGTCGCCGGTCATCATGTAGAGGATGGAATCGACGTCGGAGAACTCGTCATTGACCACGGGCCCGAGGATGCCGGACGGCAACTGGCCCTGCACGTCGACGAGCTTCTTGCGCAGCAGATAGAAGAGATAGGGAACGTCCTTCGGCGGGGTGTTGTCGCGGAAGGTGACCTGGAGCGCGGTGAAGGCGGGCTTGGAGTAGGTCTGCACCTTCTCGAAGTAAGGCAGCTCCTGCAGCTTCTTCTCGATGGGATCGGCGACCTGCGTCTGCATCTCCTGCGCGGTCGCGCCCGGCCAGATCACGGAGACGTTGACCACCTTCACCGTGAAGAACGGATCTTCGGCGCGGCCGAGCTTCTGGTAGGAGAAGAAGCCGGCGGCACCGAGCACGATCATCAGGAACAGGACCAGCGTCGGATGGCTGACGGCCCAGGCCGAAAGATTGAAGCGCTTCATCGCACTCTCCGTAAGACGATCCAATTGCCAAAAACGACAGCTACTTTGTTCAACCCGTCATCGCGAGGCAGCGAAGCAATCCAGGGGGCTGGGCAGGTTCTGGATCGCTTCGCCGCTTCAGCCTTCGCGTAGGGGCCAAGGCCGAAACTCGCCTCGCAACGACGGAACTCTTGTTTTCTGCGCATGATCTATTCGGAAAACCGCTGCACACTTTTCCGGATCATGCGCTACGCGTTAGAACGACAGTGACGACACGATCCGCACCCTCTGACTCGGATCGAGCTTCTGCACGCCGAGGGCAACGATCTTGGCGCCCTCCGGCACGCCGCCGGTGATGACGACGTCGTTGCTCTCATAGGACTTCACCGCGACCGGCTGCAGCGTGACCGCGCCGTTGTCGTCGACGACATAGAACGAGGGCTTGCCGCCTTCGTTGAACAGCGCCGACAGCGGCAGCCGCGCGACGCGCTCGGTCGCGGCATCCGACAGCGTCAGCGTCGCGGTCATGCCGAGCGCGACCTTGTCGTCGGCTTCGGGCAGCGAGAACTTTGCGAGATAGGTGCGCGTCGCCGGATCGGCGGCGGGCGCGATCTCGCGCAGCTTCGCTGCGTATTTCTTGTTGGGCTCCGACCAAAGAGTGACGCTGGCGACGCCCGACTTGGCGCGTTCGACCAGCGTCTCAGGGATCGCGACGACCGCTTCCTTCTCGGCAAAGCGGGCGACACGGATCGAGGCCTGGCCCGCGGCGACCACCTGGCCGGGCTCGATCAGCGTTGCGGTGACGACGCCACGGGCGTCGGCGTTGAGCGTCGCGTAGGAAAGGGAATTCTTGGTCAGTTCGACCGAACGGACGGCGCGGTCGAGGCGCGCGCGGGCCTCATCGGCAGATGCGCGGCTCTGGTCGAGTTGGGCGTCGGTGGTCCAGCCCTTGGCCTTCAGATCCTTGGCGCGCTGCTCGGCGGCGGCAGCCTGGGCCAGCACGCCGGTTGCGGCGGTCTGCTCGGCGACGGCCTGCTCGGCCTGGAGCTTCAGATCGACCTCGTCGAGGGTCGCGAGCGCCTGGCCGACCTCGACGGTCTGGCCGACCTCGACGAGGCGCTTGGCGACCTTGCCGGCGACGCGGAAGCCAAGGTCGCTCTCGATCCGCGGCCTGACGGTGCCGACGAAGCTGCGCTCCGGCGTTTCGGCCTCATAATGGGCGGGTGCGACGAGAACCGGCCGCGGCGGCTCGGCCTTCTCGGCGACGGTGTCATTACATCCGGCCAGCGCGACGGCCATCAGGGCCAACGAAGCGCCTGCCAAGAGCTTGGAATAGCTCGACAAAACGGACCGGACGAACATCGGAGACACTCCTGCTTCTGTGTTCCGGAGAAATGTCGACTAATCACTGATAAAAGTCAATAATCGTCAGTCATCAGGAAAGCGTGATCGTTAAGGAATGGTAAGGATGTGAGACCGGCCAAAGAGTTAGCTTGGGTGTGACGTCAGGTCGCACGAGCTCGAGGGCCGGCGTAGCGACGCTGAAGCGGGTCGCGCCAGGCCATTCTGGGGTGCGAAACTCGTAGGGTGGGCAAAGCGAAGCGTGCCCACCACATCGTCGCCATCGGGGAAAAACGGTGGGCAAGGCGCGCAAGGTGCGCGCCGTTGCCCACCCTACGCGGACGAAGGTCCCCTCACCGCCCCTGATCGGCGAATTCGTGCTTGCTCTCGTGGCCGCCGGCAAAGACCAAAATGCCGGCGATCAGCGGCAGGATGGCGAGCACCAGGAGGCCGGTCGAGGTCTGTCCCGTGGCTTCCTTGACCCAGCCGATCAGGTAGGGCCCGGCGAAGCCGGCGAGGTTGCCGATCGAGTTGATCAGGGCGATGGCGCCGGCGGCGGCCATGCCGGAGAGCCAGGCGGTCGGCAGGGTCCAGAACACGCCGAAGCAGCAGAACACGCCGATCGCCGCCACCGTCAGCGCCACCATCGTGAGAGTGGGATCGGTGAGATACGAGGAGGTGCCGAGCGCGACGGCGGTCAGCAGGAGCGGCGCGCCGACATGCATCACGCGCTCGCGCGTGGCATCGGAATGCCGCGCCCACAGGATCATCGCAATGGTGCCGAACAGGTACGGGATCGCGGTGACGAAGCCGGTCTGCGCGTTGGTGAGCCCGAACGCCTTGACGATCTGCGGCAGCCAGAACTGCATGCCATAGAGCGCGCCGACGAAGCCGAAATAGATCAGGCTGAGCGCGATCACCTTGGGCGAGGACAGCGCTTCGCCGAGCGACAGATGCTTCACGGCCTGTTTGGCCGCAATCTCGGAATCAAGCCTCCCCTTGAGCCAGGCCTTCTGCTCGGCCGAGAGCCAGTCCGCCTTCTCCGGCTTGTCGGTGAGATAGAACCAGGTGACGATGCCGAGCAGCACCGAGGGGATGCCCTCGATGATGAACAGCCACTGCCAGCCCTGCAGACCCATCACGCCGTCGAGCCCGAGCAGCAGGCCCGAGATCGGCGCGCCGATCACGGTCGAGACCGGCACGGCGATGGCGAAGGCCGCAAGGAAGCGCGCGCGGTATTCGGCCGGGTACCAGTAGGTCAGATAAAGAATGATGCCGGGGAAGAAGCCGGCTTCGGCGACGCCGAGCAAGAATCGCAGAACGTAGAAGCTCGTCACCCCGTTCACCGTCGCCATCAGCGCCGAGATGATGCCCCAGGTCACCATGATGCGGGCGATCCAGCGGCTGGCGCCGAACTTCTCCAGCGCCAGGTTGCTGGGCACCTCGAAGATGAAATAGCCGATGAAGAAGATGCCGGCGCCCCAGGAGAAGATCAGCGGTGTGAACTTCAGCTCGGCATTCATGGTCAGCGCGGCGAAGCCGAGATTGACGCGGTCGAGATAGGAGAAGAAGTAGGCCAGCACCAGGAAGGGAATCAGGCGCCAGGAGATGGCGCGGATGGTCGAGGTCTCGATTGCGCTTTTGGCGCCGCCGGCGGAACCGGCAAAGGTCGTGGTCTGGCTCATGGCTTCCCCCCGGGGTTGTTGCTTTTTTAGGGCAGAAGTGCGGTTTTGAGCATCGCGGGCAAAGAGTCAATGGAGCGAGCAATGCACGGGACGCAGCCGCATGAACCCGTTGCGGCGGTGCGGACGGCGCTCTCCCGCGCTGCACTCGTTCTGGTCGTGATCGCCGGCGGGCTGTCCCTGCGCTGGCACGGCTTTCCGCTCGGCCTCCCCGCCTTCGTCGTGAAGTACGGCGGCTCGCTGTTGTGGGCGACCATGGTGTTCCTGCTGGTCGGCGTTTTGGCGCCGCGCCTGACGCGACTGCAGATCGCAGCCATTGCCGCCGCGATTGCGCTCGTGGTCGAGTTCTCCCGCCTGGTGCATGCACCCTGGCTCGATGCATTCCGGCTGACTACGGCCGGCGCCTTGCTGCTCGGCCGCATCTTCTCGCTGTGGAATTTGGTGGCGTATGCGGCGGGGATTGCGGTTGGCGTCTGGCTGGACAGAATCGTAGGGTGGGCAAAGGCGCCCTAGCACCGTGAGTTCGGCTCTCTCCTCCGTCATTGCGAGCGCAGCGAAGCAATCCAGACTGTCACCGCGGAAAGATTCTGGATTGCTTCGCTGCGCTCGCAATGACGAGATTGTTGAAGCCGCTCACCACACCCTCGCTGCCAGCGCTCACTCCGCGAGTTGAAACCGCTCAAACCGATCGAGCTCGTCCTCGATCTTCCGCTTCAGTTCCTTGCGGCCGGCGGTTTTCTTCCCCTCCCCGACCCAGGTCCATTTCTGCATCAGGAGCTTCTTGTCCTGCCGATCGGTCTTGAGATCGAGGGCCGCGACGATCTCGTCACCGACCAACACGGGCAACGCGAAATAGCCGAACTTGCGCTTCTCCTTCGGCACATAGGCTTCGAACAGATGGTTGTAGCCAAAGAAGAGATTGGTGCGCTTGCGCTGGATGATCAGGGGATCGAACGGCGAGAGGATGTGGACGAGATCGGGTGAAATCGCCTCGCCGTTCGCCTCGAGCGAGGCTGGCGCTGTCCAATGCTCGTGCTTGCCGGCGCCATCAAGCGCGACGGAGACAAGCTCGCCGCGGCGGACGCGCGCGGCGATCAGGCGCGCCACCTCTTTCTTACGCGGTGCGTCGAGATGGCAGGCCGAATCGAGGCTCACGACGCCCTGTGACCGCAGGGCCCTGTCCAGCAGATAGGCCGTGATGTCCTTTGTCGATGCCGGCTTCGGCAGCTTGTCCCAGCCGAAATGGCGCGTCATCAGCTCATAGGTCTTGAGCATGCCCTGGCGCTCGCTGATGGTCACGACGCCGGTATAGAAGGCGAGCTGCAATGCTCGCTTGGAGGGTTTGCGGCTCTGCCACAAATGCTCCTTCTCGGTGAGCACGTCATCCTCGATGTCGCGGATCGTCAGCGGACCGGCCCGCACCAGCCGCATCACCTTGCGCATGTCGGCCGGCGTCACCGAGGCATACCATTTGTGCCCGTCGCGGCGGTGCTCGCGCATCGCCGGCAGGAAGAAGCGGAAATCGCCCGTCGGCACGTAGGACAGCGCATGCGTCCAGTATTCGAACACGCTTCTGTCGACGCTCTGGGCATGGCGCAGATCGGCGCGGCGGTAGGACGGGATGCGGCTATAGAGGATGTGATGATGGCAGCGCTCGATCACGTTGATGGTGTCGATCTGCACATAGCCGAGATGGGCGGTCGCATCCGCAACGGCTTGCGCCCCCTCCCCGAACGGCGCGCGCACGTCGAGCCGCTGGGCATGCAGCCAGATCTGCCGGGCCTGTGTGGTGCTGAGTGGAAGCGGTTTGGGCGCGCGTGACATTGCGAGGTGCAATGTAGCGGGATTCGCGCCGGGCGAAAGAAGCGGGCCGCCAAGCGAGCGCAAGAAAAGCCGCGGCTGCCATCTGCTGACAGCGCGGCACGCACGAAGCGCGAGCGATCAGCGGCTGCCCTTCGGCGCCCTCGACCGGTCGCCGACGCTGCCGGTGGCGATGTCGGGCTCGCAGGAGGCCTTGCCCCGCTCCGACGCCTGGCAGCGATAGACATCGCCGGTCAGGCGATCGACCAGCCACATATTCTCGTCGGTCGGAGCTTCGAGGCCGACATAGCGGCTGGTGAGACCCGTCATCAGCGTCGACACCAGGATCGCCAACGCGATCATCCCGGCACCGATGTAGATGGGCATGGAACTCAGGAAGGCTGTCCGATCCGGCGGGCCGCCACGATAGGATTGATAGTCGCTCGGCCTGGGCACTGGACGGAACTCGGCTCCCTTCCTCGGTGATTGTCGAATGATGAGGTCGTGCTAGGCGCGCATCTGGCCGAATTCTTGTTCGCAGGCAGGCCATCGCGCGACGGCTTTGCGACGATCGGCGAGCAAGAGGAACGCGAAGGCAGCCCGAACCGGGCCGCCTTTGCCTGCCTGCCTCTCAGCGGCGGCCGAACAGCCCACCCATCATGCCGCCGAGCAGACCACCAGGGCCGCCCATCGGATTACCACCGCCACCACCGCCGCCGCCATAATGGCGCCGGGCGCCACCACCACCGGAGGAACGGCGACGCACCGGCTCGTCGTCGGCCTGCTCGGAGGAAGCCGCGCGGGTCGAGATGATCTCCGACAGCAGAGCCTTGTGCTGGAGCTTGTTCAGATAGCCGGTCGCGGGATAGCCACGCGCGGCCTGCCACCGCTTGATCACCGAACGGGTCTCGTCGTCGAACTTGCCCGTCGCCTTCACGTCAAAGCCGAGCCCGGTGAGGCGGCGCTGCACGTCACGGCGCTGGCTCTTGTCCAGACCAACCTGGTCTTCGGATACCTGGCTGGCTTCTTCGGTAAAGGTCGCCGGATCGATCCCGGCCGAGAGGTTGCGGGTGGTGTTGGACGGCCCATCCTGCAAGGCCGCGATGCGGGCGAGCGCGATCGATTTGAACGTGCCGTTCGGATAATTGGTGAGATAGGCGTTGAGCTCTTCCACCTTGTTGGAGTCCTTGATCGATCGCCAGAACTCGAGCTCGACGTCGGCGCCTTGCTTGCTCGCGGTCGACACCGCCGCGTTCGCCCCATCGGTCGTGGCCGCAGCCGGTGCGCCGACCGGATTGAGATAGACGTTGCCGGTGAGATTGGTGTGCCCCCAGGGCAATTGCCCCTTGTTGGTCTCGTCACTGACCTGGGCGCGGACCTTGGTCATGGCCTGCTGGATCTCGACGCCGGGCTGGGCGATGTTGGCGACGAGCGCGCGGGTGAACGGGCTGTTGGTGCCGGCTTCGCCGTCGAGCGCGGTCTGGCCGGGGCCGGTGGCAAAGGCGATCAGCGTGCCCTCGCCCGACTTCATCTCGGCAAGGCCGGTCTGCACGTTGACGGAGCGGGTGGCCTTGGCCGAACGGATTTTTGCCGCGAACGGATTGTCACGGCATGCATCCAGGAACACGAGCTTCACCTTCGCGTCCGACATGGTCTGATCGAGCGTGAGGTCGACATTGATAGCCGCGCCCAGCTTCACGTCCATCTCGGATTTCAGGTCGGCGTCGATCGGCAACAAATAGTTGACGCCGTTCACGGCAATCCCGTGGCCGGCATAGAAGAACACGGCGACGTCGGCGCCCTCGCTTTTCTTGCCGAACTCCAGAAGCTTTTCCGTCATGGCGTCGCGGGTGAGATTGGAGCCCTCGACGACATCGAAGCCGACATTGCGCAGCACCCTGGCCATCGCCTTGGAATCGATCGCTGGGTTAGGGAGCTGCGGGACGTTCTTGTAGGCGGCGTTGCCGACCACGAAGGCGACGCGCTTGTCCGCGAAAGCCGCGTTGCCGCTGACAATAAATGCTGCGATTGAAATTGCTGCGATCAAGAAGCGCATGATCATTCTCCCCTGATCCAAACTTCTTCGCTGCCATCGGTTCGGCCTGAGCCGATCCGATCAGAGCAGTCTGATCCAGTTCACGGCAACGCACTGTGATCTGGATCACCCGGGGATTTCTGCTGCTCGAACCGAGCTTGAAGATGCTGCGACAGTTACTTTTCGGGCTGCTGACGCAGCGGGCAATAGCGGCTGGTGACGAGCAATAACAGAGAGATTGTACCCGCGAGGGCCTGGAGTCCAGCGCGTCACGGACAACGATTTCGAACAAGTGAGCCGGAGCTGCGCTCTGCTTTCGATGCGCGTATGAGACAGCGCTGCTTCCCGGCGGTAGGCCACTGCCACTGGCTGGACATGCCATGGATGCCAACCCGCGCCGGCGCTAAGATCTGCCTGCAATTCGGGTGTGGTGAATGTGACCCGCATCACATCAGGGCATTTGAACCCGGCCTAGGCTCGCAGCATCAAATCGCCATCAGGCGTAACAGCGAGGATACGACAATGACCCGTTTTCATAAATTTTTTGGACTGAAGGCGATTACCCTTGCGGCCGCGCTGTCGATGACCGCGGGCCTGGCGTTCGCCGGCGACAACAACATCTCCGCCGACCAGATCCTGAACGCGCTGAAGCCGAAGCCGGTGACCCGCGGTCTGTCCGTCGGGACGCAGGCCGACACGGCCCAGCAGGCCAAGGAATCGACCTTCCTCAACACCGTGCGCAACCGCGCGACCCGCTCTCTCTCGATGGGCGAGCGCGAGCAGATCGCCGAGCTCGCCGCGACCAAGCCGAAGATCGATCTGGAGATCCAGTTCGACTACAACTCGGCCGACATCGCCAAGACCTCGATCGCCTCCGTGCAGGCACTCGGCAAGGCGCTCTCCGATCCGGCGCTGAAGGGCTCGACCTTCGTGGTCGCCGGCCACACCGACGCAATCGGCGGCGAGGAGTTCAACCAGGGGCTCTCCGAGCGGCGCGCCGACACCATCAAGAAGTATCTGGTGCAGAACTACGGCCTCAGCGGCGGCGATCTCGTCACCGTCGGCTACGGCAAGACCAAGCTGAAGGATGCCGCCAACGGCGCCGACCCGATCAACCGCCGCGTCCAGGTCGTGAACATGGACACCAAGACGGCGTCGAAGTGATCGCCGCAATCGACAACCCGCCTGCCGCCCGAAGCGGCAGGCGGTTTTCTGTTGTCAGATCCAGCTCTGAAACAGCATCAGGCGATTGAACGTCTGCATCGAGGTGCCGACGAATGCCGCCGAGATCGGCAGCATCACCGCAAAGCCAATGGCCGCAACGCCGACATAGGCCCACAGCAGCCACCGCGGCAGGCCGCCCCTGCGCAGGACATAGACGAGCGCCAGCGAGGCCGCACTTGCGGCCGGCAGATAGTAATAGATGAAGCCGAGCGTGCGCGGCAGCAGTGCCCAGGCGAGCCATGGGCCGAAATAGAACGCCGCGATCAGGAACGCGTCCCAGCGGCGCATCACGATGAAGTCGCGCAGCACGACGGCGAGCGCGAGCAGCGCCGGCCACAGCACCAGCGGATTGCCGAGGAAGACGATCGCGGAGATGTGGTCCTCGGCGATCTTGTCGAACAGGAACCAGACCGGACGCGCGAGCAACGGCCAGGACGGCCACGCGCTCATATAGGTGTGGCCCGCGATCGCGGTGGTGGTGTTATCGGCGAAGATGCGGCGCTGCGCCTCGATCAGGTCCGACAGCGACAGCCCGTAAAGCGGCACGAAGGTCGCAAGATAGGTCACCGCCGGCAGCACCGCGAAGCACAGCGCGACATGGTGCAGCCTGAAGTCGGGCCAGAGGTCGGGCCGATACCAGTCGTCCGGCTTCGCGTCGGCAAACAGCGTGCGCCAGCTTTGCATCAGGCGGATCGCCGCGACGATGACGATGCAGACGCCGAGCGGAAACAGCCCGCTCCATTTGCAGGCCGCGGCAAGACCAAACAGGGTGCCGGCGACCGCGAACAATGCGTGCGGGCGCTCTTTTCGGAATCCATGCATGAAGGCGGCAGTCGCGAGCAGGCCGAAGGCGAGCGCAAAGATGTCGAGCATCGCTATGCGCGCTTGCACGTACACCAACTGGTTCGCCGCCGCGATCAGCGCGGCGGCGATCGCGGGTCCTTGTGCGGCGAACAGTGCGAGACCGCAGAGATAGATCGCGACGATCGCGAGCGCGCCGAACAGCGTCCCCGGATAGCGCCAGCCCAGTGCATTGTCGCCGAACGTCGCGATCGACAGCGCGATCAGCTCCTTTGCCAGCGGCGGATGCATCGGGTTGAGCACGGGCTGCGACATCACCGGTGCAATCATCTGCCGCGCAGCCGGGACATAATGCACCTCGTCGAAGACGAATTTCTCCGGCGCGGTGAGGCCGACCAGCAGCGCGAGATGCGCAACCAGGAAAATAACGACAGCGATCACTGCGCTCCGCGACAACGGCGGAGCTGCACGCACTTCCAGTGGTGGTTGTGGAGATTTTTTGCGTGACAAATCTGCGTCACCCCGGGACAAAATAAACTCGCGCATTGCTTTGAACGCATTCTGCCGCAACTGTCACTAAGCATAACGCGAGTCCCGCGCCCCTTGTGATAATTCCGCCACATCGCAAGCATGCGCGATCCGGTACGATCAGGGACACATCGATCGGTTGCGAAATGAATTTGCGTTTCTTGCTTTACCCCGCAGTATTCTTGTCCGTCCTGTGCGCGACGTCCGGCGCGCAGGCGCAGACGCGTGTCGGCGAAGCGGTGCTGGTCCAAAACGAAGTGGTGCGCGTGGCCGCAACCACGACGCAGATCAATGTCGGCGACAGCATGCTGCGCGACGAGACCGTGCGCACCGGCGCCGACAGCGCGGCCCGATTCGTCATGGCCGACAGCACCAATCTGTCGCTGGGGCCGAGCGCGACCTTGAAGCTCGACCGCACCGTCTTCAACGACGAGCACAGCTATCGCGACGTCGCGATTCGCATGACCACGGGCGCGTTCCGCTTCGTCACCGGACATTCGGAGAAGACCGCCTACAAGATCACGACGCCGCTCGCGACCATCGGCGTGCGCGGCACCACGCTCGACATCCTGTCGCAGCGCGGCCGCTCCGTCGTCGTGCTCCAGGAGGGTGCGGCCAGCGTCTGCACGCTGAGCTTCCAATGCGTGCAGCTCACCCAGCCCGGCGACACCGCAATCATCACCTCGGCCGGCGGCAAGGTCAGCATTACCAAGACCAACACGCCGCCCTGGACGTTCGCAGCGAACTGCGCCGCGAATGCCGGCCTGTGCGCCGTGAACCAGTATGCGGACGCCTCGACCACCCCGCCTGCCGTCCATGACGACGGCATGCTGTGCGGGCGCTGATGATGGCCAAGCTAGGCTTCATGCATCTCCTGATCGGCGGCATCCTGGCCGCAACCGCCGTGCTGGCGGTCGCTGCGTTTGATACGCGCCCGGCCGCAGCCCAGGTCGCCTGCGAGTCCGAGTGCGGCGGGCTGACGCCGACGCAGATCGCCCCGACCTCCACGCCGACATCGAACACACCGAACGCCTATCCGTCGCCTTATCCGAACCCATCCCCGACAGGCGCGGATTCCAGCGGCAATTCGATCAGCGGCCTCGCCGACCAGCGCTTCAACCAGATGATCACCAACCGGGTGCTCGGCACGGTGCTGCTCGGCGTCAACGAGCAGGTCAATTGCAGCGACTGCATCAGCGCGTTCGGCTCGGCCGGCTCGTTCTCGGCCGGCGTCCACGGCCGCAAGGAGCTCACCAACAACCTGTCGCTGCTCGCCGGCATTGCCTACACGCAATACAGCGAGGGCGGCTACAACATCACCAGCGCGCCGATCGGCGCATTCGCACTGCGCTACGACTTCACCGACTGGGGCTCGTCCCGGCCGTTCTTCGACATCGGCACGATTCTGACGCCGTGGGAGAAAGCGCGCTACACCCGGAATTACAACACCAGCCTCGGCCCGGTGAGTGTCACGAGTTCGACCAACGCCTCGAACTACGCCGTCTATGGCCGCGCCGGCTGGATGAGCCGCCTGTCACAGCGCGACGAGGTCGCCGCCTCCATCGAAGTCTGGCAGCTCTGGCAGCGTGTCTCCGGCTATACGGACGGCGCGGTGGCGTTCAACCCGTTCGACGCTGCAATCGCAACCGGCACCGACCGCACCAACCTGGTCAAGATCGGAGGCCAATGGACCCATCTCTACGGCAGCAATGTCGAGGCCAACATCAATGGCGGCTGGGTGCAGTCGTTCGCGGCCCATAGCGGCATCGTCGCCACCGTGACCGGCAACGGCATGGTGGTGCCGACGATCGGCAACCAGGGCTGGTTCGAATATGGCGGCCGGCTCGGCTTCCGCGTTTCCAAGGGCTGGATCGTGGACCTCTTCGCGAACGGTACGCTCGGCCCGCAGCCCGTCGGCAACACCATTCACGGCGGCGTAGGGCTGCGTATCAATTACTAGCGCCCATCGATCGTAGGGTGGGCAAAGCGACGCGTGCCCACCGCCTCTCGTTCAGTTCGGGCGAAATGGTGGGCACGGCAAACGCGTCTTTGCCCACCCTACGGCACTTGTCCTGGCCTCACGCCGCCGACTTATTCTCGAACGCCCGGCGCACGCCTTCGATATCGAGCTTGACCATCTTCATCATGGCCTGCATCGCGCGCCTCGCTGCTGCGGTGTCGGAGCTCGAAAAGAATTCGAACATCGCCTTCGGCACCACCTGCCAGGACACGCCGTAGCGGTCCTTCAGCCAGCCGCACTGCTCTTCCTTGCCGCCATGGGCGAGGAAGGCGTCCCAGACGCTGTCGACCTGGGCCTGGTCGTCGCACTTGATCATCAGCGAGAGCGCGTGGGTGTACTCTTTCTTCATGCCGCCGTTCAGCGCGACGAGGCGCTGACCGCCCAGCGTGAACTCGACGACGAGCACCGAGCCTTCCTTGCCGGACGGATTGTCGGCGACGTTGCGCTGAACGTGCAGGATCTCCGAGTCGGGCATGAGCGAGACATAGAAGTTCGCGGCCTCCTCGGCATTGCCGTTGAACCACAGGCATGGCGTGACCTTGGACATCGTGAATGCTCCTCTTTCGGGATTTCGATCAGGCGTGCGCCATGTCGGGCTGCGCAGGCGCGGCCGCCATGTCCACCCACGTCACGCCCCACATATGGCCGTCGGGATCCTCGAAGCTCCGGCCGTACATGAAGCTGAACTCCTCCTTCGGGCTGGGATCGGGCATGCCGCCCGCGACCACGGCCTTGCCGACGATATCGTCGACCTCGCTGCGGCTGTCCGCGGACAGGCAGAGCAGCACCTGGCTCGCGGCCCTCGCATCCATGATCGGCCTCGGCGTAAACTGGCGGAATTTGTCGTGGGTCACCAGCATGGCGAAAATGGTCTCGGAGAAGACCATGCAGGACGCCGTCTCGTCGCTGAATTGCGGGTTCTTGACCGCGCCGACCGCCTCATAAAAGGCGGTGGCGCGCTTGAGGTCGGTCACCGGCAGACTGACGAAGATCATCTTGGGCATCGGAAGCTCCTTCGAGGGGTTCCGCCCAAGGACGGACGGCCAGGCGGCCATCCGACACGGCTTCCGAATATTTTTTGGCGCTGGGCCTACTTCGTCTCGTTCGGATCCCGGTGGATGGGATCGACCCACAGCACCGTCTCGGGCTTCTCGACGGGCTCGATGTCAAGATTGATCGCGACCGCCTCGCCGTCGCTGCGCACCAGCACGCATTCCAGCACCTCGTCGGGGCTGGCGTTGATCTCCTGATGCGGCACGTAAGGCGGCACGAAAATGAAATCGCCGGGACCGGCTTCCGCGGTGAATTGCAGGCTCTCACCCCAGCGCATGCGCGCCTTGCCTTTCACCACATAGATGACGCTTTCGAGATGGCCGTGGTGATGCGCGCCGGTCTTGGCATCCGGCTTGATGCTGACGGTGCCCGCCCACAATTTCTGCGCGCCGACACGTGCGAAATTGATGGCGGCTGCGCGGTCCATACCTGCCGTCGACGGCACGTTCGTATCGAGCTGGTTGCCGGGAATGACGCGCACGCCATCATGTTTCCAGCGATCGTCGTGATCGTGATGGTGGGAATGCGTGTGGTCGTGGCCGGTCATCGGTCTTGCTTTCTGTTGGTTCCGTGCGCGGCAAGCTAACCAAAGCCGCAGCATCAAGCCATACCAAAATCGGAACGCTCATAGCCGCCCAGCGTTGCTTTCCTGAGCAAATCGCAAGGAGAGTTTCATGGGTAGCACGACCGACAAGATCAAAGGCACCACCAACGAGGCGATCGGCAAGGCCAAACAGGGCGTCGGTGAAGCCACCGGTTCCGAGCGCATGAAGGGCGAAGGCACGGTCCAGGAGGTCAAGGGCAAGGGCCAGAAGGCCATGGGTGATGCCAAGGACGCCGCGAAGGATGCGATCGACCGCGCCGCTGGGGCCGCAAAGCGCGGTACCGAGTAGGACATCAGAGCCGAAAGCGAAAAGACCGGCCACAAGGGCCGGTCTCTTGTGTTGATCTCTATCCGTCATGGCCGGGCTTGTCCCGGCCATCCACGACTTGGCCGCACGGAAGCAAGAACGTGGATGCCCGGGCGTAGGCCAGCGGAAGCGACGCCGTCCTTCGGACCGCTACGTCGCGACCTGCGGTCACTTCACCGCGAGCAATTCCACATCGAACATCAGCGTCGCGTTCGGCGGGATCACGCCGCCGGCGCCGCGTGCGCCGTAGCCGAGCTGCGGCGGGATGATCAGCGTGCGCTTGCCACCGACCTTCATCGAGGCGACACCCTCGTCCCACCCCGCGATGACGCGGCCCTTGCCGATCGGAAACTCGAACGGCTCGTTGCGATCGACCGACGAGTCGAATTTCTTGCCCTTCTGGCCGTTCTCATAGAGCCAGCCGGTGTAGTGCATCACGCAGATCTGGCCGGGCTTGGGCGAGGCGCCGGTGCCGACGGCGTTATCGATGATCTGCAAGCCTGAAGCTGTGGTCATGGTCTTTCCTGCGGTCTGGGCCGAGGCCGTGGTGGAAACGAAATGCGACACGCCGCCGATCACGGTGATCGCGAGTGCCGACATCAGGGCGAGAAGCGCGCGCTGAAAACGCTGCATAAGACACCTTCCATTTGAGGCGGAAGGTGTCTAGCGCAACGCGGTTGGGGTTTCCAGCCTTGCTGGAAAACTTCGCCGATCAATATCCGAGGGCGCAGCCGTCCTTGCGCGGGTCGGAACCGCCCGTGAGCGTGCCCTTGTCCCAATCGATCCAGATCGCCTGGGCGCCGCCGAGCGGGCCGACCACGCTCGTGGTCTTGTGCCCGAGCTTCTTCAGTCCCTCGACGATCGCCGCCGGCACGCTGTCCTCGAGCTGATATTGGCCCTCGTAGTGCAGGCCGCGCGGCATATCGATCGCCTCCTGCACGTCGCAGCCATAGTCGAGGATGTTGGTCAGCACATGCGTCTGGCCGGTCGGCTGATACTGACCGCCCATCACGGCGAATGGCATCACGGAGCGGCCGCCCTTGGTCAGGAGGCTCGGCATGATCGTGTGCAGCGGGCGCTTGCCGCCCGCGATGCAGTTGGGATGACCGGGCTGAATGCGGAAGCCGCCGGCGCGGTTCTGGAACAGAACGCCGGTCTTGTTGGAGACGATCGCCGAGCCGAAGGAATGCGCGATCGAATTGATGAACGAGCAGACGTTGCGGTCCTTGTCCACGACAGTGATGTAGATGGTCGAGGGATTCATCGGCGGCGCGACGTTCGGCAGGTCGAGCATGCCGTCCATGCGGATCTTGCTGATGTACTCGTCGGCAAAGCCGTTGGCGAGCATCTCGGCGACGTTGATCTTCATGTGATCGGGATCGGCGATATGCATCTCGCGATTCATGTAGGCGATGCGCGCGGCCTCAGCCTCGAGATGGAAGCGCTCGACGCTGAGCGGCGCGAACTTGGTCAGATCGAATCGCGACAGGATGTTCAGCATCAGCAGCATGGTGACGCCAGGCCCGTTCGGCGGGCACTGCCAGACGTCGTAGCCCTTGTACGCGGTGCCGATCGGCGTCGTCACGTCGGTGGTGTGCGCGGCGAAATCGTCGAGCGTGTGCAGGCCGCCGATGCCGCGCAGCGTCTCGACCATGTCCTCCGCGATCGGGCCCTTGTAGAAGGCGTCGCGTCCGTCCTTGGCGATTGCCCGCAGCGTCTTGCCGAGCTCCGCCTGGCGGATGACGTCGCCGGCCACCGGCGGCTTGCCGTGCGGCAGGAGATAGCGCTCGGTGTTGGTGCCGTTCTTCAGCTTCTCGAACTGGTTTTTCCAGTCGAAGGCGATACGGGGCGCGACGACGTAGCCCTCCTCGGCCGCCTTGATCGCGGGTTGCAGCAGGCGGTCGAAGCCGAACTTGCCGTGGTCGCGCAGCACGGTGGCGAAGGCGTCGACCACGCCGGGGATCGAGACCGCATGCGCCGAGGTCAGCGGCACCGAGTTGATCTTGCGCTCGAGATACCAGTCGGCATTCGCCGCCTTCGGCGCCCGGCCGGAGCCGTTATAGGCGATGATCTTGCCTTCGCCGCGCGGCTGGATCAGCGCATAGCAGTCGCCCCCGATGCCGGTCGATTGCGGCTCGATCACGCCGAGCACCGCCGAGCCCGCGACCGCCGCGTCCACCGCCGTGCCGCCCTCGCGCAGCACCTCGATCGCGGCGAGCGACGCCTGCGGATGCGAGGTTGCCACCATCGCGTTGGTGGCGTGGACCGTGGACCTGCCGGGGAAATGGAAGTTTCTCATGCCTGTTCTTGCTCTCTTGCCGCGGGCGCGCGTCCCGCGCGCCGTCCGAAAAACCGGGGTCTACATGACACATCCAGGCCCGGCGGGGCAATGGCTGGCATACCAGCGAAAGGCTGCCATCCGCTGCGGGAATAGACGGCTCGCTTGCGGGTTTTCCGGGCGCCGCCCGCCTGCTAAATGGGCGCCATGACTTGTCAGAACATGGCTTACAAGGTCGCCGCCTTCTACCAGTTTGCCGCCCTGCCCGATTATCGCGAGCTGCGCGAGCCGCTGCGCGCGTTCTGCGCTCGCCTGTCCCTGAAAGGCAGCGTGCTGCTCGCCCGGGAGGGTATCAACGGCACGATTGCGGGGGCACCTGATGCAATCGACGCGTTCGCCCATGAACTGGCACACGGAGCCATGTTCGGCGGCAGGCTCGACAATCTCGAATTGAAATTCTCGACCGCCGAAGAGATGCCGTTCGGCCGGCTCAAGGTGCGGCTGAAGAAGGAGATCGTCACGCTTGGTGATGAAGCTGCCGACCCGACGCGCCAGGTGGGCGTCTATGTCGACGCCACCGAGTGGAACGCGCTGATCGCCTCGCCCGATACGCTGCTGCTCGACACCCGCAACGCTTTCGAGGTCGAGATGGGCACGTTCGAGGGCGCGGTCGATCCCGGCATCAAGAGCTTCGGCCAGTTCAAGGACTTTGCGGCACGGCAGCTCGATCCGGCCAAGCACCGCAGGATCGCGATGTTCTGCACCGGCGGCATCCGCTGCGAGAAGGCGAGCGCGCATCTGCTCGCGCGCGGATTTACCGAGGTCTATCACCTCAAGGGCGGCATCCTGAAATATCTGGAAGAGGTGCCGGAGGCGCAGAGCCGCTGGCGCGGCGAATGCTTCGTGTTCGACGAGCGCGTGGCGCTCGGCCATGGCTTGCGAGAACTTGGCTTGCGAGAACTTGGCCTGCGCGAACGGGACAAGGGACAGGCACGTGACGAATGACATCAAGGCGCTGAGCGAGCGCATCGACACGCTGGAGACGCGCCTCGCCTATCAGGATGACACCATCGAAACGCTGAACCAGACCATCACCGCGCAATGGAAGCAGATCGACACGCTGACGCGGCAGATCGCACAGCTTGCCGAACGGCTCCAGGAGGCCGAGGCCAATGCGCCGGGGCCCGCGAATGAGCGGCCGCCGCATTACTGAGCGGATGAACTAGAAACCAGAGGCTCTGGGCAGGAGGTTCATCACCTCGCCCGACATCATCAACCGGTCGCGCCCGGCTTCCTTCGCGCTGTAGAGCGCGCGATCGGCGGCCTCAACCAGCGACGCCCCGCCTGCACTGCGCTCGAGCGCCGGCCGGCTGACGGCGCCTCCAAGTGAGGCGGTGACGCAGCTAGAGGCCGGATTGGACGTATGGACGAGACCCGCCTCGCGGATCGCCCGGCGGATCCGCTCGCCGATCCGCGCACAGCCGGCGGCGTCGGTATTCGGCAGCAGCATCGCGAATTCCTCGCCGCCATAGCGCGCCGCGAGATCGCCGGCGCGCTGCATCTCGGCCGCGAGGATCTTGGCGACCACGCGCAGGCAGGCATCGCCCGCGGGATGGCCGTATTCATCGTTGTAGGCCTTGAAGTGATCGACATCGATCATCAGCAAGGCAAGGCTCGAACGGTCGCGATAGGCGCGCGCCCACTCCTCGTTCAGGCGCTCGTCGAAACGGCGGCGATTGGCGAGCCCGGTGAGGCTGTCCTCGATCGCGAGGGTCTCGAGCCTGGTCTCCAGCTTCTTCTGCTCGGTGATGTCGCGCGAGATCGCGACCACGCCGTCGACATTGCCATTGTCCTTGCGCGTCGCCCGCATGCTCGATTCGAGCCAGACCTCGGCGTTCTGCCGGTGCGCATTGCGGTAGGTGACCCGCGCCTCGTCCTTCTCGCCGCGCTTCATGGCATCGACGATCGCCTGGACCTGCGGCCGATCGTCCGGATGGATGCCCGCGAGCGCGGGCGTGCCGATCAGCTGACTGGCGCGCCAGCCGACGACGCGGATCGATGAGGGCGAGACATAGCGCAGCCGCTGGTCGAGCCCGATGCGGGTCACCATGTCGCTGGAGCCCTCCGCGAGCAGCCGGAAATGGGCTTCCTTTTCACCAAGTGCCGCCGCCATGCGCTTGCCGCGCTGCAATTGCCGCACCAGCACGGCGCCGATGATCGCGATCAGCATCACCAGCGCGAGCACGTAGAGCATGCGGGAGATCGCCGCCGCGCGCCAGGGCGCGAGCAGCTCCTCCTTGTCGACGGTGGCGAGCAGGACGAGCGGGTAGCGGCTGCTGCGCTTGAAGAAGCTGACGCGCTCAGTGCCGTCGAGCGGCGACTTGAAATGATAGGCCCCGCCCGGCCGCTGCAGGCTCGGGTCGCGGAACAGCGGCGTGTCGGCGACGCTGCGGCCGACGAATTTGTCATTGCTCGGATTGCGCGCGATGATCATCCCATCGCCATGCACCAGCGCCACCGAGCTGTTGCGGCCGATCTCGAACTGCTCGTAGAAGCGCGAAAGATAGTTGGCGCTGATGGTCGCCAGGACGACGCCGCCGAAGCTTCCGTCCAGCCGGTTGAAGCGGCGCGACAGCGTGACGACCGATTCGCCGTCCAGGAGGCTCTTCACGGGACGGCCGACATAGGCCTCGCGCTTCGGCGAGAACTGGTGATGACGGAAGAATTCGTCGTCGCTGAGCGTCGAGGTGACCGCGCCCGAGCCGGTCAGCCAGTTGCCCTTGTCGTCGACGATAGCGAGGCTGTGAATGCGCGGGATCGCCTTCTTGCGTATCTCCAGGAGGTTTCGCAGCTTGCCGACCGTGGCCGGATCAGTGCCGTCCATCTCCAGCCGGCTGACGACGCCGACAACCCCGGAATCCAGGAGATCGAGGCTGTCCTCGGCGTGCTGCGTCAGCGAGCGGGCGACGTTCGCCATCTCTGTCTCGGCGCTTCTGAGCACGGCATCGCGGGCGGTCCATTCGCGCCAGGCACTGATGCCGAGAATCGCCGTGCAAGTCAGCACGACGAATGCCGCCGCCCGCAACGGCAGACGGCTCCATCCGGCTCTGTGAGTAGCGACGGTCATGCGGCAGGCTTCTCCGATCGTTTCGGAAACTCTGCCGCTTCTATGATTGAACCCTGAAATAACCGCTGGGATTCACAGCGATATGCGGGTTTTCCGTAGTCCTACGGACGCCAGCGTCCGAGGATCGCTAACAAGGTATTATCAAGCCTGTCGGAAACCGGCGGCGCCGACCCCTTAGCTGAAGATGGCCTTAACCTTGTCCCAGAGCGAGCCGTTTTCCGCCTCCGCGTCGGCCTTCGACGGGGTCGGCTGGGTGGCACTGACGGGATCGGACGCAGGGAAGGTGTCGACCAGCCCGGCGTCGAGCTTCGCGTGGGTCTCGCGATCCGCGGCGAGCGCCCTGTGCGGGTCCTCGGCGTGCTTGTCATGCGGCGCCGGATTGAATCTCTCAGCCATGATCTCCTCCATTGGCTGATCAACGCGTCCCATTTGCGGCAGTTCCCCTGTTTCGCTGACGCCTGCGGCGGTGTATCAGGAACCGCAACCATCAGGACTTTTCGTGCCCCAGTCTCCGACGAAACCTTTCATCGACGTGCTCTCCGGCCAGCGCCAGGCCACCCCGCCGGTCTGGATGATGCGGCAGGCCGGCCGATATCTGCCGGAATATCGCGAGGTCCGCGCCAAGGCCGGCGGCTTCCTCGATCTCTGCTTTTCCCCGGAACTCGCCGCGGAAGTCACGCTGCAGCCGATCCGACGGTTCGGCTTCGACGCGGCGATCATCTTCTCCGACATTCTGGTGATCCCCTACGCGCTCGGCCGCTCCGTGCGCTTCGAGGTCGGCGAAGGTCCGCGGCTCGAGCCGCTGGATGATCCCGGCAAGGTCGCCACGCTGGCGTCGCGCGCCGATTTCGCCAAGCTCGCGCCGGTGTTCGAAGCCTTACGCATCGTGCGCGGCGCGCTCGATCCGAAAGTCGCGCTGATCGGCTTCTGCGGCGCGCCTTGGACGGTCGCAACCTACATGGTCGCAGGCCACGGCACGCCGGACCAGGCGCCGGCGCGGATGATGGCCTATCGGCATCCGGAGGCGTTTTCCAAAATCATCGACGTGCTCGTCGACAATTCGGTCGAATATCTGCTCGCACAACTCGCTGCCGGCGCCGACGCCTTGCAGATCTTCGACACCTGGGCCGGCGTGCTGCCGCCGGCCGAATTCGCGCGCTGGTCAATCGAGCCGACGCGGCGCATCGTCGCCGGCGTGCGCGCCAAGGTGCCGGACGCCAGGATCATCGGCTTTCCCCGCGGCGCCGGCGCGCAGCTACCGGTCTATGTCGAGGCAACCGGCGTCAACGCCGTCAGCATCGACTGGACCGCGGAGCCGTCCTTCATCCGCGAGCGCGTGCAGAGCAAAGTCGCCGTGCAGGGCAATCTCGATCCCTTGGTGCTGATCACCGGCGGCGATGCGCTCGACCGCGCCGTCGACACCGTGCTGGCGAACTTCGCGCAGGGACGGCTGATCTTCAATCTCGGCCACGGCATCCAGCCGGAAACGCCGATCACCCATGTCGAGCAGATGCTGAAGCGCGTGCGCGGCTGACGTATCGAAGCGCCATCCGTTCCCTTCCCCCTTGCGCGGGAGGGGAATCGCATATGAGAGTTTGGCAGGCAGCCTCCTTGCGGCCCATCCTTCGAGACGCCCGCTGTAGGCGGGCACCTCAGGATGAGGTCTTATTTCGGGGCGAAATCCTCGACCCTCATGGTGAGGAGCGCCGCCTTACGGCGCGTCTCGAACCATGAAGGCCGAGCGCTTTCGCGCCACAAGGGCATATGCGATAGCCCTACCCCGCAAGGTGGGAGAGGGCGCAGTGTGCCGCGTAACGACCAATGTCTCGATGTGGCTCCAGCCGGGATCGTGCGCCCCAACAAAAAACGCGAAAACAACCCCATGCAAAGTAGAAATCACTGAAGAATTTCGTCCGGCATGGCTTGAGCCCTGCAGCCTGTAGCGACGGCGTTTGACACGTCGGGCAAAACAGGAGCACGAATGTATGATCGCGCCGATTGTGATTTCGTAGGCAGGCTTAGCGCGGCCGGCTGCGCTCGATGATCTCCGCCGCCCCCTTCGCCAGCAGATCGAGGCCCACCGCACGGCCGAGCTCGCGCGGCCGGTCGGCAGGGCCAACGCGCGAGGCTTCGATGATGGTGTTGCCGGAGAGATCGAGCACGGATGCGGCGAGCGACATCTGATCGCCGTCGATCGTCGAGAAGCCCGCGACCGGCGAATTGCAGTGGCCGTTGAGCACCCACAGCACCTCGCGCTCGGCATCGGCGCAGGCATGCGCGGCCGGATCATCGATCGATGCGAGAATGCGCCGCGTCTGCCAGTCCTGCGCCGCACATTCCACCGCGACGATGCCCTGCCCCGCCGCGGGCAGCATTTCCGCAGGCGTGAACTCGTAGGCAATGCGGCTCGCGAGGCCGACGCGGTCGAGCCCCGAGCGCGCCATGATCAGCGCGTCCGCCGGTCCCACCGCGCCGCCATCCGGCAGACGCTGCTTCTCGCCATTGTCGAGCTTGCGCACACGCGTGTCGGCGGCGCCGCGGAAGTGGATCACCTCGACTTGCGGAAACAGCCGCCGCGCATAGGCCGCACGCCGCACGGCGTTGGTGCCGATCTTGAAACCCTTGCCACGCGACTGGCGTAGCGCTTCCAGCGTGACGCCATCGCGCAGCACCAGTGCGTCGCTCGGCGGATCGCGCGAGAGCGTCGCGCCAATCACGAGGCCCGGCGTGTCTTCATTGCCGGGCATGTCCTTCAACGAATGCATGGCCGCCTGCAATTCGCCCGAGAGCACGGCGGCACGGATCTGCGCCACGAAAGCGCCGCCCTTGCCGCCATGCGGCAGCAGCTTGCTGGTCTGGTCGAGATCGCCCGTGGTGTCGAACTTGACGATCTCCACATCGAGATCGGGCATGGCGGCGGTCAGGCGGCGCGCGATCTCTTCCGTCTGTGCCAGCGCCATCGCGCTCTTGCGTGTGCCGATCTTTAGTCGAGTAGCCAAGTCGTATGCTCCTTTGGCGCGTTCTCTTGTTTAGGCATGACATTTTCGGAAAACCGGTTCCCACTTTGCGCTAACGCGGCCCTTCGGGTCCGGATCATGCCTACCGCGCATCCTCCAATATCATGTCGGAGGCCTTTTCCGCGATCATGATGATCGGCGCGTTGGTATTGCCGGACACGAGGTCCGGCATGACCGAGCCGTCGACGACGCGAAGGCCCTCGAGGCCCTTCACCTTCAGCCGCTGATCGACCACCGCAAGCGCATCATTGCCCATACGGCAGGTCGAGGTCGGATGATAGATGGTGCTGCCGCGTTCGCGGCAGAAATCCAAGAGTTCCGCATCCGTGGATACCTTCGCACCGGGATCGACCTCGTCGACCACGAACGGCTTCAGCGCCGGCGCGGCCAGGATCTTGCGCAGGATCTTCAGAGCTTCGACGTTGGTCGTGCGATCAGTCTCGGTCGACATGTAGTTGATGCGGATTTCCGGCGGCACGGTCGGATCGGCGCTCCTGATGCGCAGGCTGCCGCGGCTCTCCGGCCGGAGCTGACACACCGACGCGGTGAAGCCGGAGAAATCGTGCAGCTTCTCGCCCATCTTGTCGGTCGAGAACGGCAGGAAATGGACCTGGATATCGGGCGAGGCGAGCCGCGGACTGGTCTTGAAGAAGGCGCCTGCGGTACCCGCCGCAATCGTCAGCCAGCCCTTGCGGAACAGCGCATAGCGCGCGCCTTCGAGCGTGCGGCGGATCGGATGATTGACGGTGTCGTTCAGCGTGATCTTCTGCGAGCAGCGCATCACGATGCGGACCTGCATGTGGTCCTGGAGATCGTGTCCGACGCCCTGCGCGTCCAGCACCACGTCGATGCCGTGCTTGCGCAGGAGGTCGGCGGGACCGACGCCGGAGAGCTGAAGCAGCTGCGGAGAGTTGTAGGCCCCGCTCGACAGCACGATCTCCCTGCGCGCCCGGGCGCGGCGCAGTTGGGCGCCCTGCCGGTACTCGACGCCGACGGCGCGGCGGCCCTCGAACAGGACGCGCTGGCCGAGCGCGCCAGTCTCGATCTTGAGATTGCCGCGGGTCCTGGCCGGGCCAAGATAGGCCACCGCCGTCGAGGCGCGGCGACCGTTTCGCGTCGTGGTCTGGAACAGGCCGACGCCTTCCTGCTTGGCGCCATTGAAGTCGGGGTTGTAAGGCAGACCGGTCTCGACGGCGGCGTCGATGAAGGCCTTCGAGAGCGGGTCGGTCATGATCATGTCGGATACCGGCAGCGGGCCGCCGCTGCCGTGGAATTCGCTCGCGCCGCGCGTCTGGTTCTCCGCCTTCTTGAAATAGGGCAGCACGTCGTCATAGCCCCAGCCGGTGTTGCCGAGCTGACGCCAGCGATCATAGTCCTCGTGCTGGCCGCGGACGTAGAGCAGGCCGTTGATCGAGCTCGATCCGCCCAGCGTCTTGCCGCGCGGCTGGAACACCTGACGCCCCTTCAGCTCGGGCTCCGGCTCGGTCTGGTACATCCAGTTGACGGTCTTCTCCTTGAACAGCTTGCCGTAGCCGAGCGGCACGTGGATCCAGATGTTGGCGTCCTTCGGCCCCGCTTCGAGCAGCAGCACGGTATGCTTGCCGTTCGCGGAGAGCCGGTTGGCGAGCACGCAGCCGGCGGAGCCGGCGCCAACGATGATGTAATCGAATTCGGGATCTGACGGCGCGAGGGAGGAATTTGCGTTCATGTCTTGCTGTTCTTGTTGTTGGTTGGCGTTTCCGTTTTCGTCACTTAGCACAATCAATCGTGGAGGCGCAGCGCCTCGACCAGCGACTTGAACGCACGGGCATATTCCGCGCCGGCCCTTGCGATATCCGCACGCCCGGCGCAGGCGACCGCGGCTTCCGTCACCGCGCCGAGCAGCAGCCGCGCCAGCGGCTCGACCGGCTGCCGTGCAATCAGGCCGGCCTCCATGGCCGCAGTGATGGCGCGCGGCAGCTTGCCGCCAAAATGCTGCGCGTCGATCTCGCGCCAGCGCTCCCAGCCGAGCACCGCCGGGCCGTCACGCAGGATGATCTGGCCGGTCGGGCCCTTGGCGGTCGCGGCAAAATAATGCTGGGTGCCGGCGACCATCGCTGCAAGCACGTCCTTCTCGGTGCGCGCGGCGCGATCGATCTCGATGACGAGATCGCGCGAGACAGAATCGAACACCGCCTCGAACACCGCCTCCTTGGTCTTGAAGTGGTGATAGACCGCGCCCTTGGCGATGTGGGCGGCCTCGGCGATCTCGTCCATGGTGGTGGCGGCGAAGCCCTGCGCGCCGAACAGGCGGCGCGCAGCCGTCAGGATCGCCTCTGATGTCGCCGCCCGCCGTTCCGCCTGTTTCGCCATGGATTTCCTCTAGTCGAATTCGGCACAGGCGGCCAGTTGACTTTTCGACTGATGGTCGGTATTTACCGACTGTCAGTCGGTTTTTAATCGTGAGGTGTGGCATGCCGAGCCGTGAGATCGTGGAAGCCTTTGCAAAGCGGCTGGAGGCCGGGGATTTCGTCGGCGCGATCGAGCAATTCTACACGCCCGACGCGGCGACCTATGAAAACAACGCCGCGCCGGTGGTCGGGCGGGACAAGCTGGCAGCGAAGGAGCGCGGCGTGCTCGCCGCTTTCAAGGAGGTCAAGGCCGTTCGCGTCGGACCGAGCCTGATCGAGGGCGACAACGTCGCCTCGCGCTGGATCTTCACGTTCACCAATGCCGAAGGCGTCACGCGCACGCTCGAGGAGATCGCCTGGCAGACCTGGCGGGGCGATGAACTGATCGAAGAACGGTTCTATTACGATCCCAAGCAGCTGGGGCGCTGAGCTCGCCGCGATTGCTGGGTCATCGCATTTGAAAGAGAACGGGTGGGCAACCTCCTCGCGGCCCATCCTTCGAGACGCCGCTTTCGGCGGGCTCCTCAGGATGAGGTCTTGTTCCGCGGCGAAATCCTAGACCCTCATGGTTAGGAGCGCCGCCTTACGGTGCGTCTCGGACCATGAGGCCGAGCATGTTCACAGCTATTAATGGACCATCTGCGATTTGCTTCCCGCGACACCGTAACGCCAGCGGCGCGCATTTGTATCGATTTGTTATCGATACGAATGCTTCGGCACTTAGAAGTGATCGCACCGATGCCGGTCAGCGGGGATAATTCATAGTTCGTCAAAGGTTTGCAGCGAATTTTCCGGCTCGAGCCGGGAAAACGGCCAATGCTGCTGCAGGCTCTGGAATGCGGACCCAACTGAGTTCCTATTTCGCCGGACTGTTCGCCGGCGATCTGTCCGCTTTCGGCGGACCCGCAACCGACGAAGCCGTCGCCGGCCATATCCGTGCCGAGCAGATGTCGCTCGTGCTCGGCTATTCCGTCGGCATCATGCTCGCCAATGCCTGCAATGCGGCCGTGCTGGCCATCGCGCTGTGGCATTCGCCGGACTGGAAGCTGGCGACGATCTGGGCCGTCGTCGTGGCCGGCGCCGCGATCGCATTCGGCGTGCAATCCCACGCATCGCGCCGCATCACCAAGCCGCAATTCGTATCCCGCCGTGCGGTGCACCGGCTGGTGCGGAATGCCTTCGTCCTCGGCACCGCCTGGGGCATCGTGCCGGTCGCTTTCTTCGCAAACGCCGACACCGGCGGGAAACTCGTCATCACCTGCCTGTGCTCGGGCATGCTGGCCGGCGGTGCACTTGCCTTCGCGACGATCCCGATCGCGGCAATCGCATTCACGTTCCCCCTCTTCCTCGGCATTGCCATCTGTCTCGGCCGCAGCAACGATCTCGCTTATCTGCTGATCGCTGTCCTGGTGGCAGTCTATGGAACCGTGCTGTTGCGCGGTGTGTTCATCAATTCCTTTGCGTTCGCGCGACGCCTGATGCGGCAGATCGAGACGGAACGCACGGTCCGGCAGGACCCTCTGACCCACCTGCCCAACCGCTTCGCGTTCAACGAGACGCTCGATGCCGCCCTCAAGAGGCTGGGCCTGTCCGGCGAGGAATTCGCGGTGCTTCTCCTCGACCTCGATCGTTTCAAGGAGGTCAACGACAAGTTCGGCCATCCCGCCGGCGACGAATTCTTGGTCCAGGTCGCGAGCCGGCTGCAACGCTGCACCCGCGCGGCCGAACACGTCGCCCGCATCGGCGGCGACGAGTTCGCGCTGGTGATGGCCAACCTGGCACGGCCGGAAGATGCGCTCGAGATCGCCGAACGCTTCATCGCGGCCTTCGACGAGCCGTTCACGATCGAGGGCCGCGAGATCGTCGGCGCGACCAGCGTCGGCATCGTGCTGGCGCCACGCGACGGCAACACGACGCTCGACATCATGAAGAATGCCGACACCGCGCTCTACCGCGCCAAGAAGGCCGGCCCCGGCACGGTCTGCTTCTTCGAGGTCAGCGACGACAAGGCATCGCGCGACCGCAAGGCGCTGCAATCGGATCTCGAGGGGGCGATCGCGCGGGATGAGCTTTTTCTGGTCTATCAGCCGTTCCTCAATCTCGGCGAAAACCGCATCACCGGCTTCGAGGCGCTATTGCGCTGGCAGCATCCCTCGCGCGGACTGGTCCCGCCGAGCGAGTTCATTCCGATCGCGGAAGAGACCGGGCTGATCCACGAGATCGGCGAATGGGTCATCCACCGCGCCTGCGCGACGCTCGCGGACTGGCCGGAGGACATCAGGGTCGCCGTGAATTTCTCGGCGGCACAGTTTCACAACACGGCAATCCTGCAGACCATCGTGCAGGCGCTCGCCGAGGCCGAGATCGCCCCACATCGACTCGAGATCGAGATCACGGAGTCGATGCTGCTGTCGAAATATGGTTCAGCGACCTCGATCCTGAAGGCGCTCTTGCAGCTCGGCGTCACCGTGGCGCTCGACGATTTCGGCACCGGGTTCTCGTCGCTGACCTATTTGCGCAAGCTGCCGTTCAGCCGCATCAAGATCGACCAGTCCTTCATCCGCGACATGCTGGCGCAGCCGGACTGCGCGGCGATCGTCAAATCGGTGATCGCCCTCGCGCGGGACTTGCGGATCGGCGTGGTCGCGGAAGGGGTCGAGACCGCCGATGAGCTGGAATATCTGCGCCAGACCCAGTGCGACGAAGTCCAGGGCTATCTGATCGGCCGGCCGGCGACGGCCGAGCAGGTGCTGGCGCTGCTCGACCCGAAGAAGCGCCGCGCGACCTACGCGGCTTGATCCAGAGCCTGTACGATCTCATGGCCCTCCCGACGCTGGGCAGGTGATGTCATTTCTGCCCCGAAATCGGATGTCGGTGGGGATGAAGGCAGTCCGCCAAGGGCGAAGAGCGGTCATTCAAGCAAGCAGAGAGCGAATTAGCTTGCGTTGCTTTGAGTCCTTTAGCACTCTCTGGCAAGGAGGCCGATGCATGAAGAAAATGACCGTCGCGTGTGCTGTTGGAACGGCCCTGGTGCTGTGTAACCTTGGGACGTCTGGTGCTGAAGCCCGGGCGCGAAAGGCCCAGGTCGTTGGTGAACCACGGCAGAGGCTTGTCGTTACGCCGCCCGTGATAACGCCAACTCCGTGGGATTATTATGTTGTTCCACGATATCGTTATCGCCCTGAGGACGACCGGGTCGATCCATACGGCCCGCCCCTGGTGTCGTCGTGGGTCCGCTATGAGGGGTGGCGGTGGCCATACTGGTGGTGATCGGCGACTGACGGACGCGGAACTGAATAGGAACGCCGAGTCACAACCGCGCATCGTGACGCCGCATTGTGGCTAAGAGCTAACGACGGCGGCCGTGGCATCAAGCGCTATTTGCTGCCAGGATCGCCAACGTGATCTCGCCATCGGTAATGTAGTGGTTGACCCGTTCGGTGAGGAGATTCTCGCCGGCTTGATAGACTTTCACCGCTTCGATGGATCGGTTCCTCCTCAACTCGCCGACAATATACTCGCGCTCTGCAACGGTATCCGAATCCGTGGCGTGGGTGATCTGAAACGACAGACGGGTGAGGGATAGGCCGGTGTCTCTGGTGCCGGCTCCCACCCAAAGAACGCTTTCATTGTCCGGCGGACGTTCGGTGTTGAGCCAAAACTCAGTCGTTCCCCAGGTCGCCTGCGCACGCATTTGGCTCAAAGCCCAGAACCGTATGTGGTGGCGTTTCCGCGGACTGTTGTCGATCGCCCTTTGAAAACCGATGTCCTGGCCTCGCCCGAAGAGATAGAGGGTGCTGAATGGGGCGGTGGGGTATGGAGTATTGAACACAAAGGCTCGGACCATGCCCCATGAGCTGGCCAGACCGAGCCGATCGGCTTCCGACCAGCCGAGCGCTGCGAAGGCTTCGCGAAGCTGCTGGAGCGTGCCGACGAGCACGACATTCACGGGGTCTCCAGGCAATCCGTCGCCGGTAATCGCGTAACTCGGCACTCGCTTGCTTTGGAGGATCTTCAGGCCGATCCGAATGGCACGCGGCAGAACGATATAAGCGGCAAGGCCGTAGGTAACAGCGACGGCCAGAATCCAAGGTAGCCTGCGGTCCGCGGTTTCAAAGACGACAAAGACAATCAACCAGATGCAGAAGAGCCCCAGTCCAAAGATCAGCAAACGTTGCACGAAACGCTTGAGCAATCTCATGATCTTGCCCCGCCTAGTGGAGAACCCGTTCAGGCTGGCAGCTTCTCGAGGCTGGCTTGGCTCGGCAGACTACGCCCGTATTGCAGTCTGAGCAAACAATCCCGGATTAATCAGTACGCGCCCTGCGTCAGATCGCGTCCGCCCGAAGCAGGGTGTCCACCGTGATGGTGCCGCGGGCGCGCGAGACGCAGGCGCAGATCTTCTGGTTGCTCTCCTTCTGATGATCGCTGAAGAAGACGTCGCGGTGGTCGATCTCGCCATCGACCTCGACCACGTCGACAGCACACAGCCCGCATTCGCCGCGCTTGCAGTCGTACATCACCTCGTGGCCGCTCGCATTGAGCACGTCCAGCATCGAGCGCTCACGGGGGATTTCGAGCTCGACATTGGAGCCCTTCAGGCGCACGCGGAACGTCTCGGTCGGCAGCGTACCGCTGGAACCGAAGGTCTCGTAGCGGAGGTCGGGAAGCGGATGGCCCGCGGCGATCCAGGCGTGGCGCGCGGCGTCCAGCATCCGCATCGGGCCGCAGAACAGCGCGAGCGCGCCTTGCGGCAGCGACGCAAACAGCGCAGCGAGATCGAGCCGCTTGCCTTCGTCGCCGGCGTGGACGACCAGGCGATCGCCGAGCACCGCGGCGAGATCGTCGAGATAGGCGGCATCGCCGCGCGACCGCACGGCGTAGTGCAGCGACACCTTCGCGCCGCGCCGCGCCAGCGCCTGAGCCGCGCCGACGATCGGCGTGATGCCGATGCCGCCGGCGATCAGGCAGTAATTTTCACGCGCCCAATCGACCGCGAGCAGCGAGGCGGGCTGGGTGATGTCGAGCCGCGCCCCCGGCGCCAGCTGCCACATGTAGCGCGAGCCGCCGCGGGAATCCTCGGCGCGGCGCACCGCGATGCGGAAACCGCGCGACGAGGCCTCGCCGACCAGCGAATAGGACCGCGTCTCCGGCTGGCCGTCGATGGTGACGCTGACATTGATGTGGCTGCCGACCGGATAGGCGGCACCGTCGAATTGATCCGGCAGGATCAGGAATTCGCGGATGCCGGGCGCGAGGTCACGCATCGAGACGAGCGTGGCCGGAGTCCAGGTTTCGATGAAGCGCATGGCTACTGCCCTCAATCGGTTGCGGTCTTGATCAGCGCAAGCGCCGGCAAGAGGTCGAGATGGGTCCGGTTGCGCAGCGCGAGCCGCAAATTGCGCACGGCGAGCCGCGCGTGCTCGCGCATCACGGCTTCGGCGCGCGCGCCCTCGCGGTTCTCGATCGCATCGATCACGACGCGATGATGCTCCTGCCCGATGATCAGGATCTGCTGCGCTTCGGGCAGCGCCGATTGCGCCATCACGAAGCCGCTGGGCGAGGCGAACGGCAGCGCGGAGGCGCGGTCGATCTGCCTTATCAAGGGCGGGCTGCGCGACAATTCGGTGAGCAGCGCGTGGAAACGCGCGTTCAGCGTGACATAGGACGAGAACGCATCGACCGAGATCGGCACCTGGCGCAGCAATTCGTCGATCGCCGCGAGGCACTCCTTCAGCGGCTCGAGCTCGCGCGCCGAGACGCCGCGCTCGGCGGCGAAACGCGCGGCGAGCCCTTCCAGCGTGCCGCGCAGCTCGATGGAGTCGGAGATGTCGCGCTCGGAGAACGCCTTCACCATGAAGCCGCCGGAGGGGATCGCCTCCAGCAGGCCCTCCTCCTCGAGCCGCACCAGCGCCATGCGCACCGGCGTGCGCGAGGCACCGGTCGTCTCCACCGCCTGAAGCTCGGAAATGCGCTCGCCCGGACGCAAGGAGCCCGACAGGATCTGATCGCGCAGCGCGAGCTGCGCCTTCACGGTCTGCGAGACGGAGCGGTCGACCTCGCGCTCGGCCATGGCCCTACTCCGCGGCCTGCAGGTGCTGCGGCCCGTTTTCCTTCGCCACCATCTTGTCGATCAGCTTGCGCGACCACATCGCGCCGGCGTCGATGTTGAGGTTGTAGAAGACGCGATCCGGGTTCTCGTCCATCGCGCGCTGCTGCGCTTCGAGGATCAGCTCGTCCTCGTGGAAGATACCGGACACGCCTTCGCGGATCTCGGTGGTGATGCGCTGCTCGCCGATGCGATAATTGCGCACGAAGGCCCAGAAATAATGGCAGGTCTTCTCGGTCTCGGGGGTGATGGTGTTGAGCACGAAGCCGTTGACGCCCTGCGAGCGGTCGCCTTCCGGCGCGCCGGTGCCGGTCGGCGCCACGCCGACGTCGATCGCGATGGTGCACGGCGCCTCGAAGCGGATGATCTGCCAGCGGTCGACGAGGCCGGACTGACCGAGCTGCTTGGCCCAGAACGGCGGCGCCTCGATGCCGCGCATCCAGCGCGTCACGGTCACGGTCTTCTCGCCATGGGTGACGTCGAACGGCGCTTCGGCGACGGCCTCGTTGCCGATGGATGAGCCGTGCACGAAGGTCTCGTGGGTGAGGTCCATGAGATTGTCGAGCACGAGGCGATAGTCGCAATTGACGTGAATGGTCTTGCCGTCGCCGGCCCAGGCCGGATCGTGGTTCCAGTGCATGTCGGGAACGAGTGCCGGATCGGCGAGCGCGGGATCGCCCATCCAGAGCCAGATGTAGCGGTGTCGCTCGACCACGGGATAGGCGCGGACGCAGGCCGACGGGTTGATGGTTTCCTGCGAGGGCATGAAGGTGCAGCGCCCCTGCGCGTTGTACTTCAGGCCGTGATAGCCGCAGACGACGGTGTCGCCTTCGAGCCGTCCCTTGGACAGCGGCACCAGACGATGCCAGCAGGCATCCTCCAGTGCGGCCACCGAGCCATCGGCCTTCCGGTACATCACGACATGCTTGCCGCAGATCGTCCTCGCCAGCAGCGCCGGCTTCACCTCGGCATCCCAGGCGGCCGCGTACCAGGCGTTCATCGGGAAGGGTTTTGTCACTGGTCTCTCTCCCACCGGCTTATGAATACGTTATGTATACAATAACGGAGGAGAAAAATCGTTCAAGGCCAAATAATGCTTATTATAATACCTCTTTGTCTTTGAGTGTATACAGAATTTGAAGCAGATCCTCGGTAAGAACGCTTACGCCCCGAACACCTTCGCGAGCCCGGCCTGGGCTTCCTGCTGAATCCGCTTCAGGTGCTCCGTGCTGCGGAAGCTCTCGGCGTAGATCTTGTAGACATCCTCCGTTCCGGAGGGTCGCGCGGCGAACCAGCCGAAATCGGTCTCGACCTTGATGCCGCCGAAGGACTGGCCGTTGCCCGGCGCCTTGCTGAGTGTGGCGCGGACGGGATCGCCGGCAAGGTCTTTCAGGCCAAGCTGCTCCGGCGTCACCGACTTCAGCACGTTCTTCTGCGCCGCGTTCGCCGCGACATCGATGCGCTCGTAATGCGGCACGCCGAGTTCGGCTGTGAGATCATTGAAGAGCTGGCTCGGATTGCGGCCGGTCTTGGCCATGATCTCCGCGGCGAGCAGGCCGAGGATGACGCCGTCCTTGTCGGTGGTCCAGACCGCGCCGTCGCGCCTGAGGAACGAGGCCCCCGCACTCTCCTCGCCGCCGAAGCCGAAGGCGCCCTTGAGGAGACCATCGACGAACCATTTGAAGCCGACGGGAGTCTCGACCAGCTTGCGGCCGAGCTTCTTCGCGACACGATCGATGATCGAGCTCGACACCACCGTCTTGCCGATCGCGGCGTCCTTGCCCCAGTTCGGGCGGTGCGCGAACAGATAGGCGATCGCGGTCGCAAGATAGTGGTTCGGATTCATCAGGCCGCCGGTCGGCGTCACGATGCCGTGCCGATCGGCATCGGTGTCGTTGGCGAACGCGATGTCGAAGCGGTCGCGCATCCGGATCAGGCTCGCCATCGCGTAGGGCGAGGAGCAGTCCATGCGGACCTTGCCGTCCCAGTCGACCGTCATGAAGCGGAAGGTCGGATCGATCGCCTCGTTCACCACAGTGGCCTTCAGGCCGTAGCGTTCGATGATCGGATGCCAGTAATGCACGGCGGCGCCGCCGAGCGGATCGATGCCGATATTGATGCCGGCCGATTTGACGAGATCGAGATCGACGACGCTGCCGAGATCGGCAACGTAGGGCGTGATGAAGTCGTAGGCGTGGACGGTCGCGGATCTGCGCGCCTTGGCATAGTCCATGCGCGCGACGCCCTTGAGCCCGTCGGCCAGATACACGTTGGCGCGCTTCTCGACCACGCCGGTGACATCGGTGTCGGCGGGACCGCCATGCGGCGGATTGTATTTGTAGCCGCCATCCTCCGGCGGATTGTGCGAGGGCGTGATGACGACGCCGTCGGCAAGACCCGAAGTGCGGCCCTTGTTGTAGGTGAGGATTGCGTGCGAGATCACCGGTGTCGGCGTATAGCCGCCGTCCTTGTCGATCATGATGTCGACGCCGTTGGCGGCGAACACTTCGATGGCGCTCGCGAGCGCCGGCTCGGCCAGCGCATGGGTATCGATGCCGATGAACAGCGGACCGTTGAGCCCCTTCTCGCGGCGATAGTCGCAAATCGCCTGTGTGGTCGCGAGGATGTGCCCCTCGTTGAAGGTGTTTTTCAGCGAGGTGCCGCGATGTCCGGAGGTGCCGAAGGCCACCCGCTGCGCGGGGTCGGCGGCATCCGGCTTGTTGGCGAAATAGGCGGTGACGAGCCGCGGTATGTTGGCGAGTGCGTCTGGCGAGACCTGCTTGCCCGCCGCGGGGTGAACATCAGCCACTGGAAATATCCTCGTCCTGTCGTGCAGAGATTGTGGGACACCATAGCATCGGCCGGGCGCCCGCCAAGGGCACAACACGCGCGATGGGGTGGCCGTTCCTTGGCCGAGACTACGATCCGAAACAGCGGGCGGGCGCACGGTCTTTCCGCCGTCATTCCGGGGCGCGCCACTTGGCGCGAGCCCGGAATCCATTTCACCACCTCGTCCGCTGCACGATGGATTCCGGGCTCGCGCTTCGCGCGCCCCGGAATGACGGCGGTATAAGCCTCGCCATCACTGCAAGCGCCCCCGCGCATTTCGGGCGATCGTGCTATGGTCCACGCCATCGGGGCTATTCGAGTCGCTCATGACTCTGTTTCAGAGACTTCCGCTTCTGCTGATCGTCTGCCTTGCCGTGGCCAACGCGGCAGCGCCGGCCGTGGCCGCGGAATTCTACACCGAGGACCTGCGCATCCCGATGGCGGAGGCCGGGCCGCGGGGGCTGGAAGCCTTCCTCGTCCGTCCGGCGACACCGAAGCGCTATCCGCTTGCTCTGCTCAGCCACGGCTCGCCGCGCAGCTTCGACGACCGGGCAACGATGTCCGCCCACAAATATTACGGCATCGCGCTCGAATACGCCCGGCGCGGCTTTGCCGCCCTGATCGTGATGCGGCGCGGCTACGGCACCTCGCCGGGCGGACGCCTCGACAGCATCGGCAATTGCGCGAACGCAGCCTATCTTCCGGCGGCGACGATCGCGGTCGCGGACCTGCGCGCCGCGATCGACGCGATGGCGCGGCGGAGCGACGTCACGACAACGGGCATGATCGCGGCCGGCCATTCCGCGGGCGGGCTCGCCACCATCGCGCTGACCGCGCAGGCGCCGCCCGGCCTCGTCGCCGCGATCAACTTCGCCGGCGGCCGCGGCTCCCGCGACGACAACGACGTCTGCAATCCCGATGGGCTGGTCCAGGCCTTCGCCACGTTCGGCAAGACCTCGCGCGTGCCGATGCTTTGGGTCTACGCGACCAACGATCTGTTCTTTGGACCCGATCTCGCGCGCCGTTTCTACGACGGCTTTCGTTCCGCCGGCGGCAACGCGAAATTCGTCGCGGCGCCGCCTTACGGTGATGACGGCCACTATCTCTATTCGGTGGTGGGGCGCCCGCAATGGACGCCGATCCTCGATGCCTTCCTGCACGAACGCGGGCTCGGCGGTCGCGACATCCTGAGCCCGCCGGATCCGCTGCCGCCCCCGAGCCAACTCGGCGAGGCCGCGAGAAGCGAGTTCGCGCGCTATCTCGCCAGCACGATGCCGCACAAGGCCTTCGCCGTATCACCTAACGGCGGCTACGGCTGGCGCTCGGGGCGCGCGACGACCGACGACGCCCAGCGCGATTCGCTTGCCGCCTGCATGAAATGGTCGCCCACATGCACGCTCTATACAGTCGATGACAGGCTGGCCGGTCCACAAAGGACGTCGACGGATCAGAGCGCCCGCGCGCGATAGTTGCGAGGCGAACGTGGCGCGCGATCGCGCGATGAATTGCGCTAGAGACGTTCGCTGAGTGCGAGCTTGTAGCCGACTCCGGTGACGGTCGCGATGACCGGCGTGCCGCTGCCGACGAGCTTGCGGCGCAGTCGCGCCACCAGCGCGTCGACGGTGCGGATGTCGACGTCGGCCTGGCGGTTGCTGACCACCTCGATCAGATAGTCGCGGCTGAGCGGGCGGCCGTCGGCGCCGACGAGGGCCGCAAGCAGGTCGAATTCGGCGCGTGTCAATGCCACCGGCTTGCCGTCGCTGCCGAGCAGTTCGCGCCGCGTCAGGTCGATGATCCAGTCGCCGAAGGCGATTGAATTGTGGTTGCGCGCGGCCTTGCGGTCGATCAAGCGCCGCCGCAGCACGCTGCGCGCACGCGCGAGCAGGTCGCGCAAATTGATCGGCTTGGTGACGTAGTGGTCGCCTGCGATCTCGAGGCCGAGGATGCGATCGACGTCGGTGTCGCGGCGGGTCACGAAGATGATGCCGGCATTGCTGATGGCCTGGATTTCCTTGGCGAGCTCGAAACCGTCGCCGTCCGGCAATTGCACATCGAGGAAAACGAGATCGGTGCGGGCCCGCAGGGCCTGACGGCATTCCGCGCAGGAGCCGGCGCCGACGACATCGAAATTGTGGTCGCTGAAATAGCCGACCAGCATCGTCCGCGTCACCGGATCGTCCTCCACGACGACCAGCCTCTCGCGGCCAGCGGGGCGCACGTCCTGAACTGCGGAATCAGCCACGATAGGTGTCCCGTGTGCAGGCGATCCCGACTGGAGATTCAGCTCGCCGCGTGGCGCGCCGCCATGTGAACGAACATTCACAATATATTCGAGCCCCCGAAATAGCCTGCCGCGATACTAGGCGTATTGCGACGCGCAAACAATATTGACCACGATATCGACGCACCAAGTATGAACGACCCCACATTTCTCATTGAGCGCATCATCGTCCGTCACCTTCAGCACAGGCCGCGACGCTACGTTCCGACCTGGATACGGAACGACAGCATCTCTTCCGCGCCCGGCGCGATGTGCATCAAGCCCGGCTTGTCGCTGAATTCGCCGTCGAAGCCCGAAGGACTGGCATAGCCGTGCCAGGGCTCGATGCAGAGGAACGGCGCGCCCGACGGCTTTGACCAGACGCCGAGCTCGCGAAAGCCGGACCAGGACATCGCGAGCCATGGCCCGCGAGATGCGCCCGGCCCGGCCGCATAACGGACCGACGTGCTGTTGATCCGGTCAAAGATGATTGCGTCATCGGCGAACAGCGCTTCGGACAGATCGAGCACTCTTCCCTTGATCGGATTGTGCTCGGTTGCCGCGCGCAACAGCCCGCCGTCGAGACGCCGGACCGGAAACGGCTCCGCCTCTGCGAAAGTCAGCGCGTAGCTCTCTTTGGGCACTCCGGGGCGGAGCGGCCAGTTGAAAGCCGGATGACCGCCGAGCGAAGCCGGCAATGTTTCGTCGCCGGTGTTGATGACCCTGAGCGCGATTTCGACACCCGCGGCGTCGAGGACATAGGTCACGATCAGGCGGAACGCGAACGGATAGAACGCACGCGTCGCCTCGCTGTCATCGAGCACCAGCGCGCAGCGGCTCTCGCCGCGCTCGGCCCACGCAAAGCGCTGGTCGCGCGCAAAGCCGTGCTGGGTCATACGGTAGGTCTTGCCCCCGTGCCGCAACTCGTCATTGGCCAGGCGACCGACGATCGGAAACAACAGCGGCGCATGGCGCGGCCAGGCCGGCCCCGCCTGCCAGATGAACTCGACGCCGTCTTCATCCCTGAGCGAGCACAGCTCGGCGCCATGCGCCTTGATGGTCGCGGTGAGGCCTCCACTTTGGATCACGTGAGTGTCGTCGGTCATGGGTCGCAGTTTCCGAAACAGCGTCGGTGAACTATTGGGTGGCGATTGGATGGCTCGACATGTAGGCCTCATAGGCTCGCTTCAAACCGTCCTCGAGCGAGATCGTCGCGCGCCATCCAAGCCTTTCGAGACGGTTGACGTTGTATTCGGGGCTCTCGAAGCTAACGGCGACGTGGCTCTGGGCGGCGAGATTGTAGATCTCGGTCGGCCGGATCTGCTGCACCAGGCGGATCAGATTGGTCGAGTCGGCCATGTCGCCGTACTGCATCAGGAACGGCACGTTGCCGACATGCGGGTCCTGATACAGATGATCGACGCGCGCAGTGTTGAACGACGACGAGCGCCGCTTGATGTCATGCACGACATCGCCGAGCGACAACAGGTGCTCGGCGAGATAGGCACCGTCCTGGCCGGTCACGCCGGTGATCAGAGCGATCCGCTCACGCATGGCCTGAAGCCTCACAATTCCTTCAAGAAGTCCGGCGAATATACGGCCCGGACCGACCGTCCCGGCAGGGCGAATTCCGCACGCAGGCGGCCTTTCTTGGAACATGTCGTCCGTTCCGGTCAACCCTGGACAAGATGACGGCCGCCGGACGAGACGGTCCGGCTCGTCATCCGTTGCGAGCGACAGCCCCGGCGAACTCGCCGGTCCAACATCGTCCGAGCTGACGCCGGTCGCAAATGCGCCGAGCGATCGCACGCAAGGAGCAGCATGCGAATTGAAAAGCTCGCGCGTTGGTTCGACGCGTCTCGATGTCGCCACGTTATATCGCAAAGGATCGGAACCATGACGCACAGGATGCGTCGGATGTCTTGACGCTTCCATTCGACAAACAAACATGCAACAAGGCCGCGACAATCGCCAAGCAGTCGCTTGTGCATTCCAGGATTTGCGGCATCCGCCTGGAGCCATCAACCCCGCGACTTCGATATCCAGTGAGAATCGAGCCGGGCTTCGGAGCAGCGAGTAGATGAGACTGACCTGCGCAGACAGATCAACGCCTCAATCCGCAAAGTCACGACAGCTTTCGGCGATGACTAGTTTCGGGAAGTTTCGAAACGCAAGGCCAGGTGCAGCGGCGAGATAAGACGGACTCCGGTCCGCCGGATCGGACCAACGCCACTTTCTTCGCCTTAGCCGCTTCGGATGAGCGGAGCGGCCCGCTGACTTCTTGCCACACCTCTTCCTTCTCTGTGCCTACTCCTCGCGGCGAAAACGTGACCCTCAGAGGCCCATTCCGTGCGATCGCTTCAAATTTTTTTCAGAGCGCTCGATTGACTCATCGTCGTTCACACACGCATCTACTTTGATCATGGCGGAAACGCAGTTACCATTGACGATATTGCATGCTGCCGAGACCATTCGTGGCGGTATCGCGACCTACTTCAATGAGCTCCACGCGCTCCAGCGCACGACTTTCAGGCAAGTTCACTACGTCGTTCCGGCCCTCCACCGCAGCGAGCTCGTCGAGATCGACGACAGGCACATCTCGCCGTTCGAACGCACCGGCAGAAACTTCACGAGCTTCTTCCAGCTGGCGCGCCAGACCGTCGCAGAGGTGCGTCGGCTGAGGCCGGACATCGTGCACATCCAAAGGAGCGCCGCAATTTTCGATCGTCATATTTTTGTGTCCAAAAAATGCTTTGCGGATAAATCTTCTGGCCCGAACCGCGTCTCATAGTTGAAAAGCGTCAATGCTTCCTACGATGTGATGCGGTTGCGCCGATTACTTCCGGCGCGTGCTGCGTCCGCCCAGTGGGCCGGCTGATCACATCGCTGCGTATCGTTCCGGGATGGCGGACAGGAATGGAACCGAACGGATCCCGTGCCCTCCGCCCACGGCCTCGCGCAAAAAATGCACTCTAATGTGGCTGCAGTCCGCAGGATGAAGTTAGTAGACGGTTGAGGATGTATTGGGAAACAACTCCGCTGTCCGCCGAACGAAGCCAGCCAGCTTACCGATCGGCTAGCCGGCTCAGCCAGAAAGTGATATCTTTCTAGCAGTTGTGTGGTGGAAATGCGGTGACGTCCGTGGTCCGAGAAGTCGCCAACGCAAGGAGTAACGGATCTTGATCTTGCTGATGATAGCAAGCGGCGCGGCAGGTCTTTTTTTGGGACGTTTTATTCGTGCATACGCGCTTATTCCAGCGACAGCTCTGATTGTGGTTCCAGCATGGTATCTGGGCCTTGAGTATGGCTTCGCCACTGGCGTGATGGCCTTCGTCATCAGCGCGGTCGTCATGCAGCTCCTTTATTTCGGCAGCCTGCTGACATATCTGCTCATCGAAAACCTCTCGGTGATCGACAGTGTGCAGTCGGAAGCATCTCCACCGCTGCCTGAAACACGAGCCGCGTTTTAGCCGAATCGTTGGCCGCGATAGCTGAGGATTTCGTCGCGTGGCAGTAGCCTGCATTGCGACTTGCCTCAATTCGCGCCAGCTCTGAGCCTGCTGACGAGCGTGCGATGCGGATGATCCATGGTTCCCGCGCACTTTTAACCGTTTCGTAAACAGCGGCCCAGATCAGGGAACCGGCCGGGATTTTTGGGCCAGACAATCGGCCTGTCTGTTTGAGCCGCGTCTCCGAGGGTCACGTTGGTCAGATCACCTGTCAGATCACTTGTCAGATGACTTGTCAGATGACTTGGCCTCATTGTCGATCTTGCCGTCATTCGCGACGCACTTGCTGTAAAAAGCGCGCTGATCACTTCCCGATCCCTTGGCGCTTCCCGCGGCCGGATTTCCGGGCTCGCGTGGAGGGAATTGCTTTGCAGTCAAAGCACTGCATTTTCTGGCGAGTTCCGCGGTAATTGCCGTCGCTCGATCCGGCAACACGCCAAACAGCGTGCAAATAAGCGCGACCAGCACGCACGTAAACTTCCAGTTGGCGAACATGACACCCTTCCGTGCTGATACCGCTCGATTGAGCGCGCCATCTTTCCCCGTCAATGCTTCGATGATCTTAGCGGATATTGATCCGAACGAAAGATCATGTTCCGGGCCGCAAGTCGATCCCATCGCGATTTGTGCAGTCAGCGGCGCAGCAAAAGAGCGGATTGTTGAACCGTCGACACGGTTTACTCCGACTGCAGGAAACCTTGCCCCTCGAAGCTGGGGAAACCAATTGAGATGAACAGACTTGTCATTTGACTGCCTCGGGTTCGGCAGATGGAGATCTCCGATGCTAACGCTCAGACTCCTGCTGATTGCTCCGCTCGCTGTGGCAACGCCAGCACTTGCGCAAGGCACGCAGCAACATCAGGGTGTTCAGAACCGCTCACAGAATGTCACGACGGGTTCGCGTAGTCCCGTAGCAACCCGGCCGAGCAACCATCCCTTCCAAAATCCCATCGGCCAGGGTGTGCCTCCGGCTGTATCGGTCAACCCCAACCTGAACAGCAACCGGACCAATCGGTGAAAGAGACGCCGCCGCTTTTCGTCCGTGCATTCGCGGCGACGTGCAGCTTCCTACCGGGGTCGGTGGCGGTAGGTGCGCTTCCGAGCGCTATTGGTGAAGCATGAAGTTGTAAAACTCCGCAAGGTGAGCATCCACCGGTGTCGCAAAGTGGAGTAGCTGGGGATGGTCAGTCGGTGGCAATGTTGTTTGGAGGCTGTCGTGCAGCGGTACTGCCGGACCCACCTGGTGATTGTAGGTCTCAAGGCCTGGATGGGTTGCGCCTGCCGATGAATTGGCGTGATCGAAGGCAAAGCCGTCGCCGGCCAGCCGCACGGACATCGGAGCCAGTGCAGGCGGCATCGGCTGCGGTGTAGCTGAGTTGAAATCAAACCCATCCTTGGGAGGATCGATGACCAACGTGCCGCCGCTTCCGTCGCTGGAAAGATTGAACGTCGAGTGAGTGTAGTCGCCGACCAGCGACAGATGCGCCGCGTTGTTTTGAGCATCGACCACGGTCAGCACGCCTCCGGATGTGTTACCCGAATAGGAGGCCGACGTTCCGGATCCGAAGGCAATATCCTTCAGGTCGATCTGGTTCGAGTTGGACGTTGTTCCGTCGCCGCTCAGATGGATCAGCTTTCCCGCGAACTGGGATGAATGATCGAGCACCAGCGTTCCAGTTGCAGCATTGAAGGTGATCGACCCGGAAACGGCGCCGGTCAATTCGAGCTTGGCCCCGGCCTCGATCGTGACTGACTGGCTCATATTGCCCAAGGCCAGGACGACCTGTCCCGAAATATCGAGGACGGTGGATGGTGTGTTGATCACGCCGTCGCCGTTGAGGTCCTGGTGGAAGACGGTCTCAATCGACTTGAGTGACGCGTCGGCTCCGGAGACACTGTTCAGAATCTTGGAGGTGAAGTTCCCGTTGCTGTCGGCGCTCCAGACGGAGTACTGGCCGGAGACCGAATCCTTCCAAGCTACGTCATAGCCTCCTGACGTCGCTTCCGCGCCGATTGGCGACCAGGAGCCGAACTGTCCAGCAACGACGGCGGCACCAGCGTACTTCAACGACGGTCCCCGACTGCCACCAATCGAGTCGAGCAAGTAGGTGTTGCCGAGTTTATCCAGACTGGTCGAGCCGGACGCTTCGATCGATGTCGCCGTTGATGTCGTGTTTGATGTGGTCGAGGTGACCGGCGGCACACCGATCACACCATCGCGATTCAGGTCCTGGTGGAAAACAGTTTCGATCGATTCAAATGACGAACTGGTGGCCGACACGTTGTTCAGGATTTTGGACGCAAAGTTGCCGTTGCTGTCAGTGGCCCAAACCGAGTAATTTCCGGTAACGGAATCCTTCCAGGCCACGTCATAGCCGCTTGAGGTCGCCTCCGCGGCCACGGGCGACCATGTTCCAAACTGCCCCGCCGTGACCGCCACGCCGCTATACTTCAGCAGGACCGCAGCGTCGGCATCCGACATGTAAAAGCTGGTTCCAACCTTGGTGAAGGACGTCGTGCCGATCGCCTCAACCGTGGCGCCGACCACCGCCGCGAGGACATTGGAGGATGCGCTTTGATTGCCAACCGCGTCCGTCGCGGTCGCGGAGAGCTTATGCGGACCTGTGGCAAGCGCGCCGGTATTGACGCTCCACGTACCGTTGGATGCCGCTACCACGGTGCCCAGCAGCACCGCGCCGTCGTACAATTTGACGGTGCTTCCGGCTTCTGCTGCGCCGGAAGCGGTGATGATGCTCCCGGATGCAAGCGTGGCCGAGATGAAATTTGGCGCCGTGGGCGGCTGCGTGTCGACTGTCACGCTCAACGCCGCCGATACGGCGCTGAGATCGCCGACGGCATCAGCGGCCTTGGCGGTGAACACGTGGCCGCCGTCGGCCAGCGTTGCCGTCGCAAACGACCAGGCGCCAGTTGCATCGGCGATCGCGGTTCCAATCAAGGTTGCCTGGTCGAAAATTTCCACGGTGACGCCGGCTTGGGCGCTTCCGGCCAGGGTCAGGTGATTTGCCGCAGTGAGGCCCGATGCGGCCCCACTGCTACCGGCGGCGAATGAAACCGTCGGCGGCGCCAGCCCCGTCATGGTCATCGGCGTATTCCAGTCCGTGACGAACGCGAAGTCCGATGAGGTCATTTGGGTGACGCCGACGAGATTGAGCGTATCCGAGCCTCTCGCGTAGTGGACGGTCCACACGTCGCCAACGCTTGTTAGGTAGGCAGAGGCGTCATAGCCCTTCAGCAGCAGCTCGTCGTGCTCGGAACTGTTGGTGGTCAGAACGTGGAAGTCGGCGATCGTGACGTTGCCGCTGACAGGGGTATAGACGAACGTGTCGTTACCCGCGCCTCCTGATATCCAGTCGTTGCCGCCGCCACCGTTGAGGACGTCGTCGCCGCTCGAGCCCACAATGCGGTTCGCGAGCTGGTTGCCGGTGCCGGTGAGCCCGCCCATCATCAGGGTCAGGTTTTCGACGTTGTCCGGCAGTGTATAGGAGGTCCATGCTTCGACACTGTCGATGCCGCCGCCGGGATTCTCAATGATTTTCTGGTTCGCGTTGTTGACGACGTAAGTGTCGTCACCGGTCCATCCGACCATCGTATCGTCGGTGTTATACGCCGTAATCTTGTCGTTGGCCGAGGTGCCGTAGACCATGTGGCTGCTGGCGCTTCCGTTGATCCATGATGTGATCAGGCCGCCGACCGGCAGTGAAACAGGAAGCTGGAAATCGTTGCTGGTAAAGGACGCGATCGTCGTGTTGCGGAAAACAAGGGTGTCCTGGTTCGTCAGCGCCAGATAGACGTCGTTCCCGACCTGAGTCATCGCCCCCTGGATGTCACTGAACGAGGTGAAGGCGAAGCCGTTGAGCTGAACGACGTCGTGCCCCGCCGCCGAACCTGGCGTGAAGTCGGTGATGATGTCCGAACCGTCGCCGGCATTGATGACGAAGGTATCCGCGCCGCCGCCGCCGGTCATGACGTCGTTGCCGAGCCCGCCGGTGATGATGTTGGCGGCATTGTTGCCGATGATGATGTTGGACTGGGAATTGCCCGTTGCGTTGATCGCAGGCGAGCCCGTGAGCGTCAGGTTCTCGACATAGTCGGGAAGCTTGTAGGTGACCGATGACTTTATCGTGTCGATGCCGCCGCCATAGCCCTCTACGACCTTGGCGTTTGGATCGGAGACGATATAGGTGTCGTCGCCAGCGCCGCCGCTCAGGGTGTCGGCGCCCCCTGCTCCGTCGATCAGATCATTGCCGGACGTGCCGGTCAGGGTGTCGGCGCTCGCGGTCCCGGTGATCGTGTTGATCGGCGTTCCGCTGGCGAGCAGCGTATAGTTCGCAAGCGAGTATTCCGGCAGTTGATACGCAGCAATCGAATTGATCGACACTGTCGCGGTCGCATCGGGGGCGGCATTGCCGGCCCAGCTCCCGCCCATGGCAAGGTTGGCGATCATGTACATCGCGGTATTCATGTCCGAGGGTGTGGCCACCTGCCCCACCTCCGCGCCATCCACGAAATAGGTCAGTGTGTACGGTGTCCATTCCACCGCGAAAGTGTGCTCGCCTGCCATCAGGTTGGCGGTATTCGCCCAATTCCCCTGATCAGGTGTGGTCGAGGATCGGAGACCCCAATGAGACTGGTCAGGATGTGTGCCGAGGGCTTCGAGCACGTCGAGCTCCGTTGCGAGACCGTGCGTGTTGGTGGGCAGCATCCAGAAAGCAGGCCACGCGCCGGGCGTGCCGGACAACGTGGCGGTCATCTGAAAATAGCCGTAGGTCTGGGCGAAGCTGTTCTGCGACGAGATCATGCCCGACGAAAACTGGTGGTTGCCGACATAAGCCGCGTCGCTCGCGGGCAGCGGCTGCGCCGTGATGACGAGATGGCCGTTCTGGATCGAGAACGGATCAAGGCCAAGCGGCGCCGAGGCGGCCTGGCTTCCCGGCAGTCCCGAAAAGCTCGGGTCGACGTAGACCTGCTGCTCGCCCGCGAGCGAGTAACTCGTCGCGCCGCTCCAGGCATAGCTTGTGCGCCACGTCAGATGCGGATCCTGGCCCGCGGAGAGCGTGTTGAAATCGTCGTTGAAGGTCTGCACCATGTCGGCGCGCGGCGTGACGATATTGACGTTGGCCGTGGTAAAATCCCCGACCTTGGTATTGTTGAGCCTAATATTTTCCCCGCTGCTGAGCGTAAGGACGGTGTCGGTGCCGACCTGCTTCATGGCGGCGGTGACGTCGGCAAGGGTGTGGAAACCGGTGCCGTTGAGCTGCAAGATGTCGCCGCCGGCGCCGGTCTTGAAATCGGTGATGACGTCGTTGCCGTTGCCGACGGCGATGACAAAGGTGTCGATGCCGGCGCCGCCGTTGAGCACATCATTGCCCTTGCCGCCATCGATGATGTTGTTGCCGGAGTTGCCGATGATGATGTTATCGAGATCGTTGCCGGTAGCCGGCGATGCATAGTTGCCGCCCAGAATCAGGTTTTCGACATTCGGCGCATTGACGAGGCTGTAGCCGTCGATCATCCCATCGTTGATAGTATCGATACCCTGGCCAGCCTGTTCGACGACCTTCGTGTTGTGGTCGTACATGAAGTAGGTGTCGTCGCCCGCGCCCCCGATCAGGATAACCCCGGTTCCGAGCGCCTGCAGGGAGTCGTTCATCGCGCTGCCGATCAACGTACCGCCAGCCTGTACGGTAAGCGCCGCCGTATTCGGCGGAGCGCTACCCTGAAGCGGATTGTCGAGGACGACGTTGGAGGCGACGAGAGAGGAGAGCGTGAGGTTCTGCAACGTCAGGATTTCGGTGCTCGACAGGGTGACGACCGTATCGGCCCCCACCTGCCTGGCAGCCGCAACGAAGGTTGCGAAGGTTGCGAAGCCGTAGTTCTGGACACGCAGGACGTCACCACCAGCGCCGGCCTGAAAGTCGCTGATGGTGTCGGAGCCGTAGCCCTTCGAAATCGCGAAGATGTCGCTGCCGGCTCCGCCGGTAAGAAGGTCGTTTCCAGTGGCTCCGAAGAGAATGTCAGACCCAGAAGTTCCAACGATAATGCTCGCGTAGGTTTGGTTTGTTGTCATGACGGGAGTTCTCCTTCGCACCACAACCAGCACGAAGGCGTTCACACCGGTTTATGAAATTCGGGAAAACTTGAAGCACGCGAAAGAAAGCGCGACGCCTCACTCAGGAACGTCGTCAGTGCCGCATCTACGTGCAGTCCATTGCGCGCAAGTTCCTCGAAGGGAACAGCAGCAATGCTTAGATCTACTCAGAGCGTTACTTTCGTCATGCACACCGGCTTCGCAATCGCGTTTCCTACTCTTCGTTTCATCCGTAGGACTAACGGGTGAGAACATGATCGCGCGATGCCGACGCGCGCAATTGCGGACCTTCGACATCTCGATCCGCGCTGGATTACCGCGCGGCGGCAAGTTCAATGTCGAGTTCCGACGGCGCCCACCCGCAGGTTCCGGGAAAAAAGGCTGCTGGAGTCCGCCAGCAACTTCGTTGGGGGCCCCTCCGCGCTAACCCGGCCGGCCTCAAGGCACACCACGTGGTCTGCGTCGAGCACAGACTCCAGCCGATGGGTAATGAGCAACAAGCTCCGGCCTTTGAGCTGCTGCTGGATTGCGTGCTTGACGCTATCCTCCAGTGAGCGATCGAGCGCGCTCATGGCCTCGTCAAGGATCAGGAACTCCGGATTGCGGACAATCGCCCGGGCCAGTCCAATGCGCTGACGCTGTCCGCCCGAAAAGCGCATGCCATGCTGCCCGATCCAGGTGTTGTACTTGTCGGGCAACGCTTCGACGATCTCCGAAATGCCGGCCACACGCAACGCGTGCAAGATCTCGCCGTCCGAGGCGTCATTCTTGGACATGCGCACATTGTCGATCACGGTGCCTTCGACCAGGTCGACGTCCTGGCCGGCAATCGCGAGCAGGCCAAGCCAATCGGTGCGGCGGAGGTCTTCGAGGGGACGGCCGTCAACCCTGATGCTTCCTCCGGTCGCCGAATAAAGTCCAAGCAGGAGGTTCACGATCGTGGTCTTACCCGCCCCGCTCGCGCCGACGAGCGCGGTGATCTTGCCCGCCGGAATGTCAAAGGACACGTCGCGAACCGCGGGCTCGGATCCGGCGTCGTAGCGGAAGGTCACGTTGCGAAACGAAATGCTGTCGCTCAGCCTGCTGATCGCCAGGCGCCCCGGCTTCGGGTATTCCTTGTCGTCCGTCGCCAGCATGAGACGGATGGAGCGCAGCTGTGGCTCGATTTGCGCCATATACAACAGACTGGCCTCCAGCTCCCGCACATGCGGCTGCAATCGATAGAGCAAGGCGACCGCCGTAAGACTGGTCGCAAACCCGATTCCCCACATGTCGGCGGACGCGATGACGAGGCAAAGCACCACCAGGTATCCGATTTCCGTAAGCGGAGAAACCAGCCCGGAAAGGCGCGCAAGTCCCAGCGCGACACGGCGCGCCTCCGCTGACGCGCACTCAAAGCGTTCCTGGTGCGCCCTCTCCTGACCATACGCCCGGATCGTGCGCATGCCCTGAAGTGTCATCAGCATATGCTCTCCCAGCCTCTGATGGGCCAACTTCACCCCGCCGCCGAGCTCCTGAATGGGTCTGGACAGGTAGCGCAGCCCGGCAGACGCGACCAACGACGCAGCGATGGCCATAATCGTAATCTTCACCGAGAGCGCAAAGAGAAACGACACAAAAAGAAAGATCGAACACGAGCTGACGATGATGCGGGTAAGGCTGCTATAAGCCGCCGAGATCAACCATGTCTCCGTTCCGAGAACCTCCATGAGATAGGCCTCGTCGTGGCGCTGAAAGAACTGATATGAGGTCGACAGATACTGCAGATGGACGCGATTGCGCGCGACTTCATTGATCTGCTCGCCAACGCGCGCGCTGATCAGCGTATTGGCGAAAGCTAGGGCGCCGCGCAAAATGATGAGAAGCAGCACCACCAGAGCGGTTTCAGCCGAGCTGTGAAACCAGCCGGTCGCATGTCGGAGCGCATCGCCCAAGATGCCGCTGGTCGACGTGGTAAGCTCGACCTGCCCCATTGCGAGATAGAAGAAGAGCAGCACGAGCGTGATCCCGACCGTTTCCGCCAGCGACGAGGCCAGGCCGAGAACGATCAGCACGGGCGTCGCCCAACGCGGTAGCGGAGCCACCTTGAGAAGTCGCCACAGTTCGGCCAATGCCGCGCGCCGCGCTGCTCTCGGCCTTGTCACGTCGCCTGCGTTTTCTGCCATTGAGATTGACTGGGGTCGCCGATCAGGAACGACGGCGATGGCCGTCGGAACTCTCTGTGTCGCAAACCGCGGGACATCCACCACCCTGCGGAGATCATATCCCGCGGCAGGCCAAGCGTGGCGACCTTGGCCGCCAACAGGGGATTCCGCCGGGCGAGCAACCAAAGGACCGATGCGAAGTACCGCAATCGGCCGCCGATCAACGCCCGTCGAAGCAACCACCGGGCGTAGTTGCTGATTCCGCGGTCCAGCAAGGCAATGCGATCGGGATGGCGTGCGGCCATCTCGTCGGCAACCAGCATCCATGAGCGAAACATCCGCGTCATATCGCTGGACATATTGTTCGGCAGGTGCCGGTAGCCGATCTCGTATTCAGGCACCACCGCGAAGTGATAGGTTTCGGCGACGCGGCAATAAAGCAGAAGATCTTCGCAGCCCTGTGCGCCCGATGCCCGGAGGCCGCTTTCGAACCCGTTCGCAGCGACCAGGGCTTCCCTGCGGACCATCGCTGAACTTCCGTTGCCGATGAAGTTGCCTTCAAACAGATAGTCCAGCACCTCGCCTGCATGAAAGACGGGATCGGATTTGACGCTCACACGGCTTTTCGCGTCGATCCAGGCGTACCAGCTATAGACGAGGCCCGTCCTCTCTCCTCCGTCCATCATGGCCTGGAGCTGCCGCTCGATCTTGCCGGGCGCCCACAGATCATCGGCATCGATGAACGCGATGAAATCCGCACGAGCAGCCCGCCATCCGGTATTGCGGGCGGCTGCAACGCCTGCGTTATCCTGCCTCACGATATTGATACGGGGATCGCACTCCGCATGCCTCTCCGCGACGGCAAGCGTGCCGTCGGCGGAGCCATCATCCACCACGATGATCTCGAGCCGTTCGTACGACTGCGATCTGACGCTGCGAAGCGTCTCGTCGATCGTTGCCTCGGCGTTGAAAGCCGGAATGACCACACTGACCAAATACTTACTGGTACTCATTGATACTGCTCCAAGCAGTGCACAAACGCCTTCAAATTACGATCGCCTCTCACTTCGATGCGCGGCAAGTCGAGCAAATTATCAGTCAGCCCGGCAGCCCGGTCGACCGTGTTGAATATGGCTTTATAGCCGCACTCCGCCGCGAGAATTCTGAACCGCTGATCGGTGCAGCCAAATGGAGCGGCAAGCGATGTCGTCGGCCGCCCCAGCCACGTCTCCAGTTGCACGCGGGACCGCAGCAGTTCTTCGGCAAGTTCCGAGCTTGAAAGCCGGTCACTACGGGGATGGCGCGCGAGGTGACTGCCAAACATCGCCCCCTCGCCGGCAAGCGCGACAATCTTGTCGACATCCATCAGTGGCGCAGGCGTTCCGAATGGCCTATCCCATTCGGCCTGCCCGCCAACCAGATCCGTGACAATGAACACCTCCGCGGACAGATCATTGGCTTTCAAGATCGGCCACGCCTGTTCGGCAAAATCCTCATATCCGTCGTCGAAGGTGATCAGCAGCGGCCTGCCCTCAAACGGGTAGTCGTTGGCCACGAACCACGCCAACTGCTCCGAATTGATGGTGTGGTAGCCGTTTCTCCGCAACCACAGCATCTGCTCCGCAAAGGTATCCGGATCGACCCGATAGCGTCCAAGCCCTTCCGGCCCATCGGTCGCAATTCGATGGTACATCAAGACCGGAACGTGCGGTCGTCTTTCCGATTGCAGAACTTCCGATCGCCGCCTGACGGCGCCATTTCGCACGATAAATCGCGCGACCTCTCGTTCGATCGGTGCGCGTATCTGCGTCGTCGTCACCAGCGGATCCGGCGCGGCTTCGCCAGGCTTCGGTCGCCTGTAACGATCGACACGATAGAGCTCGGTTTGTATCGATGCCTCAAGCGCAAGATCGGAACGCTGCATCATTACCCGAGCAATCGTTTCAGCCCCGTAGGAATTCTCCCAATCGAACCCGGTCCGCGACTTTTCGTCCTTCAGGACGAAACTGTGCGCCGTGATCAGATGACCACCGGGACGCAAGGCTTCCGCGATCTTTTGCACGACGAGCGCCAATTCGGCTTCGTCATCCAGGTAGTAAAGCACCTCGGAGCAGCAGATCAGATCCATCGCTTCGGGGAGACGGTCGGCAGACAGATCAAGCTTGAGAAAATCCACATTGCGAATCCCGTTGCATCGCCGACGCGCGCGCTTGAGCGCGGTTGGCGAAATATCGGATGCAAGGAGGTGGCCGACCTGGGGAGCCAACTGCCGGCTAAAATGCCCTTCGGCACATGCTAGTTCGATAGCGCGCTCCGCCGGTTCAGCCGGCAGCAAGTCCAGTTGGCGCCGGTACTTCTCCTGCTCATAGGGCGAGCAGTAATTCCAGGGGTCCTCCTTTTGAAAGAACCGTTCCCAGAACAACTCACGTCCAATGTCGCACTGGCTTTCTCCAACGGCATGGCTCTCGCCGCGGCGAGACACCGGCAAGCTTGAAGCTGGCCGCGGCTTGGCTTTACTCCCGACGCTGTCCCGCAACACCCGCAACCGGTGCCGATGACTATCCGCATTGCTGCGCCCCAGTCGCCGAACGCGTCTCATCAACCCGGCCGGCCGGCCCAGATTCCGGGATCGCCAATCCTGCGGGACCCGGATATGCAAATGGGCGAGATGCTCGTGAACAAGCTTCGTCCAGAAACCCAGATCCACCGCGCCGAGCAATCCGACGTCGACCAGGGCCAGGACCTCCGGTCCATCGCTAACGTAGATATAAAGTCGGTCTACATGATTGGGCGGGCTGAATTCCGGAAGCTGCCGAAGGTCGACGCGGAGGCCGAGTGTCAGCGCGAGCTCGCGCGGAGCCGAAAGGTCATCGTAGTCGAGCAGCATGCGCTCAAATCGATACTGGACCTTTCGGGCTTCCGCCGGATCGTTCCAGGCCTGCCCGATCGCGGTGATCAGTTCGGTCACATGCGCGCCAAACTGTGCCCAGCGACTTGCCAGCTTCGCCGGCGTTGCTCGAGCGCCTACCGCAATTGCATCCAGCAGGCAAAAGGCGATCTGATCCGCCGAAGTCACCGATTGCGGAATGTCGGCGAGGACATTCCTTGAAGGATGGCTCGCGTTCTCGCGACCGCACTCTATGCCCCAGCACCAAAGCGCAAAATAAGCATGTGCTGCCGCCTGCGGTCTGCCGTGAGCGGCACATGCTCCGTTCTTATGCGCCGGCACAGGATTTTTCACCCGTTCGTCGGTCGAAAATCCGCGAGCGATAACAACATTCCCGTCGACCAGCATTTGCCGGACGTCCTTGGATAGGGAATGCTCATTTGCCCGATAATAGCTCAGCAACTCATCGACATGAATCCAGCCGCCGCCCGTTCGCGCGATCCGCTGCCAAAGGTCCCATTCCTCGCACGTACGAAGGCTAGTCTCAAAGCCACCAACGCCCAGCACTGCGCTTTTTTTGACGAGGACACTGTGGACGGCGACCGGACAGCTGCGCGCAAACGCCTCAAGCGGATTGATCGCAACCGAGGCATTACTATAGCGAGGCGTTTGGTCGCCATCAGGCATCACGCGACAATGATCGCAGCAAGCGGCGATCGCCGAAGGATTTTCATCCAGCGCCGCGTTCATTTTCGCCAGAAACTGCTCGTCGATCCAGTCGTCGCTATCGAGGAAAAGAAGCCGCTCTCCGCTTGCGCTGGACAGGCCGACATTGCGGGCCGCCGATACACCCCGCCCATCGGATTGAAGTGCGATGAAACGGGCGTCACGCGCCGTATAGCCGGCAACGATGGCCGGCGTCGCATCGAGAGAGCCATCGTCAACAATCAGCGCTTCCCATTCTGGGTCGGTCTGAGCGAGCAGGCTTTCAAGGGTCCGAGGGATGGTTTTCTCGGCATCCCGAGCGGGGATCACGATCGAGGTAAGAGAAGTGGCCGTCATTTGCGCTTCCCCTCACCGTGATAGAAGCGGAAGCCCGACACACAGCCGGCGATCTCCTCCTTGAGAAAACGATCAGCAACGCGCTTGGGGCCAAACGCTCTGCGGAGCAGCCGATACGAATACCATTTCGGAAGATACAGATACGCGCGAGCCGGATTTTCTGCGAGCCCGGTCCGCTCATATTGCACCAGTAGCGCGGCGACGTGGCCTCGCATGTAATAGTAGATTTGGCTCGCGAGCCCCTCAATCGTCCGTCGGTGGGAATGGAATGCCACTGAGGAAGGTGCGTAGCGGCAGGTGTATCCGCTCGCGAGCAACCGGTACCAGTATTCCGAATCGCCCGAGCAGCCTGCCTGGCCGACGTCGAGACGTTCGTCGAAAAGACCGACCTTTTCAAACACCTCGCGGCGGAACGCCATGCTGGCCCCGGCGCCGATCTCCCACGCGGGGAAAGCGTTCCTTCGATGCGACTTGAAGCATGAACTGTCGAAGTCCTGCTCCCGATAGCCTTTGCCAAATCCCCAGTAGGTCTCGAAATGCCGTTGCGCCTCGGTTGCAAGTTCTGCAGGAAGCACAAGGCCTGTTACAGCAGCCACCTGTGGCTGATCGAATGCGGCCAACAGCCGCTCCAGCCAATGCGGGTGAAGCACCACGTCGTCGTCGGTAAAAGCCACAATGTCGCCGGTGGCACGAAGCACGCCGGTATTGCGGGCGACATCGAGCCCGAGCCTGTCTTCGCGCATGTAGATGACCCCCGCAGCCAACGCAACATCCCGCGTGCGCTGATCCCGCGAGGCGTTGTCAACTACGACGACCTCACGTGGTCGTCGGCTTTGCCTGGGCAACGAAGCAAGGCATGCGGCCAGCTCATCCGGTCGGTCCCGCGTGCAGATCACCACGCTTGCCGAGACAGCAGGCTCGACCTGCCTTCGTAACTCGTCCTCGATTGCCAGCAGATAGTCAGCGTCGATGTGATCAACGCGCGAGCCGATCTGCTGTCCCTCGTGCACCAACACATGGCCGATTGGTCGATCGCCGTGCCAAAACACGGTCATGCCCTCGCGCAATCCTACTGCGGCAATGTCCGCGGGCAGCATCCCCGCGACGTGCGTGACACCCTCGCCTAACGGCAGGTCCGCGATGGAAGCGAGCGTGGCCATCCCGTTACCGCGTCAAACGGGCGGATGACGGTCGCGCCACTCGAGCGCGGTCTTGATGATAAAGTCGATACCGGAATGCTGCGGCCGCCAGCCGAGTTCTCGCTCGGCCTTCGCAAACGAGGCGACGAGCTTGGCGGGATCGCCCGCACGGCGCGGGCCACGGCGCACGACCGGCTTGCACCTGGCGACACGCTCCACGGCCTCGATCAATTCGAGCACGCTGATGCCGACGCCGGTCCCCAGATTGAACACATGCGTGCCACCCCGCTCGATCAGCATTTCGCCTGCAAGCAGATGGGCCCGCGCCAGATCATTGACGTGGATATAGTCTCTGATCGCGCTTCCATCGGGCGTCGGAAAATCCGTGCCCAGAATTGTGAATGGCTGATCTGTTCGGCGCGCGGCCTCGATCGCGAGGGGAATGGCGTGGGTCTCAGGCTCGTGTCGCTCGCCAATTTCGCCCTCCGGATCGGCACCGGCGGCGTTGAAATAGCGCAAGGATACCGAACCGATGCCATAAGCCCTGCCGTAGTCCTCCAGCATCCGCTCGATAATCATCTTCGACCAGCCGTAGGGATTGATCGGCGCCTGCGAATGGCTTTCATTGATGGGGATGTGCCGGGGGACGCCATAACTGGCGCAGGTGCTCGAAAACAGGATATGGCGACACCCTGTCGCACGCATGCCATTCAGCAGCGCGAGCGTGCCGGCGGTGTTGTTCTCGTAGTAGATCGCAGGATTTTCAACCGACTCGCCGACATAGGCCAAAGCCGCGAAATGCGCGACGAGATCCGGCTTGTACTTTTCCAGTGTCCCGCCTGCCGCGACCGGATCGCGAATATCGCATTCCACCAGCGGCCCCCAACGCACCGCCTCGCGCCATCCGCGCGAGAGATTGTCGAGCGTCACCACATTCCAGCCAGCCCTGGCGAACGTCTTGCAGCAGTGGGAGCCCACATATCCCGCACCGCCCGTAACCAATACCGTCCTGGTCATGCTGTCTCTCCGGCCCGGTTGCGGTTTGGCACGCCTGCAAATCGTTCACGCAACTGCGCGCCCGGCGAACAAGAGAGGCTTTCGTGCGCGCACGTCATGGCGGGCTGACCTGCGAAAACCGGAAGCGCACTGCACTTTTTAATTTGCCCCGAGATTCGATCGCCCGGCTCCTGTTCACGCACAAAACTTCTTCAGAGTCGCAGTCCGCGATCGCGGACGGGAGACCTGCCTATCGATTCAAAATGCGGCTTCTTCGCGATTGAGCAACAAGCGCGCGCACCACAACACGAACTGATGACTTCGGTTCCAATCTCAGCACGTGACCAGCGAAGAGCTATCCACTCGCGACGCTGCTCGGCTTTGCAGCCACCGAACGAGCAACCTGCATATCGCTTCGGCGCACACCCCTGAGGTTCCGTTGCACAGTCCGGGAACGCCACTGCTCGCTCGCGGACGAGTCGCACGTTTGCGATTCGAGGTTCGCCTGGATCAGCTCGCCTGGAACCTGGGCTCGTTCCCTGGTAAAGGCGCAACATCGCTATGCCTACGTTTGAGGCAGATCCGATCGCGGGTTCCGCCAAGATGCAATGATGTACGGACCCGGACGACTCGTCCACGAACAGTCAATCGAGACGATGATGCTCGCATTGCAGAGCGTCGTTATTGAAAGCGGAGCTTATCGACCGGATGGGTCGGTTCACGGCCTGTCCTGCGCAAGCGCGTCGGTCGGATAAAAGCGCGCCTTGTGCGCCTCGGACAACACCTCTCCAGCCGCCGATTTAACCTGCGCAGTCCATTGGTACACGCCAGGACTGCACGGAGCGAACGTTCGGAATGTTCCCGCCGGCAAAACGCCATCCTCCGGGATCGGCAGTTCCTGCCCGCCCATTTCCCTGACGCCTTGAGTTAGCGTTAGCAACAACATTTTAGCCCCGGCGGGAATGTTGTGAAGATGAAACTCCGGATTTGGAAACAGTGTCACGCACCCCTGGGCCCCACGCCAGGAAAAATCCAGCGTCATCGGATCTGCAAAGGCGCAATGACATCCTGCCAGCCATCCGGCCAACGCAACAGCAATGAACCTAGATGACATAGGGACCCCAAAATCGGATCTGCTCCAAGGGCACGCTGTCTTGCCCGCGCGATCAGACCATTGCAGCACAGGTAACGGACACGCCTGGACGCGCGGTACCAGCGATCCTTCGCGTAGGCACTGCTTACGTGGCTGTTTTGAGGCAAGGACGCATGCCTCGACGACTTGTGAGCACATCGTGTGGTGTCGCTCGCCACTTCCGCCAATTGGCACCGAATTTGAATTCACACCGACACAAGATTTTCTTACTCGTCGAATAGAAGCCGCCATCATGTCTCACTCCGCTGCTGTCCAATATTCGAGCAGAACGTCTTTAAAACACGTGGCCCGCGGGAACATCAAACCGCGTGGCGATCAACAAGGTTCGAAATTGAGGATAATGCAAACCGACGACAGACAACTCCGATCCATCTACGCATGGCTGGCGACCTCGCGTCGCGCGCATTGCCACCACAGTCATCGTGCGGTTGTCGGGTAGCGCTGTCATGAAGATTTTCGTCCACGACTACGCTGGTCATCCGTTCCAGGTCGATCTCAGCCGCGAACTGGCGATCCGGGGACATGAAGTCAGCCACGCCTATTTTCACGGCGACCTTGGCCCGAAGGGCAAGCTCGAGAGATCGCCTGCCGATCCCGATCGCCTGTCGTTTACCGGCGTCAAGCTAACGCGCCCCTACGACAAGGCTTCCTTCGTGCGCCGCAGATTCGACGACGTCGCCTACGGAAAGGCGGTTGCGAAACTGGTGCATTCGGACAAGCCGGACATCGTCATCTCCGGCAATACGCCGACAGAGGCGCAATCGGCCATCGTCAACGCGTGCAAGCAGAGCGGCTCGAAGTTCGTGTTCTGGGTCCAGGATTTCTATAGCGTTGCCGTATCGCAGCTGTTGCGCAAGAAGCTGGGCCCCCCCGGTGCCATGGTCGGAGCCTATTACAGGTTTCTGGAGCGACGACAGTTTCAGAGCTCTGACGCGATCGTCGTCATCACGAATGCCTTCTCGCCGCTTGCAAGCAAGTGGACCGGCACGAAAGACAACGTCTTCGTGATCGAGAATTGGGGTGCACTGAACGATATCGCGCCTCATCCGAAAGACAACGAGTGGGCGCGCCGTCGCGGGCTGCACGACTCGTTCAACTTTCTCTATTCGGGCACGCTTGGACTGAAGCACAATCCCGACCTGCTGGTACAGCTCGCCAAGGCGGTGAAGGGACGCGCCAATGTCGTGACCGTCAGCCAGGGCGTCGGCGTCGCGCATCTCGAGCAGGCCAAGGCCGAGCTCGGGCTGGACAATCTCGTCCTGCTGCCGTTGCAGCCGTTTGCAGATCTTCCCATGGTGCTAGCCACCTCCGATGTCGCCGTTGCGACGATCGAACCGGAAGCAGGAATATTCTCGGTGCCCTCGAAGGTGCAATCCTATTTCTGCGCCGGGCGTCCGGTGCTGCTTGCCGCGCCCAAGGAAAATCTCTCTTCCGATCTGATTCGCCGCAATGGCGCCGGATTGGTCGTTGATCCCGTCGATCAGGCGGCCTTCCTGAAGGCTGCCCTGCGGCTTCTCGACGACGAAGCCTTGAGAGCAAGTGCAGCCGCCAAAGCGAGATCATTTGCGCTCGAAAACTACGACATCAAATTGGTAACCGACCGATTTGAATCGGTATTTGACTATGCAATCGGTTCGAAAGCTACGGAAAGGAACATCTAATGGCGACGAAGAACAAGCCCACAGCTCTTGTCTGCGGTGCGGGTGGTTTCATTGGCGGCCACCTGGTCAAGCGACTGAAGCGTGAAGGCTTCTGGGTGCGTGGCGTCGACCTGAAATTTCCGCCATTCACGGACACCGAGGCCGATGATTTTGTGGTTGGCGATCTTCGTGACCAAAATTTCTGCAAACAGATCACCGACCGGAAGTTCGACGAGGTGTATCAGCTTGCCGCCGACATGGGCGGCGCCGGCTACATCTTTACTGGCGAGCATGATGCCGACGTGATGCACAATTCGGCGACCATCAATCTCAACATGCTCGACGCCTGCCAGAAGCGCAACGTGCGTAGCATGTTCTATTCGTCGTCGGCCTGCATGTATCCGGAACATAACCAGAAGGATCCCGACAATCCGAACTGTGCGGAAGATTCGGCCTATCCGGCGGCGCCCGACAGCGAATACGGCTGGGAGAAGCTGTTTTCGGAGCGACTATATCTCGCCTACAACCGCAACTATGGAATGCGAAACCGCGTCGCGCGCTACCATAACATCTTCGGCCCCGAGGGCACCTGGGAAGGCGGCAAGGAGAAGGCGCCCGCGGCGGTGTGCCGCAAGGTTGCGCAGGCCTCCAATCATGGAGAAGTCGAAATTTGGGGTGATGGCACCCAGACGCGCTCGTTCCTTTATATAGATGAGTGCCTGGAAGGCACCATCCGCCTGACGCGTTCGGACTTTGAAGGTCCGGTCAACGTCGGATCGGAGGAGATGGTCACGATCAACCAGCTTGTCGATATCGTAGCCGATATCGCCGGCAAGAAGATGAACAAGAAGCACATTCCCGGGCCGCTCGGCGTGCGAGGCCGCAACTCGGACAACCGGCTGATCGGCCAGAAGCTCGGCTGGAAGCCGTCCGCAACACTCCGCTCCGGTCTCGAGAAGACCTATGAGTGGATTGAACGGCAGGTTCGCAGCAATACCAGGGCGGCCGCCTGACGGGCGGCCCAACCCGCCGGAAGGTTCCGCACCGGAGTACGTTCGCGCGGCAGACCAGACGATGGCCGCTACGATCATTTGGAAGGCTCGACAGTGTAATTCGTAGGAGCTTCGCAATGATTGCAGACTTGATCTACGACGTAGGCCTGCACAAGGGTGAGGATGCGGCCTTTTATCTCAAGAAAGGGTTCAAGGTTCTTGGGATCGAAGCCAACCCGGAGCTCGTGCGACACTGCCAGGGGCGATTTCACACCGAAGTCGCGAGCGGGCAGTTGCGGATCATCGAGGGAGCCATTGCATCGGAGTCCGAAGGACCCACGATCACCTTCTACAAGAATTCGGACTCCGTCCTGAGCACCATCGACCAGAACAGGGCTGCGCGAACCGAGAAACTGGGCCACAGGAGTGAACGCATCGTGCTGCCGCGCATCGACGTCGTCGATATCTACCGCTCCTGTGGCGTGCCCTATTTTCTCAAGATCGACGTCGAGGGAGCCGATCAGCTGGTGTTGGAGGGATTGAAGCAGCAACACAACCGCCCTCAATACATCTCTGTCGAGTCCGACAAGGTCGACTTTGGTGAGGTTAAAGCCCAGCTCGGCCTGCTGCGCGAGCTTGGCTACCGGAAATTCAAGGCCGTGCAGCAGCAGCGAATTCCGGGATCGCGGGTTGAGACCAAGGCGCTTGACGGCTCAACGGTCGCGCATGTCTTCGACGCCGGCGCCTCCGGTCCGTTTGGCGAGGATCTCGGCGGGCCGTGGCTGGACTTTGACGGCATCATCCATCGATATCGATCGATATTTCGGGACTATCGGTATTTCGGCGACGACTCCCTGCTGGCCAGGCTTCCTGTTTTGGCTTTGCCGTTCAAGGCGGTCTATAAGCTCTGTACAGGTCAACGCGGCTCGCTGCCCGGATGGTACGATACCCATGCCAGCCTGTAGACCTCACTCCCGGCCAGCATTGCAGCCACGTGGGGAACACGGGCTATCATTCTCTCAGCCTCGTACATGCGCAGGACCTGATGGTGGATGCTGATCCGACCAGAGAGATCGAGATATCGATCGTCATCTGCACGCGCAATCGTGCGAGCCGCCTGTCGGGAACACTCGGCGCGCTACGGGCATTGCGCCCCGATCACCGCTATGAGGTGATCTGGGTGGACAACGCATCGACCGACGATACGGCGGCCGTGCTGCAGCGTGAATTAGCCAACGATACGGTCTCGAGATATGTCGTCGGCGAGCGAATAGGACTGGGCGCGGCCCGAAACATTGGCTGGGAAAGCGCGCGCGGCAGGATTGTCGCCTTCACCGATGACGACTGCTATCCGGCGCCAGACTATGTTGACGCCATACTCGCGGCGTTTGCCGATCATCCCGGCGCGGGCGTGATCGGAGGCCGCATTTTGCTGCACAATCCGAACCACGCCAGGATCACGATCGAGGAAAGCGAAGCACCGTGTATCTATCCGAAACGGACCTTTGTCCGGGCCGGAACGCTGCAGGGCGCAAACCTCGCCTTTAGGCGCGAGGCGCTGCGGGCCATTGGCGGCATCGATTCCGAACTCGGCGCGGGCACGCGCTTTCCCTGCGAGGACATTGATGCGGTGACAGCGGTGCTGTGGGCGGGGTTCGACGCCTGCTTCGACCCCCGACCGACCGTGCAGCACGACCATGGCCGCGTCGAAGCGGACGTGCCCGCATTGCTCAATTCCTATGATCGCGGCCGCGGCAGTTTTTATGCCAAATACATCCTGCGGCCCGATACCCGCGCGACCTTCATCCTGCGCTGGCTCAGCTCGACCTGGCGGCGGCGCGACTGGCAAGGACTTCGCACACTCCGGACCGAGCTGCGCACGGCGGGCCAATACGCGATCGCCAAGCGCAGATTTGGCGCGCTTGCCCTCGCCGTCCCTGTGGGCCTTGTCGCGCTGGCACTCCAGTCTGTCGTGTCCTTCGGCTTCTCGTCCGGGCGTCGCCTCTGGGCAACAAAGAGCCGGTGAATTGGCGATGATGCGCGCGACGCGAAGGACATTGCTCAAGGGCTCGGTCGGACTCGCATTGACGACCATCGGCCCGCTGACGGTCCTGGACACGCCGGCTGCGGCGGACGGCGCGTTCTCATTCGGCGACTCCACCATCGCCGTCGTGGATACGACAGTCGGACCAGCAGAGCTCTGGGCAGAAGTGCCCGTCAAGCTCAACGCGCCGACCACCTGCACGATTGTGCTGGAATATGAAACGCTTAACGGGACCGGAACGATTGGGGTTTTGCCGGGCGAGGCGACGAAGGACGCCGATTTCTTCGTTGTCCGCGGCTTCCTCATCTTTCAGCCCGGCGAGCAGGTCAAAGTGGTGAAGATCCGCCTTGCGCGGCCGCTTGAGGCGGGCAAGTCAATCATCTTCCAGATATCGGATTTCGGACATCCGCTTTTCGGCTTTGCGCGCGCCAGCGCAGAGGTAAGACCAGGCGATCTGCCTTCGGTCGCGGCCCCCCATGTCAGTGACGATGTCCCGCTGCCGCCGCTTCCTTCGCACGGCTCGGTGATCTTCTCCGATCGCCTGCTCGATCGCGATTTTGCGAACGACGAGGGATATGTCGCTGGTGGCACGCCATGCTGGCAAAGCCGTCTTGCGACCGGGCGCCGTCTGGATGGCAACAAGGAATTAGGCTACTACGCCGACCCATCGCTAAACCCGGAAACAACAGTGTGGGGAATAGATCCGCTAACGGGCTGTCGCTTCATTCAGGCCGAATACCACCAAGATGGGCTGTCGGATGGGCAAGGAGGCAAACTGGTGCCGGGGTGGCGGAAGGAAACGCCGTTCAGGTTTTCCTCTGCGATCGTAACATCGCGTACCCTGTTCAACCGCATTACGCTCAACACCTACGTCGAGTTCAATGTCAGGCTGATGAAAGTTACAGGCAGCTGGCCGGGGCTGTGGCTGTTGCCCGTCAAGCCCGGCTGGCCGCCAGAGATCGATCTCCTCGAGACCTACATCACCGGGGCGCCGCAGTATCGGGAAGACGTCATATTCTCCAGCATTCACTGGAAAGGCGAAAAGGGACCCGACGCCCGCGGCGCGGCGATGCCGCTTGGCCTGATTGAAGAAGGCGTCGATCTTTTTTCCCGGTTCAACCGCTTCGGCTGCTTCATCGGCGAGCAGCAGCTTATCTATTACCTCAACGGCCGGCCCTATTGCGCCATGCCGAACCGGGTCGGCGCCGGGCCATGGTACATGCTGATGGACGTTGCCGTCGGCGGTCCGGCGGGCGAGCCGAACGGTCCTGGCGGCTTCCCCGCCAGAATGTATATCGCTGGCGTAAAGGTCATCCAGTTCTGAACGCTCTTAGAACGAGACGCGGCGCGTCTCGTTCAACGATGAAAATCCCGGCGGATGCGGTCGGCGGCGTCCTCGAGCTTCGACACGGCCTTTGCGAGGGCAACATCTGAGCTGAGCACGGGCTCCATTTCGCTCAGCCGCTGCAATCCGCGCGCGGCGATATGAGGCAGCACGTTGTTGGCCGCTCCGACGGCCAGTTGAACCAGCCCGTTCTTGCTGGACATCCAGTTGCCATCCCTGCCCGTCTTCGAGACCCAGAGGTCGTGCAACGTCGCGGGAAAGGTGGCGTAGGGTTTCAGATCGATCATAAGAGCGCCGGCCCAATCCGACCATTTGAATCGATGCGACCGGTGGAACGGAAGAACCGGCACCCACGGCACCCGTAGCGCATCCGCCACGATGGCTCCGTGCATCGCTTCGGTAATGACAGTGTTCGAAGCCCGGATCATTTCAAGGACGCGATCGACCGGCCAACGCGGATCGATCAGTTCGACATTGGCCAGTTCGCATGCCTTGGGCCAGTTGCCGTTCAATAAGCTCTGCCAATGCGGAATGTAGCTGAACTTGAAACGTTTCGGGACTTCATCCCTCAGGTGGCGATTGACCAGCACTGCCGCATCCGCCGCGACAAGGCGTTCGTCGAGTCCCAACGCTTGCGCAGTCAGCGGTCCTCGCACGCAATAGAGCTTCCAACGGTCGTCGAGTCGAGGAGCCGCAGTGTATTGACCAAATCCCGACCCAAAGACCACTTTCAGGGCCTGTTGCGGATGATGGTCGAACAGGACCGACCCGATCGCCAGAAACAGGGTCAGATCGTCTTCATCAAAGAAGCGCGGAAAGACCTTCGGCATGAGCACATTGTTCAGGTCGTCACCGAAGTTCGGTGCTGTGCTCCGATAGTAGTAGAGTTTCATGATCGCGCCTGACGCAGCATGGTCGAGTAATATTGCATGGCTCCTCCGAACAGAGGCCCAACGGCGGCACCCTTCCTGATCTGTCTGCGGATGTCCCGCGCGATCTCCACGATCGTCGCCGAGGCGTGCGCCGTCAGAAGGTGCTTGGCGTAGACGGCGCCGGCACCGATGTCATAGTAATGTCCGCGCACGAATGCCTCGTCGACAAAACGACCATGATCGTGAGCCACGCTTGGCTGCGGGAAATATCCGCCCGTCCAGCCAGCATATGACGACCTGACAGCAACTTCCCATTCCTCTCCGGCAAACGGCGTACCGGCCCCGAAGTGGGCATCGAACATGCCGGCATCGATCAAACACTGGCGCCTGAACGCCATGTTGGATCCTTGGACAAACCCTCGCTGGATAAAGGTGGACGACGTAAGAATCTTTATCGTGGTACTGGTGTTGCAACCGAGCGGTGACTGCCGTGCATCGTACGGCAGGATTCTCCCAGAACCAAAGCCCAGCCCGGGATCTTGCGCGAATACCGCCTTCCACGCGGACGCAAAATCCCTGTCCGGATAACAATCGTCGTCGATGAACAGGATCACTCCGCCGGAGGACGCCATGATCCCGGTATTTCGGCCCGCTGAATTGCCCGGCTTGGTCTCCTGGATAGTACGCCACAGATTTGGGTTAGCCCGGCAGAACTCCTGCATGGCCGCGAAGGTGCCATCCGTCGAGCCGTTGTCGACCAGCACAACCTCAATGGCGGAAGCGCCGTCCATCGAGCGAATATGATCCAGGCATTTGCCGACGGTCCTCATTCCATTTCGAGAGCACAGGACCAACGTTAGTGCAACTTCATGCATTTCTACTTGCTCTGGCCTTAGTCAGGTTCGAGAACAGAGGAACATAAGACGAGATAGTCGTCGGGTAGCATTATTGAGCCACGAGGTGCAACCAACGTGCTCAACCAGGCGTCGACGCAACCCCACGCCGGCCCTGTGATCCGGACGAGATCGAGCCAAAAAGCAACCGCACGACATCGAGCGTCTGATCCCTGGCGAGGACCAGCATCGCCCCGAGATATGACACTGCTCCAACCGCAACGCTGATGCTCAGCGTAAGCGTTGGCGGAAGCTCGGGAAGAAGATGTCTGGTGGCTGCAATGCACGCCACCATGACCATGCAGGAGGCCGTCGGGCCGACGAAGACCCGCAAGTACTCCGACACTGGTTCCGACAACAGTCGGGAGGTCTTCATCACCGCGAACGGCCATCGGGCGATGGTTGCGATCAGGACGGCAGCCAGAAGCACGGTCACGCCGAATCTCGACATCAGCAGCAGGATCCCAAGCGTGACTATTCCGGCGGCAAGCTGATAATAAAACCACCAATGCGCATGACCACGGCTGTTGATCAGGCTTCCCTGAATCACACCGATGCAGGCCATCAAGCCCAAGCCACAATTCAGCCTGATCGGGGCAACCGTATCAACCCAGCGCGATCCGAATATGACGGGAACCGCAAGGTCCGCCACCATCGTAAACCCGATGAAGACTGGAAACGACAACGCAGAGGAGAGAAAAGTCGCAAGCAGGAAGCCTTTCCTGACCCGATCCACATTCTCCTGAATGGCTGAGAACATCGGATGAGCCACTGCGCCGATCGGCGCAGCTAGCACATTGAGGATCATTTGGAACAGGTTCCGGGAAAAGGCATAGACGCCCGTCTGATGCGGCCCCAGGTACAGTCCCACGATCGCGGGATCCGCCTGCGTCGTCAGGGCCTGCATGGCGCGAGTGCCCGATGAAAACCCGCCGTAACGCGCGAGCGATTTGAGCGCATCCAGGCTGATCCGGAATTTCGGCCGCCACCCCGCTCCCCACATCGCGGCCACCGCCGCGGTGACGGATGAGGACAGTTGCGCGATGAGGAGAGCCCAAACGCCATAACCGGCGACGAGAAGGAGCACGGTCAGCGCCGCCGATACCACTGTGGCAAGCAACGTCCGGCCGGCAATCAACTCAAAGGACATTCTTCGCGTGATGATGGCCTGCGGAACGATACCGGCGGCATCCGCGAACAGCCTGAGTCCGGCGACGGGCAGCAACACCGCAATCCATTCCGAGCCGAGCATTCGGCTGAACGGTCCACTGCAGATCGCAAGCACGGCATACGCGACGAGCGCGCAGATCGTTGCCGCCCAGAAGATCGAGTCGAGATGAATGTCGTCAACGGACGACCGCTGAACGATCGCCTCGGCGAAACCCGACGGCAATAGCACTGCAAGCAACGCGACCAGACTGCCGGCAAGGGCCACGACACCGAACTCGCCCGGACCGAGATAGCGCGAAGTCACCAGGAAAACGAGAAAACCGGCGAGCGACGGTATGACCGAGTTGACGCTCGACCAGAACACGCCCCGGATCGCCCGAACGGCGTGTGTGCGGTTGCCGGGTTCAGTACCTACCATTTGCAGATTTCTTCCCAGCTCGTGAGCTCCCGGCGCGATGACGGGCGGTCACCTTGAATGTATGGAACCGTGCAAAGACTCGCTTGCGCGAAGTTGACGGCCCAGCGGACAGTTTCCGATCGCGCGCAACTCGATTGCCATCAGACGCTTCCCCGGAGCGGAATCGGCGGAGCGCGCGCTCGACCGCGACCACGCGCCCCATCCGTTGCCAGCCAACCGAGGATGCCTGGCAAGTTGTCACAGCTGTAGATGCAAGAGGCAGGCCTGCCCTTCGACGTTTGTGCGGAACAAGTATCAGCCTTCAACCAGCTCCGAAATGCGACCAAATTGTAGCCGGAGACGTCAGACTCGACTGGCAGATATTGGCTGTGCCCGGTTTCCTCGCCATCAAATGCAAGCAATGGGTCGGAAGCGTGTCACATACCTGGATTCCGTTGCTGGATCATGACCGCGAGCTGATCCGAGACCGCAGTGTCCATGACCTTGCGGCAAAACAGCAGTTCACCCGCGCCGAAAATGCCATCTATCTTCAGGCGCGGATTGGCGCGAAACATCGCGATGTGACGCTCGCCAATTTCCGACGGATTTGCGCCGCCCCCGCTCCAATCCGAATAGGTGAGACTGCGCCGCATGTTCGGACGAAACAGTGAGTTCGCCAGGATGGTCTGGAACACCATTTCATCCGGGACATGGGTACTCTCATAGAATTTCATGATCCTCGGATTGTCGGCCACGAATTTCTGGACGTAGATGCAAGCATCGCGCGTCAGCGCCCACCATTGGTTACCGGCGTAAGGGGTTAGTTCGCCGAGGTACTTCCTGTAGTCGCGCCCCTTCTGCATCAGGCCGAGTCCGCTAATCAGCCGACGCCCTTTGCCGCTGCACCAACCCAGCGGCCCGGGGCGGCGCTTGTAGGCCGTCAGGCGAGAAAGCGGTTTCGCGGCGGCCTCGGACGGCATCGCCACCGAATCGATGAATTGAATGCCGTTATTCTCTATGAAGAAACTCTCGATCTCGGTCGTCGTACGCAGCGGATAGTCCGCGCCGCTGATTAGAACCAAATAGTCATAGCGACGAGGCGCCGCCAATGCTGCCTCCATGAGCACAAGGGCCGCGCTGATCAGCGAATAGTCGCCCCAATAGATCGGAATTCGCTTTGCTATGAGTTGTACATCGGAACCGACCACCCGCAGGAACGGGTCGATGTCCGCCTGGGCGTCGATATGCACAAACATTTCTGTAGTCGGAGACCGCAGCTGACGGACCAGTCGAGAAAGCTGCTCCGGATGCCTGTGGGCAAGGATGAGATACGCAATCTTCATGTTCCTGTCGTCCCGCATGACCAAGTAATCGCACTAACGAACGCAAGATTTGCGGCGAAGCCGATAACGTTGGGCCCTGAGGTGATTATGAGAGTCGTCGGTTCCTGTACCAACGATCTCGCAATGGACTGGTGTTCAAAAAGCTGATTGCTTAACGCAGTGAGGCCCAATGGGGTCCCGAAAAACCGGGACATCAAGGTCACTGGATTGCGGGGTGCGCACCTGCATCATGCGCATGCCTGCCCCGCTTCAGTCGACTGAAGGCAAGGCGCCGACCCCCGTGAATGTCTGCCCAGGGAGGAGGCACAAGAGTCCGCTTATTAGTCAGCCGCCGGCTGGGCCACGGTGACAGACGAGCTGACTTCCAGCAATCGCTGGCCTGCACCTCCGCGCTTGACCGCGAAGACCGTCAGGAATTGCGAACGCAGCCAGCGCGTCATCGCACGCTCCACTTTGAAGTAGACTAGAAATCCGACCAGCAGCGAAGCCGTTGCGGCGAGAGCCGCGAACAAAGCAAATTGCGGCACACCTTCCAACGGTAGCCGAAGAAACAGGCGGCGAAATACGAAGAGGGTCAGCGCGTGCGTCAGATAGATCGAATAGCTCGCATCCCCCAGAAATCGCAGCCAGCGAATCTCGGGAATCTTGAATGATCGCTCGGCGGCGACCGCGCCGACCATAATCAACGCTGCGCACAGTCCGTTTTGCAGAAACAAGTACGGAAGCCGCAAGATATGCGCCGCGAACAACGCCAGGAAGCCAGCCGGCAGGAGCAGCCAGACGTTAGGAACTTTCCCGCTCAGGAACAACCATCCCAAGACGATGCCGGCCGCAAATTCCAGCATCAGGGGATGCGTGTACATCAGCAGCGGGTGCGTATACGTGCGGAAGATCGATTCGTCGGTGGCGGCAAACTGTCCCAGCGTAACAAGCAGGGCAATCAGACATAGCGAGATCAGCAGCGGTTTACGAAAAAAAAGGCCAACCGCAAAGATCAGGTAGAAGAACATTTCAAAATACAGGGTCCAACCCGGGTTCAACACCGGCCAGATCGTGCCGGTAAAGATCGAGCTGTGATGTGGAATGAACAGCGCAGAAAGGATCACGTCGTTCACGAGCGCGATACCGGGCTTCGCCCCGCCAGACAATAGAAGCAAGCTAGCCGCGGCGAGTGTCAGGATCCAGTACAGCGGCGCGACCCGGATGAGCCGCAATCCGGCGAAGATCGCAGGTGTCTCAACCCGCGACGAGACGTACATCACCACGCCGCTGATGATGAAGAAGATGTCGACCCCGGCCTCGCCCATGTCGAACTTCTCGAGCGGATTGTAGAGATTCGGCCACGGATTTCTGATGTGGTGCAGGACCACCATCACGGATGCGACACCGCGCAAGTACTGGATGGTCAAGAGCTGCGTAGGTGATTTTTGATCCGGCGGCATTCCAGGAGTCATCTGTCGTTCACATCAAGAAGGGAGAAAGCGTGCTGAACCGATCGGTAGAGAGCAGGGTAGTTCCAAGAGAGGGATCGTCACGGCTGCACTACGATCTATCGCAAGGGAACGTCGAGCGCCGTTTCATAGCTTTGCCACAAACCTCTCGCTGACAGTTCATGCAACCACGATGACCAATCCGGGCGGCAGCAGTCACTTGGTGCTATGCATCTGCCGGGCCAACAGGACATGCTATCTTGCCGGAGCCATCGCGCGATGCGCAGCATCAAAGCCCACGACGTCCATGCGAGACAACTCATGTTGACCTTCATCATACCGGTTCGCCATCCGGCAAATTCCAAGAACTGGGACGCCCTCAAGGCGCGGCTTGCGCAGACCATAACATCAATCTCGGGTCAGAATGGTGACCGCTGGCAAGCCATCATTGTGGCGAATGCCGGCGCAGACCTGCCTGCCCTGCCGAAGGGCTTTTCGGTCGAACGTGTCGACTTTGCGCCGAACCTGAAACACGAACGCGGTGCCACAGACGACGTCGAGGTTTTCCGTGATTTCTTCCGCATCGACAAAGGACGTCGCGTACGCGCGGGAATGCTGGCAGCTCGGGACACCACCTTCTTCATGATCGTCGACGATGACGATTTTGTCAGTTCCAGGCTAGCCGACCACGTCGCCAGGCATCCCGACGACAATGGATGGTACATCGACCGTGGCTACATGTGGACCGAAGGCACCCGGCTGCTCGGTGCCATCTCAAAGTTCTTCATGCTTTGCGGCACGTCGCACATCATCAACGCCCGGCTCTACGATCTCGAGAAGCTCAAGGGAAACGACGCGGACGACTACATGAAGCGCATGCTTGGCAGCCACATCGCCGTCGCCCAGGAACTGGCCACAGCGGGAACCCCGCTATCGCCCCTCCCCTTCTTTGGCGCGATCTATCGGGTCGGACATCCGGGGGCCCACAGTAATTCGTCCGGGCTGATCGCAACCTTCTTCAACAAGGCGACGCTTGCCCATCCGCTGCGTTTCATCAAGACCGCGCTCTCGCTGAGGCTGATGACGCCGAAGCTGCGACGCGAGTTCTTCGGAGCGAAGCGGGCATAGCGAACCTGCCATGCCGCCGAAGCTGACTTGCACGGATGAAGGCGCCGCCGACGCCGGCGCGCACCTTCATCAATGCGACTGCGCCTGCACTTCCATGTACAACAGCTTGCACACAGTCGCCTTGGCCGGCTGGACGACATCCGTGCCGCACGTCGCCGGACTGGACAGCGTCTCCTTTCCACTGCCGTTGGTCGCCTCTGCAGCCAACCTGCCAAATAGGATGTAGTTTCCGGGGCTCTGAATGGCAGGCATTGAGGCCGCGACAATAACGGAGCCGTCGGCTCGCTTCTTGTCGGGCTCGACCCGAAGTTTGGCATTGGCCGACGACACGATGGATCCCGTTGCCTTGTCGTAAATGGTGAGCTGAAGCGTCCGGTTGGATGGATAGTCGTCCGGGACCTTGAGCGGAATTTCGACATCGAGCTTGTCGCTTGTGGTTAGCGCCAGGACGCCCGCGTTGGGCTTCTTGCCCACCACCACCTTGCTGACGCCCAGGAACGCCGGCTTCGCCATGTCGTTGAGCGGCGCGGAATAACCAAATTGCTTTGGATCCGGCGTCAATTCGCTCGGACCACATTGCCGGCCTCCGCGCTCGGAGGTTGTGTACTGACAAACGCGGAGATAATCGATCTTGAAGGTCTGCGGAAACGCCGCCTCATCAACGCCATGCCGGCCCGCCCATTTGCTGCCGCCGACAGCGAAGTTGAGATCGACATGCGCGGGCGGTCCGAGCTTTCCGTCGCTGCGCAGCCACTGGTAATTGCGCGTGTAGATCAGCTTGCCATCCCAGAACAGCGATATCTTGTCGGGCGCCCACACGAAGCCAGCAGTATGCCAACCCTGATTGAGGTCCTCGCTTCCATACATATTCTGGAACTTGAGCTCGAAGGAGCGATCGACATAGGTGTATTGCTGCGGATTAAAGGGCGCCACCACATTCGAGTGCAGCGAGTTCGCCTTGTCCTCGACGCCATTTATGACAAATTCGAAGATGTCGATCTCCGGCGGATGCCAAGTCTTGCCATCGATGTCGTAGTCGGCCTCGAGCCAGAACGCCGGCCAGACGCCCTTGGCGTTGGGCAGGAACACACGCGCTTCATAATATCCGTAGTAGAACGTTCGATGACTGCGGATCATGGCGGATTCGTACAGGCTGACCGATCCGGGCATCTTCTTTGCAATCAGGTTGAGCACGCCGTCAGCCACGACGTGGCCGTCGCGATAACGTTGGTTCTCGTCGTTGAAATGGTCCATCGTCTCGTTGTTGTAGAGATAACGCGTGGCCCACTTGGTGCGGTCGAGCTTGTCGCCGTTGAACTCGTCAGAAAACACCAGTTCCCATCCCGCAGACCGCGCCGGCGTCGGAATGGCAGTGAGGATCATCAATATCGGGAGGACGCGTTTGCCAATCTCGGCGAGGATCATTCAGCTAGCCTTTTGCGCGTGTGAAATTTCGATGACGGCGACTCCTGTCTTCATCAACAGAGCTCGCTCAAGTTGACAGCCTTGCGTCGGTAGGACAGGTTAGCCTCGCACTCTAGGAGTTTCCCGACGTTCAGCCATTCACATTGACGAAATGGAAGAAGACGGGAGTTTGGCTTCGCATAAGACACGTCAAGCTTGGCCATGATGTGGTCGGACTGCCGAATTTTTGTCTGGAGAATGACGAAATTTGCGGCAACACCACTTGCTCTGAGCAAGCGACAAATCAAACGTGAGAGAAGTTGTGGCAACCGACGCTACCATACCGGCCTTCGTCATCAATCTTGATCGGGACGTTGCGCGATGGCAGGACATTTCGAGTACGCTGACGCGGCTCGGGATCCCCTTTGAAAGACTCCCCGCGATTGACGCCAGGAAGCGCGCGACGCTCATCCGCCGGGTGATCCGCCGCGAATTTCACTTTACCCCTGCCAATCGCTCGATGAAGGCAGGCGAAATCGGTTGCTACCTTTCGCACATCGCCGCGCTGAAACGCATCGTTCGCAGGAACTTGCCGATGGCCATCATCCTCGAGGACGACGCCGCGTTCGACGAACGCTTTGCGCAATTCTATCGGCACGATCTGTCGCGCTTTCTGATGAGGTGCGACATCGTGAAATTCGAGGGCATTCACTATGCGCATACGTCGAAATCTGGCGTTTCGCTCGTCAAGGGCGAAACGGCCCAGCTCGTCGTTCCTCTAAAGCCTGCGTTGGGATCCGCCGCCTATGCCATCACCGGAAAGGGCGCAGTTGAGCTGATCAGGGCACTCTCGGTCGCCGACCGACCACTCGACCACAAGCTCGTCTATTACGATCGGCACGGGATTGATTTCGCCGAGACCCAACCGTTTCTCGTCAGCCAGGCGGCCTACGAAAGCAGCATCGAGCCGCGCAATCTCGATGCTCCCCCCTTGCAGTCCACGGAGCGGCTTCGCCAGAGGCTTGCCTCCATCGCTCGCGGCACAAAGCGGATCACCTACGTTGCAAGGCTCCTTGTCAAGCGACGCCTGCTCGCCGCGAAATCTCCATCCGTCGCGTGATCCAAAGTCGCCGTTGCTCGGCCTCGGCATTCCGTTCTGAGCGTTGTTTCGAGATAGAGCGATGAAGAAGGTTCTCTGGATCGCCGGCCGCGTCCCCTCACCGCTCTTTAGCGGCGATGCGCTCTATACAGCGGGAATGCTTACAGCGCTCTCAAGGACCGAGCGGGCTGCCGTCACGGTCGTCGGCACGCGACGCGAGAACGGGCCGATCGAAGACCGCTTGCTCCGCTTGCCGCGCACGGCCTTCCCGGAGCCGCCGTGGCCAAGGCGATTCGGAATTCTGAGCCTGCTCACATCGTTGCCAAGGGACGCCTACAGTCTCGCACCGCCCTTGATCGGGACTGCTCTGACAGAACTCTTGAATCAACACTGGGACTGGATCGTGTTCGATCACGCCCGCTCCGCCGCGTTCTTGCCGACGGTATTACAGCAGCGAAAGCAAGCCTCAATCTGCTATGTGGCGCATAACGCCGAAGAAAAGATCCGGCGCGAGATCGCGAAGGACTTCGCCAACCCGGTGCGGCGGACGATCATGCGCTGGGATGCTGAAAAGTACCGGCGGCTGGAGCACCGCATCGTCAAGGTCGCCAACCGCATTGTCTGCATCACCGACGTCGACGCAGCTTATTTCGCGCCGTCAGGCAAGACCACGTTCGTGGTGCCGCCGATCTATCTCGGAACGATCGCGCCGAGCGATTGCATCGAGCCAACCCGGCCGCGATCCATCCTGCTACTCGGTTCATTCGAATGGGTAGCAAAGCAGCGCAATCTCGAGCACATCGTTGGCACGTTGCTTCCCGTGCTGAAATCCAAGAACGTCACTCTCGACGTAGTCGGAAACGTTCCAGAGGCCATCCAGGCCCGCTATGCCCATGAGCGACCGAATCTGGTGTTCCATGGCCCGGTTGCCGATCTCTCGGGCGTGGTTGCGAGGTCGCGCGGCGGACTGGTCGCGGAGACGCTCGGTGGGGGTTTCAAGCTGAAACTGTTGGATTACGCATTCGCGAGGCTTCCCATATTCGGACTTCGAACGGCAGTCGATGGCACCACTACCGATGAGCAATCGGCCATGTATCTCGCGGACACCATGGAAGGCTTGGCAAATGTCATCATCGGCAGTATCGACGACCTCGCCGTCCTTAACCGGAACCAGGCCAAGCTGTTCGAACTGATGTCGAGCCGCTTCGGGCTCGAGCAGGGAACCGAGCGCCTTCGTGACATCCTGCTCCGGAGGGACTGACGTGACGTCAAAACTGAATTCCGATATCGGCCGTTGCACATGACCGGAGTGTGTTAGCGTGATCTCGATCCACCCAGGCGAAAGCCGCGATGACCTTTGAGATTCAAGTTCCTCTGGCGGCACCGGCTGGGGTGACGCGGCCGCAGTTAACGTCATCTGACACCGAACTCAGCAAGTCGGGGAGACGTGCCATATGGGCATCGATCATCTCCGTTCTGTTCCTGTCGCAGATTGCCTACAATATCAGCGCCTTTCCGGCGTCGACCGATCTCATCTGCTATGCCCTCGTAACGGCGTATCTGTTGATGAGTGGCTTCGCCTCGATCGGGTTCCTGTCTCTGGCGCTGTTCTTGGTCGCCTTGATCCTCGCCTGCTTCGGAACCTATACCGCGACAACGTCGACGTCATGGACGTCGTTGATGCTTCTTTTCGTTCTCTATGCTCCGTTCGCCATTCGGCTGAAGGGCGCACCGGAGGGTGTCCACGAATATATTCTGTCCGCCTATGTCTCGGCAGCAACGGTCATCGCCGGCATCGCGATCGTGCAGATCGTGCTGGTCAACGCCACCAAATCGTCGCTTCTGACCAACATCTATTTCAGCCTCCCCGAAGCCATTCGTGGTGCCGGGCACTACACCTTCGTCCGCGAAGGCGGCGGAATCATCAAGCCAAACGGCTTTTTCCTCCGCGAGTCGGCTGATCTTTCCCTCGTGGTGGCGCTGGCCCTCATCATCGAGTTCGGGTCGCGGGCGAGGCTGCGCACTATGGGCATTCTCGCGGCTGGACTGCTTTGTTCGCTTTCCGGCTCCGGCCTGCTCGCAATCACCGCTGGATTGTTGCTGCCGAGATCACTCGCTCGCATTCCGCTCTTCGTCGTCTATCTCGTTGGCCTGATCCTGGCGCTGTACCTGCTCTACAGTTTGAACATTCCGGGCCTAGACCTGTGGTTCGACCGTCTCTCCGAGTTTCAGACACCGAATACAAGCGCTTATGCGCGCTTCGTCGCACCGATGGAAATGATCGGACACAGCTTCGACAACGGCCCCCTTACCACATGGTTTGGCAACGGGGCAGGCAGCTATCTGAGGGACGTCCAGCTGTATCGCATGAACTATGAGGTCAACGATCCGACCTGGGCAAAGTTGATCTATGAATACGGCTTGCTCGGGTTTGGCCTTATCGCAGCTATTCTTCTGCAACGGCTGTATTCGAGCCGGCTGGGCGTGGAGATTTGCAACTTTCTCGTGTTCAGCTGGATCAGTATCGGGGTCGTGCTGAAGCCAAGCTTCGCGCTGATCGTCTGGCTGCTGACACTGGTGGGACCCCCAGCGCGTCAGTCGCTTCAACGCCTACCCTCGCAATCGGGCTGAACCTCCGCTGGTTTTGCGTGCCGTTCAGGTCCTGCGAGCCAGATTGCCCACTCCGTCTCCGAGCAGATTGAGCGCGTTCCTCGTTCTACTGATGCGCTGCGCCGGTCCATGACGGACCTCGCGGCGCAAAAAGAACGCATAACATCCACACGAACAACGAACTCTCCTGGGAAGATGAGAAGCCCCACGGGAAGCCGACGCCAGTGATGCTGGCCGCCGCGCTTCGCGCCGAACTCACCCGAAATGCGATGGACGTAAGGCCGCGCATGCAAGGACGCGGCACGGACTTCTGTGGGCGTCATTCGGACAGTGGTCGTCACTACTGGAGACAGCCTTTGGCAAAGCTTCTCTCCATCCAATATTTGCGAGCGTTTGCGGCCTTCGGGGTTGTGGCGTTTCATGCGCAAGGCTTCACGTACGGACGGACGCTCGTCATCGGCAGCGCCGGCGTGGACGTCTTTTTTGTCGTCAGCGGGTTCGTCATGTGGACCGTGACCGCCTACCGCACGCAGGCGCCGACAGATTTCTTCCTGAACCGCATGGTCAGAATTGTTCCGATGTACTGGTTCGTGACGCTTTCTTTCGTGTTCGCGGCGATGGTCTTTCCGATCCTGTTTCCACGGCTTGTTGTCAGCACCACGCACACTCTCGCCTCACTTTTCTTCGTTCCGATGCGATCTCCGAGCGACGGCGAGATCTGGCCAGTGGTGGTGCCGGGATGGACCCTGAACTACGAGATGTTCTTTTATGCCGTCTTTGCCATGGCACTCGTTCTGGAGAATACCACCCGACTGGTTTTCCTGGCCGCGGTATTCCTTGTCCTGACCTTGATCGGCCGTCTTTACACCGGCGGCAGCCCGCTGATCGTTTTTTACACCGCCCCGATCGTGCTCGAATTTCCGGCCGGGGTATTGCTGGGCAGAGCATTTGAACAAGATCGCCTGCCGCAGCTTCGCTGGGGTTACATCTCGCTGACTGCTGGTCTGCTGTTGCTTTTCGTTTCGGTCAGATTCGAGATCGACTCGCCACGTGCGATGGTCTGGGGAATACCGGCATTCCTACTCGTCGCCGGAGCCGTCATCATTGAGAAGAACAGGAGCGTCCCTCTTGTTCCTGCCCTTGCCGTGCTCGGCGACGCCTCATATTCGGTCTACCTGACGCATACGCTGACCATCTCCGCGATCGGGAAGTTCAAGGCACACTTCAACCCTTTGTCGTTTTTCGCCGCCAGCCTGGTCCTTTCCGCCTTGATAGGCGTAGCGGCATGGCGACTGTTCGAGCGCCCGCTTGCGGAATTTCTCAAGCCGCGTCGCAGGGTCCAGCAACCGCATTTCGCCGAGTGAAGGCCTCCATGTTCGCGCTAGGCCAGCTCTCGCCCCGCACTTGTTCCTGGCGCTTTCTTCACCACCCGAAGCAGGCTAAGCGTTCTTCTCATCCATTGCGGCCGCGCCGTCGGCACATAGCGCCAGCTCACCACGGACCGGCGAAGGCCGCGCGGCCCAAACAATGCAAAAATCATCCACAAAAATAACGACGTCCGTTGCGCCTGTGAAAAGCCCTGCGGAAACGCCCGTGCCTTGAAGGTGGCGGAAGCAATCTGCATCGCGCTGTCGTCCGCAATCGGATGGATGTCCGGTCGCAGGGAGTACGACGCGGCGCGCAGGCACAGGAACAGCAAATTCCTGTTGAGCGCGCCGGCATCCACCGACATCCCGGCACTGCTTGCCACTTCAGTGAAGAACTTGTGACGCCGACGGGTCAGGTCGACTTCCCGCGCGAAGCGGCTGTCGTCCAGATGCAGGTGCGCGCCATGATTCAACCCATGAACCCGATAATCCACCAGCGGCTTCGGAATCGTGATGACGTCGCCAAATACAGGGGCTGCTGCAATCAAGTAACTGTCGGGCGCGCGATCGACAAAATCAGATTCAAATCCAAAGATTTGGTCGACCACCGCCCGCGGATACGCACTGCCCGATCCCGGCGGCGTCGGATAGACACCAGTCGTCGCCACCCATGTGCGGATGTCTTCGGGGGTGGGGTGTGCAAAATATTGCGGGAGGATGCTGCCCGTCGGATTTCCCTTGGCGTCGACGACCCGCATCTGAAACTGGAATTTGCTGGCCGCATCGGACCAGACTGCCGCAATTTCAGTCATGATGTCCGGATGAAGTGCATCATCGGAATCGAGAAATATAACGACGTCGCCGGTGCAGCGGCGGAAACCGTTGACACAAGACGGCATCTGGCCGGCATTGGCCTGATTGATGATCGTAATCCTGTCGGCGTAGGCCTCGATGACCTCGAGCGAATTGTCCGTCGATCCATCATCAACGACGATCACCTCGACATTCGGCCAGCGAATGTCGAGCGCGCTCTGGACCGCAGTGCCTACATAATCGGCGTAATTGTGATTTGGAATTACGACCGACAAAACGAGTTCATTCGTCACTTCGGGTCCCTCACGCGCAATCGAAACCAGGTTCTTATTTCGTATTTGCGCGACGTGACAACGGATTATCGCAGCGCGCTCTCGCTCTGCCTGCTTGACCACGACAAACTTGTGTCATCGCACTTCGAAGATGTAGCGGCGTTTTCAATCGCCATGAAACTGTCGAATTATGGATAAAGATTGTGGCTAACAACAATGAGGGGGAACGCAAGCAAGGTGGGCAATCACCGTGTTGCCAAAAAAAGGAACGGCCGTGTCCGCAGAGCTGTATCGAGAACTCGCCTGGCTTCCAAAACCTCCTTCCGATTTCTCGATCCGCTGCAAAGAACTGGCAAACGGTTCCGGCGGCGCCGTCGGAAAGAAGATCAGAGCTCTCGCGACCCACGCGCTCGATGAGCAGCAACTCTCCCGGCTGGGTCGGACAATTCGATCACTGCAACTCAGCGGCATATCGCTTGCACCGCTCACGCCCTTTCGCCTCGGCCTGATCGGAAACGGAACGCTCGATTTAATCGTTCCCGTCCTGGTTGCCACGGCCGCCCGTCATGGTATTGCGCTCGAATGTATCACGGGCGCTTATGATCAATTCCTGCAAGAGTCGCTGGAACCGGATTCCCCGCTCAACAAGGCGCGGCCCGACGCGGTCCTGCTTGCGCTCGATCACCGCGGGCTGTCCCTGCAGCCCTGCCCGGGAAATGAGCAACTGGCCACCGAGGCCGTTGACGCGGCAATTAGACTTCTCGATTCGATCCGTGCGAGCATATCGCGCAACAGCGGTGCGCTGTGTGTCCTGCAGACGCTCGCCGCGCCGCCCGAGGGGCTGTTCGGATCCTTCGACCGCGCGCTGGCCGGCACGGCGCGCAATCTGGTCGATCGCGTCAACCAGAAGATTTCCCAGGCGGTGCTGCAATCGACCGACATGGTGCTCGACGTGGCGGGCATCGCCGAGACCGTTGGCCTTGCCGACTGGCACTCGCCCGCCCAGTGGAACCTGGCGAAGCTGCCGTTCGCGGATGCCCTGGTTCCGCTTTACGCCGAGCATGTCGCGCGCATCATCGGCGCCATGCGCGGCAAGAGCCGCCGTGTTCTCGTGCTTGACCTCGACAACACCGTCTGGGGCGGTGTGATCGGCGACGACGGCATGGAGGGCATTCAAATCGCCCAGGGCGATGCAACCGGCGAGGCGCATCTTGCCGTGCAGCAACTCGCGTTGACTTTGCGTGCGCGCGGCATTGTGCTCGCGGTGAGCTCCAAGAACACTGACAGCATCGCGCGCAAGCCGTTCAAGGAACACCCGGACATGCTGTTGAAGGAAGAGCATATCGCGGTGTTCCAAGCCAACTGGAACGACAAGGCGACCAACATCCGCGCCATTGCAAAAGAGCTCGCGCTGGGCCTGGATTCCTTCGTCTTCCTGGATGACAATCCGGTCGAACGGGGCTTGATCCGGCAGGAAATCCCTGAGGTAGCGGTGCCGGAGCTCGAAACCGATCCGGCGAGCTACGCTCGCACGCTTGCCGCGGCCGGCTATTTCGAGGCGATCAATTTCTCCGAGGAAGACCGTGCCCGCGCCGAAATGTATCAGGCCAATGCGCGCCGGCTGAGCCTGCAGGGTCAAGCAACCGATCTGAAGTCCTATCTGCGGTCGCTGGAAATGCGCATCGTCTTCGGTCCGTTCGACCGGACGACGCGCGCCCGCGTCACCCAGCTCATCAACAAGAGCAACCAGTTCAACCTGACGACGCGCCGCTACACCGAATCCCAGATCGAGAAGCTGGAAGCCGACGACAGCGTCATGACGCTGCACGCGCGGCTGATCGACAAGTTCGGCGACAACGGCATCATCTGCGTGATCATCTGCAGCGCGACCCGGCACGACACCTGGACGATCGACAGCTGGCTCATGAGCTGCCGAGTGCTCGGACGATGCGTCGAGCAGGCCGTGCTCGCCGAGATCGTATTGCGGGCGCGCACGGCCGGCATCACGACCCTGGAGGGCATCTATCTTCCGACCGACAGGAACGAGATGGTCCGCGAACACTACGGCAAGCTGGGGTTCTCGCGTCTCGACGATGGGACCGACGGAAGCAGCCGCTGGCAACTCCGGACCGACATTGAGCTGGAGGATTTGCCGATGATGGTCCAGCGCGAGGAAAAGCAGTTTGAGCCGGCCTGATCTGGTCAGATCGCCGACAAACTTGAACGAGAACTTCGGACAGCCTCGAGCTCACGGACATGAGTCTGACATCCCCCCTGTTTTTTGCGTTTCTTGCCGCGGCAGTCATTGCCTTCCACATCAGTGAATCGGTCGTCTATCGACGGTTCGTGCTGGGGGCCGCGAATGCCGTCTTCATCGCAAGCTACCTTAGCGACGTCACGCAGGTGTTGCCGCTGGCCGCCTTTTTGGCGCTCGGCTATGTCTGCATATCCGCGCTCCACCTCCGCCAGTCGACCCTCGTGCTGGCGGTGGGTGTCGTGGCGATACTTTGCTGCTATGTGTTCCTCAAGCGCTTCTCGTTCTTCGAAGTGTTCGGCCAGCTTTCGTTCCCCTATCTGACCGTCGGGCTTTCGTACATCCTGTTCCGGATCCTGCACATCATGGTCGACGTGCGGTCGGGAGATCTGGCCGAGCGAATCGGTCCGCTGGCGTTTTTTCGCTTCACCTGCAACTTCCTGTGCTTCGTCTCCGGTCCGATACAGCGCTATCAGGATTTCAGCACGATGGATGGAAAGGCGGCGGTTCAGCTCGACCAGTCCGTGGTCTACGCGGCGTTTTCCAGGATCGCCACCGGCTATGTGAAGTTTGTCATCATTGCCGCGACCGCCGACTACGCCTTCACGTTTCTCAGTCCGCACCTGCTACAGCCGACCGGCCTGCCGTTACTCAAGCTATGCGCCGTCTATGCGACGGTCGCATCGCTCTACACGGTCTATCTGTATTTCAATTTTTCCGGATACATGGACATCGTGATCGGCATCGGAACCCTGCTCGGGCAGCAGTTGCCGGAGAATTTCGACAAGCCGTTCTCGGCGCGCAGCTTCCTCGAGTTCTGGCAGCGCTGGCACATGACGCTATCGCAGTGGTTCAAGCTCTATCTCTTTAACCCGCTCGTGATGCTCCTGATGACCTGGCTCCCCTCGCCTGCGCTCACGTCGTATCTCGGCGTGCTGGCGTTCTTCATCACGTTCGGCGTGATGGGCGTCTGGCACGGCACGACGGCGGTCTTCGTGATTTACGGCCTCCTGATGGGTGCCGGCGCAAGCATCAACAAGCTCTGGCAGGTGGCCTGCACCGAGCGCCTGGGCAAGAAGCGCTATCGCGCACTCACCGAGTCCACCGCCTACATCTATGTAGCGCGTGGCCTCACGATTGCCTATTTCGTGCTCGCACTGACCTGCCTATGGGTCCCCGAACTGCCGCAATTCACCTATCTGTTGGCGCGGCTCGGCGTCGCCGGCGTCGTGGGCACCTTCGTCGTGGTAGCCGCGGCGTTCAGCATGGCGGCGTTAAGCCTGGATCTCATCCAGGCTCGCCTCCGCATCCCGATCACTCTGTCGGCAATCCAGGGCAGCGAGATCACAAAGAATCTGCACCTGGCAGGCAAGATGATGGCGATCGTCGCCGTTGCTACCCTGCTGCACAAGGCTCCGGACTTCGTCTACAAGGCGTTTTGAAATTGAAATACATCCTTCGGCAGTCGGCGATGGCCTTGTTGTCCTTCGCTTTCCTTTACGTGCTGCTCGCCGGTGCGTCGTTCGTCGTCTTTCCGGATCCATCGCGCGCCGGTCCGCGGGATTTCCAGGCCGCGGAACAAACGCTTTACATGACGGTTCCCAAATACGTCTTCCTCGGCCGCAGCGTGCTGGCCAACCCGGACAGCAAGGTCATTTTGGTGGGAGCATCGAACACCGGAGTCGGGTTCCGGCAGAAGCTCGTGCAGGCGAACCTTGGCTGCGCCAAGGTCAGCAACCTCGCAATGGGAGGCGCCAACATTTCCGAGGTCAGGCAGGTGATCAATCTGGTCCACGAGGTGCAGAGCGATGAGGAGCGCCGACTGAACACCTTCGTCATCGGCGTCTGGTTCGGCATGTTCGTCGATTCGGACGTGAAATATGCGGAGGGCGACCGTCATCGCGGCGAGACGGATATCGATATCGAACGGTACCGGTATGGCTTCTACCGTCGTACGCAGAACGGCCCCGTCGCGGTGTTGCCCGCGCATTGGCTGGACGCGGGCGTCATGGCGATCCGACCGTTCCTGCTGCTCGAGAAGGTCGCGCGCCAGGCCAGAGCCGGCGTTAATCTCGCGCTGACCGGCCGCACCAGCGCCCAACGCACCGACGACGAGCGCGAAAGCGTCGTGATGTCGGCCGAGGACAAGCAGAAGGCGCTGGAATACTGGAAGGAGACCATGGGGCGCACGACCGAGATTTCCGCTGCCCAGGTCGAAGTCTTGAAACAGACCATCCAGGCGTTGCTGGACTCGGGGGAGAAAATTGTGCTCGTCGACCTGCCGATCCCAGCATGGCATCGCGATGCAAGCCCGTATCAACCGAGCTACCGGCAGGCGCTGAAGGACCTGCTGCAGGAATTCGGCGACCGGCGGAACTTCAGTTCGCTGAGCATGGACGACCTCGACAACGACCTCGACTATTCGGACGAGGTGCATGCCAAGCGGCATCTGGCCGATATCTGGTCGACCAGGCTGGCGGGAAAGCTGGATTCGTTCGTCTGCCAGGAGACACCTGACAAATCAGCACCAAAGGTCACCACCCTGCGCTCTTCGGAGCTGGTGACCGCCGCACCGGGCAACTAACCGGCAAGTTATCCACGCGCCGGCACCGCCAACACAATCGACAAAGGATGACGCAATGGAAAAGGCCGAGGTCTACAGCAAACTCACCGCTGTTTTTCAGGACGTGTTCGACGAGGATGACCTGGCTATTACGCCGCACACCACGGCCGACGACGTCGATGGCTGGGACAGCCTGTCCCATATCCGCCTTGTGCTGGCTGTCTCGAAAGCCTTCGGCGTGAAATTCTCCGCGACCGAGATCGGAGGTCTCAAGAATGTCGGCGAGTTCGCCGATCTGATCGAGAAGAAAGCGTAAGACCACGTGGACCGCTCGGCGAAAGACATCGCACCAGCATTGGCTGCACTGGCTTTCCATCACTTCGGGCTTGCGGTCGCATCCCCGGAGGAGGCCTTTCGTTACCTGGCGTCACTGGGCTATGGCGCGGGAAACTCTGCCTTCGACCCGATACAGCGCGTCAACCTCGCCATGTGGCATCACCCCGCGATGCCCGACGTGGAGGTGATCTGGCCGGGCGACGGTCCCTCTCCGATCGACAAGCTGATCAAGCGAACCGGCACCATGATCTATCACCTGTGCTACGCATGCCCCAAAGCCGAGCAGGCGCTAGATGCCCTGGCGGCATCAGGCGTCGAGATCGTGCCGGTCAGCTCGCCCGAGCCCGCGATACTGTTCGGCGGCCAGAAAGTCTCGTTTCATCATGTTTCCGGTTTCGGTCTCATCGAGATTCTCGAGACCGGCACTGAACGCTGAGCGACTAGAGCATGAACAAAGATCATCCGTCAGGCCGCTTCGGCCACGTCAGCAGCATTTCATGCAGCCTTGTCCTCGCTGCGCTGCTCTGCGCATCAGCTGCGCAAGCCCAGATTGTCGGCTTTGGAAGATCATCGGCGCCGATGTATGGAGGAACCGGAGTGTCGCCGATGCCCGCGAACCCATTCCCCCCGATGAAGGGCACATATGCCCCCGCCCATAAGGCGCCGGACGGAACGGCCTGCATATCGGTCCATCCATCCACGCACCCGCAGGTCATCAATCCGAAGATCATTGATCAGATCGTGACCGTGAACAACTCGTGCGGGCAGTCCATCAACGTTCAGGTCTGCTATGCGGGCAGCACGGACTGTATCACCGTGGCGCTGAATGGTTATCAGAAGCTGCAACGGATCCTCGGCATCTCTGCGGGTTCGACCTCATTCCGCTATGAATACCGCGAGTTGTATTGATGGCGCGCGCAACACCCACCGCAGTCCTTGTCGGACCACGCGTCCCAGTCGATCCAATGGGTGCGGTCAATCATGAGATCCAGGTGGAAAGCTATCGCACCGAATTCAGCACCTTCACTCGAATTGGGGCCTGAGCGCATGTCGAGCCCCACTCAGGCCATCGTCTTCGGAGGCGCCGGCTTCATCGGAACTCATCTGATGAACAGGCTCATCGCCTCCAGACAATACGATCGGATCGTCGCCGTCGATATCGGCAAACCGAGAAAGCAGATTGCCGGCGTCGAATACGTCAACCACGATGTCCGCGAGCCGCTCGACCCGAAGCTCGCGCGCGGAGCGTCCGTCGATATTTTCAATCTGGCGGCGATCCACACGACGCCTGGCCACCCGGAAGGCGAGTATTACTACACCAACGTCCTCGGCGCGGTGAACGTGTGCCGGTTTGCGAAGGAGACCGGCAGCAGGAGCATTATATTCACAAGCTCAATATCCATCTACGGCCCGAGCGAGGCCCCACTCGACGAGGATTCGCAGCCCGCGCCTGTCAGCGCCTACGGACGCTCCAAACTCTCGGCCGAAGCCATCCATCGGCTGTGGCAATCGGAGGACGCGGCAAGGCGGCTCACGATCGTTCGCCCCGCCGTCATTTACGGCCTTTACGAGCAGGGCAATTTCACGCGGCTGTCGAGGCTGCTGGAAAGACGGGCTTTCATCTATCCTGGCCGAACCGACACCATCAAGTCGTGCGGCTATGTCAAGGATCTCGTCTCGTCGATGCTTTTCATGGCGACGCGCAACGACGGGGTGTCGGTCTACAATTTCTGCTACGAGCGCCGCTACACGATCAGCGAGATCTGCACGGCTTTCTCGCAAGCCGCGGGCTACAAGAAGCCGACACTGACCATTCCGGTGTGGTTCATGAACCTCGCCGTCCTTCCGTTCGAGATGCTGCACAAGGTCGGCATCAAGACCGGGATCAATCGTGAGCGAATCCGGAAACTATGGTTCTCCACCAACATCCTGCCGAAACGGCTGGTCGCCAGCGGGTTCAAGTTCGAATACGACGTGGCAAGTTCGCTCGTCGAATGGAAACACGATTCCGGCATCAAAGACTTTGATTGATGACCGTGGTCGGTTCCGAGCAGGTTGCCGAAGGACCATCTCTGGTTCGGCACCTTTTTCACTGAACATCAAGGACAAGCGCAACTTGGGGGTTCCCGTTTCTGCCTGTGGAATCCGGGAACAGGCCACGCGAGGTTGCCACCGAAATGAGCTCTCCCGTCACAGTTCTGGTCATCACGGGTCGGGGCGCCCGTTCTGGTCGCATTGGCCGCGACAGTTTGCACACCCCTTTCCGCTCGATTGTCGATTTTTTTGTTGCATATATCCTGGCTTATCGCTCGCGATATCGCTGCTGAACGGCATGGGAATTGCCGTGTTGGTAATTAGCCGGGGCCGTACCTAGCGCGCGAGATCGTCCTGAACCGGTACACGTCGATGTTCGGCGGTTCCGGAAATGTATGATGCACCGCACTCTTGCTGACACATTTATTTGGCACGTTCAATCCGGTGATGCGTTCAGTGCGGGCTGACAGGTTTCAGCTTGCTTCGACACGGCACAATCCAAGAACCCAGGTCAGGTAGACGAGCCGGATGCTCCAAACTCGAATCCCCTCCCCTCGCGAGATCGAATCTCCCACCCAAGAATCGGCTTCGCTGGAGCAGACGCTTTCTGTCGTGGTCTCGCTGATTGGCCGCCAGTATCCCGTGATGATTTTCGTGATGTGCCTCTGCATGGGCCTTGCCGGTGTCTATTTGCTGACGGCATCAAAGCGATATACGGGCACTGCCGTGCTCTTGATCGACAGCCGCAAGATGCAGGGGCTGCAGACCCAGGCACCAGCGGGCGGCGACAGTCCGATCGACTCGGCCATGGTCGACAGCCAAGTCGAAGTCCTTAAGTCGGAGACCATCGCGACATCCGTCATCAAGCAACTGAACCTGCTCGATTCGCGGGAGTTCACCGGCAACGAAGGTGGACTGCTCACTAGCATCTCCGACCTGTTTTCCGGGCTGTTTCCGGAACAGCGTCCGTCCCAAGACGCGTTGATGCGAATCGCAATCGGCAAATTGGCCAGCAATCTCTCGATCAAGCGCGTCGGCCTGAGCTATGTCATCGAGATCTCCTATCAGGCGCTTTCTCCCGATCAGGCCGCCCGGGTCGCCAATGCGGTGGCCGACGGCTACATCAACGATTCATTGGAATCGAAATATCAGGCGTCGCGGCGGGCGGCGGTTTGGCTGCAGGATCGATTGAAGGAACTCCGGGCGCAAGCTTCCTCCGCCGAACGCGCGGTCGTCGACTTCAAGGCCAAGAACAACATCGTCGATGCCGGCGGGCGCCTCCTCACCGAGCAGCAGCTCGCGGAGATCAACAGCTCGCTCACCCAGGCCCGCGCTCAGCGTGCCGAGGCGCAGGCCAAGCTTGAGCGGATCACGTCCATTCTGAATGCGGACGACAACGACTCCAAGGTCATCCTAAACGATCTGGCGACCGTGACCGACACCATGAACAATCCGGTGATTACCAAGCTGCGCCAGACCTATCTTGATTATGCCGCGCGCCAGGCCGACTGGTCGAATCGATACGGGCCGACTCACCTTGCGGTCGTCAATCTGCGCAACCAGATGCGCGAAATCAGGCATTCGATCACCGAGGAACTGCGGCGTACGGCCGAGGTTTACAAGAGCGACCTTGCAATCGCGAAAGCGCGCGAGGAATCCGGTCAGAAGAGCCTGAACGACACAATCGCACTGTCCAACGGAACCAACCAGGCGCAGATCGCACTCCGCGATCTGGAAAGCAATGCGCAGAGCGCCCGGGCACTCTCCGACAACTTCCTCCAGCTGTACATGGTCTCGGTTCAGCAGCAATCGTTTCCGATTACTGAAGCGCGTGTGATCACACAGGCGTCCAATGCTCCCAACAAGACATCGCCCAAGACAACCCTCATTCTGCTGGCGACGCTGATCGGCGGCGCAATCCTCGCTGGGGGCGTCGCCATCCTGCTCGACATGCTGGACCGCGTGTTCCGAACCGTCTCCCAGGTCGAGCAGCATCTCCACACCAGCTGTCTCGCTTCAATCCCAACGATCGGCAGCGAGCAGAGCGTGGGTCTATCCGGGCATCCTCTGCTGTCCAAAGCAGGGCGGCTATTCAACAGACGGGCGAAAAGAGCCCAACCGCCGGCGGCAAGGCCGGCCCCCGCCCAGGCCTCGGGTCTGCCGCAACGATCCGAACTCGGCTCCAGTTTCCCGCAGCCACATCGCGATCGTCTGCTTACCGCCAACGACAGCGTCGGCAGATACGTGATCAATTCGCCCTTCTCGCGTTTTGCCGAGGGCTTTCGTTCGATCAAGCTTGCTTGCGATCTCAGCAGCTACGGATCGTCCAATAAGGTCGTCGGCATCACCTCGGGGCTCCCCAATGAAGGTAAATCTACGATCAGCGAGGCACTCGCTCAAACCGTGGCACAAGGCGGCTCCCGCACGCTTCTGATCGACGGCGATATCCGCAATCCAAGCCTTACCGCGCGGCTTGCCCCCACGGCGAAGGCCGGCTTGATCGATGTCGTCCTGGGCAGGGTTAATTGGACGGAAGCAGTTTGGATTGATCCACAAACCAATCTGCATTTCCTTCCGTGCGTCGTGAGCTCGCGCTTTTCCAACTCCAGCGACGTGCTGGCCTCTCCCCAAATGGAACGTCTGTTCCAGCATCTGCGGGAGCACTATGACCGCATCGTTCTCGACCTCAGCCCGCTCGCGCCAGTGATCGACGTCCGGGCCACCGGAGCGCTGGCCGACTCTTACGTACTCGTCATCGAATGGGCCAAGGCCAAGGTCGATATCCTGGAGCGCGTGCTCAGCGAGACTCCGATCGTCCGCGAGCGCTTGCTTGGCGCAGTGCTCAACAAGGTGAACATGGCGGTGATGACCCGCTACGATATCTACAGCGCGGGCTATTATCGCAACCGGTATTACGAGAGATACGGATACGTCGACTGACGCGTGATCTGGGGACGTACAAGCGCCTCAACCACACCAAGCGCCGAAGGCGTTTGCGTGGGGTGGGGGCGTGAAGGCGTAACGTGCCTCGTCGGCGCGGTGCGCGGCCGTCCGCCGACTAACGGACCAATCCGGCTCCGTACGTACTGGACCGTCGTCAATGAGAGCGGCGCGATTAGCGAGACTTCGAAAACTGTTCGAAACCCAAAAACCGGCGGCCGTACTCAGCTTGATCGGGCATGCCATACCGAGACCCTGCGTCGACTCCCGTGAATTCAGGCCAGGGCGGCTGGGCCGGCGGTGCCGGCCAAGCGTCCTGGACCAAGGAAAGTCACTGGCGCGTGCTGATCTTCAGGATCTGCGCGTTGTTCGCGGTGACGATCGTGTCGTTGGCGGTGCCAATCACCAACCGAGCGAATTGCAGGAACTTGGCCGTGTCGACGGTAGCGGCGTTCGCAGCAAACAGCACGTCCTTGTCCCGCATCTCAAACTTGCTTGCGAGGAAGAAGGCGGCCGGATCCCGGAAGTCGGCGTTATAGACCACCGGCACTAGCGGCCCGGGATATTTCGAACAGTCGATGCCCAGTCGTTCCGCCAGCTCGCGCGGCTCGCGCCGATAGACATAGACGCCTGCGGGCTCGGCCTGCGCATCAATCAGACCGCCAGCCTTGGCCATCGCCTGCGCCATGCTGATCTTCCACATATCGAACGGGAACTGAGCCTGTCCTCCAAAACTTCCTCCTATCGTGAACGCCCCAAAAGCGAGGAAGACTTGCGGTTCGCGGTAGACATAAATGGTGTCGCCGGGATGTACCCAAATGTTGTTGGCCGGCTGATACATCAAGGCTCCAAACGGAACTGTGGCACGCTTGCCGGCGCGCTCGAGCGTCACCCAACTCTCCCAGCCCGGCCCCGACAGGCCACCGGCGCGCGCAATCAAGTCAAGGACCCGCTCGCCGGCCGCATTCGCCGTCAGACGGGCTGGCGTTTTCACTTCGCCCAGCACGCTGACGAGCGAGGTGTTTTGCGTGATCAGGGACACCACCACCTGCGGCTCGATAGCGCGATTTCCGATCGCCTTCACGATGTCCTTTTGGATCTCGGCCGGGGTGCGGCCGTTGGCCTTCACCGCGCCCGCATAGGGAACGGTAATGAACCCGTTCAAGTCAACGTTTTGGTTCGGCAAAGCCACGAAGTTACCTGGCCGCACACCGGCCTCTGCCGGGATAAACAAGCCTCCCGCGGCGGCTTCGAAGATCGACACCGCCACCGTGTCCCCAATGCCAAACCTGATGCCTGGCGGCGGCCGGTGATCAGGAAATGACCCCGCGATTGCGCCGGGGCCATATTCCTTCAGGATATCGACGACAGTCGCTGTGAGCTTGACCAGTGCGTAGTCAGGCCCTGATCGCGTTATCTCACTTTTGACAACGTGATCTTCCGGACCAGACATGGGCATGATCGCGCACCCCGCCGAGGACAGCAGAATGCCGAGCAAGACTCCCCAAACTAAAACGCTGCGTCTCAAGACTGATCCCCATCACTTGCCAGTTTAGATCTGGCCAATTTAGATCTGGCCAAATCCCGAAGTGGCGCAAACGAAGCCGCAGGAGATGGTCAGAATAAGGAGAGAATGTCGCAGCCGAGAATATGAGGATGTAGTTGCAGCGCAGTTACAGATCGCCGGCCCCTCGATCATGAATTAGGCAAGGGCGCGCCTCATTTGCATCGCGTCGACGATTAAGTTCCAGGCAGGTCCGCATTTGTCGATGAACACGAGCGCGTAAGCGACTCTTTGGTTCTTGTTCCACGCGCGCGGTTTCGTTGCGAGCCCTCATCTGCGCCCGTGATGGGCGAGACACGTAGTATGATAAGAAAGTGCCATGGTGATCGGTCGGCGACGATTGCGTTCTGAGGAAACCAGCTACCTGGCGCATTCAACAAAGTTGCGCGGTGCGATGGATCATCTTTCTGATGCAGTTGTTGGGCAAGACGTGAAAAATCTTGTTCCATGAGAGTTCCGTCAGCGTTGTTATGATGCGTGTAGCCCTCCTCTGCGCCGCCCTATTGATTGTTGCCAGTGGTTCCGGCCGTGCCGAACCGCCGCGGTCGGGCATGCTTAATTGCGCGTTCGGCGTCAGCCCCGAGCAGCGTCAGCGGTGCGACGAGGAGGCATTCAGGCAGGTCGAGACCGGCAGCCAATCGACACAGCTTGAAGGCGGATGGCGGCTGGTGAAGAGCAGAGACCCTGACGGCGGCGCCGACGCCGTTTCAGCGATGCATGTTGTCGACAGCGCAAGATCGGATGCGCGGCTCGCAGGTTTGAGCCTGCAATGCGGGAAGAACGGCATTGAAGTCGTGCTTATCGTTCTGGAACCGCTGTCACGATTGACGCGGCCGCACGTGGTCCTGCTAGCAGGAGAAAAGCGCGCGCAATTCGAAGCATCCGTGATCCAGGGCGGTGCGGCTCTATTGCTGCCTGCGGACGCGTCGAGGCTTGCGGCCAGCGACTGGCAGGGTGCGACCGACCTTTCGGTCGAAATTGCGACCAAGCCGACCGCGATCCATGGAGCGGTGCCGATCGGCGGATTGCCTACGGCTCTCCATTACTTGTCGCAAAACTGCCATGCTCGATAACCCAGCCGGCGACGGCCTCGTCACGGTTCCCTTGGCTGAACAAGGAGCGGAGCATCCCGCTCGTACAACTTCGCAACTCGATGCTGCATTCCACCGATGGTGCCAAGGACCGGTGATGATGCTGTCTACCCGTCGGGTCACATGCTCGAGAAGCAGCGCGATCGGCGAACCGCGTTGGCGTCGTGTGTCCGCGTATGCGATAGTTGGCGCTCGCCGCCCCTTGTCGCGGTGAACTCCATCCCGCCCCGATCCCAATCCTGCTTTGAAGTCTCACATTTTGTTGATTGCTTCCTACCTTCTGATCGTACTGCTGGCCGCAACTCCGATCTTGGCAATAGCCAATCTTGCTTTCGCACAGCATGCGGGAGCGCTTGTCGCCGCAATCATGCTGGCCATTGCGGCGAGGGGACCGGAGGCTGAAATCGCGTCGACCGCGCCGTTGTTGAAGCGATTTGCGCCCGCGATTCTGATTCCGGTTGTCTGGATGGTACTGCAAACCTTTCCACTGCCTTCATCGCTGGCACATCCGATCTGGTCGGCGACTTCCATCGCACTGAACGACCCATTGCTGCCGGGCCGCATCAGCCTTGATCCCGGCGCGACGCTGCGAAGCCTCTTTCTTTATCTGGCCGACGTGTCGTTGGTGGTGTCGACCGTCATCCTCGCCAAGGATCGCCACAGGGCCGAAACAATCTTGTTCGTGCTGTGCGCGGTAACGACCTTCATGTCGGTCGAGGTCTTGCTCGGCCGGCTCGATCTGCTCGCCGGCATGCTTCCCGACGCAAGCGCGCCCACGAGCTCATTTCCGGCAGCAGCCGCGCTCGCCACGGTGGCCAATGCCGCGCTCGTCGCCCGGGCAATCGAACGGCACTTACACCAGCAGGATATCCGGAATCTGGCCTCCGTTCCGCTGTGGCTTGGGCTTCTTTGCGGCCTGTTCGGAATTGCCGCGGCGGTCGCCGCAATGGCGAGCCTCGCACGAGGCACACTATTGGCGGCAGTTGGCCTGGGATTGACCGTGATCGTTTTCATTGCCGCCACCCGCCGCCTGGGATTTCGCTCCTGGCCATCGGCGATTTTGTTTGTGGTTCTCGTGGCGATCGCCGGCGCCCTCGCCGTGCAGCGCCTTCAGTCCGGTGATTCGGGCCTACTTGGACTCGTCAGCTTCGCCCCGGAAGCGGCGGCACTGGCCGGACGCCTGCTCTCCGATGCACCGCGTCTGGGAATTGGCGTCGGAACATTCGCTCTGGCATCGAGAGCCTATCAGGACTTCGGCGCCGCGGCAGTGGCAGTCCCTCCTTCCTCAGCGGTCTTGATCGCGATCGAGTCGGGGCGACTGGCGCTCGTGATCCTGGCAGGCTTCGCCGCCCAGCTGTTCTTCTTTACCTTTCGCGGCGCCGTCAGACGGGGACGCGATTTCTTCTTCGCGTCGGCCGCAGCCGCCGGCGTCCTGCTTGTATTCTGCGAAAGCTTCCTCGATGCGAGCCTCTTGAGCCCCGCGGTCCGGATTATCGTGGCGGTGACGATCGGACTGGGACTTGCACAATCTGCGGGCCGGACCAGTGGCCTTAAACGCTAGCGAAGCTTCAATGACTTCCGTGAGCAGAATTCGCATCGTTCTGATGGCATTGGCGCTGGCCGTCGGATCTTATGTCATGGTCTCGGCCCTGGCGGAGATGACGGCGCTGGAGCGCGCAGCATTTCCATCGGATGCAACCAAGATAAGCTCGCCCTGGGCTGGAGACGTGCCGTCCCTTCTTGCAGCGCTCTCCCCTTTCGGGTCGGAACTAAGAAACAATCATACCTTGATCGCTGCGTTGCAGGCGATCGAGTCTGGCCGAAAAAAGCCGGCGACCGTTCGATCACCCCAGCACACCGACGCGCTTGGCAGGGTCAAGCAGACTCTGTCGACCTCGCCGTACAGCCCTGAGTTATGGTTGGCTCTGGCGCTCCTGCAGGCTCAACGCGACCCGCACGATCCCGTCGTGTTCGAGGCGTTGAAGATGGGCTATTTGACCGCGCCAACCGATGCGCGATTGATGCCGGTGCGGCTCGACATAGCAGGCCGTTTCGATGCGCTCGCCGACCCGGACATCAAGGACCTCGTACGAAGCGACGTCCGGCTGATCATGACCCGCCGGCCGGAGTTAAAACCAGCGATCGTATCCGCCTATCGGAGGGCATCGGATCGCGGCAAAGCGTTTCTGCAAGACGTGGTTCAATCTATCGATCCGACGTTCGCTCCAACACTGCGTGGCTGAAATCGGGCGCAAAAAAGCCACGAACGCGGAGGTGACCAGCAGCGCATGCGCGCGAGACTTACTGATCCATCTCCGCCACACTTCATCCAATCTTTCCACTCCAAAATATCCGCCTGGTTGTTCATACTGAAGCGAACGTCTAAGGTTGATGGCAATCACGGGAACCTAAGCGATGTCACGATCCTATGTAGACCTTGTTGCGCTCGCCTCGACGCTGATCATTTTCGCCACGCCGGCGTGCGCTGCCGACTATGCGGTCCATCCGCGGCAGGCCCGCTCCGCAGCAACCGTCGTGCAGATCGATCGCGGGCCGAATCCCTACTGCGGTCCGAGATGCGGTTGCCCGGAAGCGGTTTATGTTCGGCATCGCTCGCTCGAGCAGGCCTATTCCTACACTCTCGATCCGCGCACAAAGAGCGAAGAACCCCATTACTACTATGGTCCGAACCGGACTTACGTCCGGTATGTGAACCCGCGCAATCCTGATCTGGTGTTTCAATACTGAGCTAACCCCCGTTTCGACTGCTGGACGGAGGCCAAAAGCGAGGTTGTTCGAACAACCTCTTCGAGCCAAGAGGCTATCAAGGTCGACGACAGGGCAGCTATTTCCGGTTGAGCCGCACCGGCGGGAGGCGGATCGCGACGCGACCGGAAATCACCTCGCTTCACCCCCTGAAATTTTGTGCGACGCAGCGCCGCGCCGTCTTGGTGTCATCTTGCCCGTGCTTCGGCGTGCCTATGCGGGCTCATGGACTTCGATTCGTGAGACGTACCTCGCGGGAGCGCCGTTTCAGAGCTAAGATGTTGCAATACTTTATCGAGACCTCCCACCATCAGATGTCGCCTCCGCTCCGATCGCGTTCGTCCAAGAACAAGCCAAAACTGCCGGATGGTGTACGAATCTATGCGATGACCGACATACATGGTTGCGCACATCTGCTGAGGCAAATGCTGCGGGTCATTGACGCCGACGTCGCGCGCAGCCGCCCGCGCTATGCGATCGAGGTATACCTGGGTGATTACGTCGACCGCGGCCCGGATTCACGATCGACCCTCGATATCCTGATCAACCGCAGCCATCGAGGCAACACGGTCTTCCTGAAGGGAAACCACGAAGTGTTCCTCGGCAACGTCCTGCGCAACCCATCGCTCCTGACCGAGTGGCTCCGCGTCGGTGGGCTGTACACGCTGATGTCCTATGGGCTAGCCCCATCCCCCAGCCCTGACGAAAAGGAGCGGCACGCCTTGGTACGGGAATTGGCGCGCGCGATGCCACGCCAACACCTGGAGTTTCTGAGCAAGCTGCGGCTGACCTTCACCTGTGGAGACTTCTTTTTCGTCCACGCTGGTGTGCGCCCCGGCGTACCGCTCGCCGAACAGCAGGAAGCGGACCTGCTCTGGATCCGCGAGGAATTTCTGCGAAGCCAGCAGAACTTCGGTAAGTACATCGTTCACGGCCACACGCCGGTGCGCACTCCAGAACTGCTGGAAAACCGTGCCAATATCGATACCGGCGCCTATGCGACCGGCAACCTGACATTGATGACGATCCAGGGCAGCAGCATGCTCGCGGTCTGAAGCCAAGGCGCGGCCTCAATAGGCTTCCTGATACATCAGCGCGGCCGCGGTCCGGAGGATGATCCGGATGTCGAGCCAGATGCTCCAGTTGCTCACGTACCAAACGTCGTACTCGACGCGCTTCTCCATCAAGTCGATGGTCGGCGTCTCGCCGCGGAAACCATTGACCTGGGCCCAGCCGGTCAGGCCGGGCTTCATGTGATGGCGGTACACGTACTTGCTGATCACCTGGTCGTAGTAATTGTCATGCGCCAACGCGTGCGGGCGCGGGCCGACCAGCGACATCTCGCCGCGGAGCACGTTCCAGAGTTGCGGCAGCTCGTCGATGCTGGTCTTGCGCAGCACACGCCCGACCCGGGTCACCCGCGAGTCCTGCTTCCTGGCCTGTGTGATCGTGCTGCCGTTCTCGGTCACGGTCATGCTGCGAAACTTCCAGATCTGGAACGGCTTGCCGTTAAAGCCGCGACGCGACTGCCGGAAGATGATGGGCCCCGGCGTATCAAGCTTGACCAGGATCGCGGCCACTGTGATCAGCGGCGCCAGCATCAGCAGCGCAAAGGATGCAAGCCCGATGTCGAGGCAGCGCTTCTGGATCCGCTCGAGCACCGTCAGCGGCGGCCGCTGTATCTCGATGGCGACGGTTCCACTGACGGGCAGGAAGGGCCTCGAGACCAGATCGGCGATCGGGAAATCGGGCAACAGGCGGATCGGTTGCGGAACCATCCGCAGGTGCTGACACAGCTTCTGGAGCATCGGCAGTTCGTTCCAGTCGATCGCCACGAGATATTCATCGACGTCGGCGGCGCGCGATTGCCGGATCACATCAGCGATCTGCAGGTTCCAGGCATTGTCATCCAGATCCGGCGCAGCGTCGAGCACGAAGTGGCACACGACGTCAAAGCCATGCTTGCGGAGATCCTTGAACCGGTTGGAGGTGAAATCCAGCGACCGCAGACTGAGCAGGATGACCTTGCGGTCGATCAGCCGTTCCTTGGCGAAGGCCGACGACAAGCAGTAGCGCCAGATGACGCGGTGCGCGATGAGTCCAGTCGCTCCCAGGACGGTGAACAGGATGATGGTCCCGCGGGACAGATTGGCCGTGGACTTCAGCAGGAAGGCGGCGACCGCGAGTGTGGTGAGCGCAAACAGCCAGATAACCACGACCTTGCGCATCTGCCAAAGTGTATTCAGCAATCTGTGGTTGTCATAGACGCCCTGAAAGTAAGCGGCCATGATAAACACGATGCCTACGATCAATCCGGCACCCAGTGAATTATCGGGATCGGTCGGCAGACTCATGTACTCGCGATAGAGCAGGCCCGCAGCCATGTAGCTCAACACGACGAGCACGAAGTCGCCGGCGATGACGAAAAGCTGAAACGGTCTCTGCAATGAGGTCCCGCGGTTTGACGTCAGTACGCGGAGACCGTCGGAGCCATACGTAGTTGCGGACATCACGAACCTCTTCATTTCAACGGCCGTAGGCCGCACGACGAAAACGAACACATGCATCAAATGAGAACGGAAAAGAGTCGGCCACTGCGAAAAGGTCTTGCATCAAGGCTTGCCAACAAGGTTGGAATTCGCGCGAATTGCTGGGGAAGTTGTTTATCAAACGCAGCGATATTGTGGCACCGCACCAACAAACTCATTCGTTCTCCGCATTGCAAAGTTGTGACGCGCGTCGATCGATCACAGCATGATGCACGATCAATCAATTCGTGATGCGCGATTGCTCACAGGGGCATAGAACTTGCGCGCAGCGCGAGTCGCACAACGAAGATTGATCAACTGCACGGATTGACATCACGCCTTTGACACCTCGGCAAGCAGCAGACATGCGCGCGGCAGCCTTGCAAAAAGATGTGTCGATACTGCTTCTGCGCATGTGGATTGGACCAGCACGCAACCTCCACGTCAGCACAATTTGACTCAAGCCCTTAAACCAATCTTAGACGCCGGCCATTAAGAAGTATGGCGTAAAGGAGAAACAGGGTGTGACCACGCCGGCAGTTTGTAGTGCATTGATTGGACTGGCTTTGGGAATCCGGTTTCGCTTCTTTGTTGTGCTGCCGCTCCTGTTCCTCGGTTCCATCGCACTGACCACGTTGTCGATCGTTCAGGAGTGGCCTCAGGCGCAGGCGCTGTGGTCGACCGTCCTATTCGCCGCTGCTCTTCAGGCGGGATACGTCCTTAGCGCCTTGTTGAAACATACGATCGGCCCCGCGACTGTCGAAGGCGGCACGGCTCCCATAGGGAACCCGCAGCTTCGCTGAGGCCGAAAGCACTTGCGCGCGCCGGTTGTCGGACCATGGCAGAGTCTCGCTCGGCCCTCCTGCTTGAAACCCGCGAATTGATTAGGCACATCGCATATACACCGGCATCCTGCTCAACAGAGCACTACGGCGCGATCTTCTTGCGCTGCGATCGCAAACATGGCCACGGCTTCGTGGCCGTCGTGAGCGGCGAAGTCGTCGATGACCCGAACGAAGAACATTCCTTGAGCACCATCAGCCCCCGGTCGGTCGATACGATACCTGCGTAGCGCAGGCTGTCGTCTTCCAGGCCCCGTTGCGAATTTTTGCCCGCAAGGATTCGTCTGCCCGCAGAACAGCCAAAGCCCACCGAGTCTGGTGGCACCTGATAAGGCAAGCGTCGGGCAAGGTCTCCCCGTCATGCCTCGACGTGCGGGTCCTGCTATCCGGAGGTTATCGTGAAGTCCCTTCCGCGTCGGCATTTCAATTGCGTCATCGGCACCGCGATTGAGCTGCCAGATACGTGGCGGAGTCGCGGCGGCTGGGTGTCGAGAGACGACATTACTATTTCGCAATCGCCGCTTAGACGCGGTTGAAAGAAAATAGCAGCAAGGACACCAAGCAATGAGTCAGAACACTGCCGGCGCAACGCCATTTCCTCTCGGCGTCTTTGTGGGAAACCCGAACTATTTTGATTCGAACGAGGAGGCGAGTTTCGAAGCAAACTTCAGCGCCTTCTCAACGTTGATGAAATCCAAGCCGCAGTTCATCGACCAGTATGGCGATCAGCGCCTGCCCGTCTCGGGTTGGGTTGGCCAATCGAGCTGGAATGCCGCCTCGATGGCGCAGTCGCCAGTGCTTAAAGGTGTTACACCGGTGATCGGCTTGCCGATGACCTCGACGGCATCAGGCTCGGGAACCCCTGATCAGTTCTACAAGGACTTCACGGCCGGGAAATACGATTCCGTTCTGCAGGGCATGGTCAAGGCCTGGGCCGACAATGGCTTCACGACACAGATCTGGCGACCCGGCTGGGAGATGAACATCGACACCATGCCGTCCTATGCCGGCAATGACGCCGCGACACGCGCCGATTGGGTCAAGGCCTTCCAGCACATCTCCACGGTCTTGCACGCCGCGGGCCAGGCCAATGGCGTGGATGTCAAGGTGGCGTGGAATCCGAGTGTCGTGAATTACAGCAACGCCAGCAACGTTATCAAGACGGCTTACCCCGGGAACCAGTATGTCGATATCATCGCCGCCGACGTCTACGGCGATGTCTTCCCCTACGGTACGCCGACACACCTGTATGACTGGGACAAGAGCGGGCAAGTCCTCAACTCATCTCACCCTGTCTACGATTCAAGCGTCCAGCAATGGGCGACGGATCCGGTCAACCTCCAGCACTACTACACCTACCCGGCCTCCAACCAATGGTCACTCGATGGCAGCGCGGGCCATGCGACCACGCTGCAGCAGCTGATCGATCTCGCCAAATCGGCAGGCAAGCCATTCGCAATTGCCGAGACCGGCGCCGGCAATACGCACGACGGCGCGGGTCTCACCGACAATCCGACCTTCGTAAAGTGGCTCGCCGACACGCTGCATCAATCGGGCGTCAACGTCAGCTTCGTGAATGCCTGGGATTCGAACTCCGGCGGACAATATCGCTTCACCAGTTCCGCCGACCACAAGCCGCTCGAGGCTGCGGCATGGGCCAGGTATTTCGGCGACCCACCTACAGCCACATCGGCATCTGCATCCGCGTCTACACCTGTAACGACCACGTCATCGCACACGCCGGTCCTGACCATCGCGGATCCCACACTGTCGGTGCACGGGAAGGGCGGCACGGTCGATCTGGGAGTCAAGGTGGCAACGACCGATCCCAACGATGTCGTGACCGCGAGCATTACGGGCTTGCCGCAGTACGAGACGATCACGGACAAGCTCGATGGCAAGACGTTCAACGGAAATAACGTCACCTTGACCGCCGAGCAGGTCGACAGCGGGTTGACGCTGACATCGAACTACACGCGCGGGGGTGATCCGGCCTCGACACTCACGCTAACCGCCATCGCAAAAGACCCGGTCTCCGGCGCGGTGATAAAAGGTGCGCCACACACCATCACGGTGACGGATCCCCCACCAGCGACCGCGCCGGCTCCGACGTCACCGCCGAAAGCCACGGTGGCGAATTCTTCGGCCACCACAGGCCAAGATCCCGGGTGGCTAAGTCAGCATCAGGACTCGATCGCGAATGGTGGGACGACCACGACCGGCAGGAGCACCGGGACCGGGGGGCTTGCAAGCCAGCGGTCTGCTTCTGCTCTGCTTAGCGAGATCAGAGACCTGGTCGCCAACAGCGGCGTTGCGAACTCTGGGTCGGGGGCGATGACCGTGGCGGATGATCCGCGTGAGGGCGGCTCGCCAGCGTCGTGCCTGGCAAGCCACAGCTTTGCGCTCCTGAGCCAGTCTCTGGCCGGTCAAACCGGTCGGGTCGATCCCGGTCAGGTCGTGACAGCCGGGTCGAATAGCCCCACTTGGGTACAGGACTCGTTCCTGACCAGACCGCAGAAACCTTGATCCGCTTCCGCACCCGCGCGATCCACGCGGTCGCCCGGGTGCGGCACCATCCGTGAAAACTTTCGTCGAAAGTGATCGAGAGGTCTGGCGCCCCGTCGGAGTCGGCGGTGACGTGTCGAGGCGACGTCGCAATCTCACGTTTGCTGCCGACTTGAATGAAACGAAACACGGCAAGATAAAGCAGCAAGGGGTAGCAAGCCCTGGCTCAGAGCACGCCAGCGGAGCGCCGGATCGTAATAAACGTTGAGATTGTCGATTACTATCACTGGCTTACCCTCGCCCAGCAGACGTCGCGCGAGGTGAAAGCCGACAAAGCCCGCGCAACCCGTAACTAGCAAACTGACCACAATCCGCTTCCCATCAACTGCCGACGGTCTCGGGGTGAAATCTCAAAGCCCCGGAAACTTCCGTGAACCGAACGCCATTCCTACCGAAATTGCGGCGGCGATCAGGCACGACGGCAGCAGCCAGTCGGCGGAAAATTGGATCATATTGGGGTCGAACGCGCCGTCGCGCCGTGACCAGCGGCGATCACAACCTTGTGGTCCGGAAAGCGGCCCAGCGCCGCCGCCTTCATGAACTTGAAGTGGGCGATTTCGGCCGCCAGCTCCTTGAGACGGCGCTGTCCGTTGGAGATCTCGGCGTTGAGCAGGTCCTGACGGTGGTTGTCGAGTGCGCGGCCCTATTCCGGAATTCGCTCCCTGTCGCGGATCAGGTAGTCAAGCAGATCGAATACCTGCGGCGCGACGGAGACGACGTCCGCCCCGCGATGCAGCTCGCGCTGGCCGGTGTCGAATGCGTACTCTCTCGAAGAGATAGCGCAAGATGCGAATCTCCTTGGACGAGAGCCCCGACAATCAGGCTTTGGCCTCGCTGGAAATCGCAAGGATAAGCTGCCGGTGAGCACAATGTAAGCGGCCGATCAACCGTGCCCACCGATCTCGCGGCACCCTCGCGCCGGTGGAAAGAGGAGCAACTACCGCTTGACGTGAAAATCAAACCACTCGCCGAGACGGTTTTTGCCCGCACCTTCATCGATATCCTTCAAAAATGCCCAAAGCCGTCTGACTTCGCCAACCGAGCGCCACCGGCCAGGCGTGTCCTCGGCAAACGGACCGGACGAGCCCAAAGGAAATTTTCGGCCCTGGAAAGACCGCACACCCAAAGTTCGCTTAATCGCTGCCCTTAACGCCTTCTTGGGAAAACCCGAGAGCAAGCCATCAATTCTCATCAGCGATGGAGTCGGCTGAGCGCGCGTCACCTGGCTAATTACCTTGAAGTACCGATATCCCAACGAGTCGAGCAGGTCGAGATCCAAACCACCATCCTTGTGTGACATTTCGATCGACAAGTAAGGAGGCACGGTATCCCCGGTCAAACCTCTCACGCAGCACCGATCATTACCCTCAATATCCACCTTGCAATAAAACGGAACTCCAAACTCTTCAACTATCGCCGAGAATTTTCTGGTTGGTATTTGCACGGCGCGATGAGGCGTCCCGTCGCGCGACGCGACACTCTTGCTGAAAGATGACCACTCAGTGACGTCTGACATCCAAAATTCAGCTGTGCCATCGTCATCCGCCACTCCAACCTCCAATAGAGTGTAGCGGTCTTCTCGTATTTCCGGCTCGAACTTTTCCCTTAGCCTTTCAGCCAAGACCGGGCTCGCCTCTATGCCGAGCACCCTGAATCCCCGCCAGAGATAATAGGCGGAGTCGGCTCCGTCATTTACGCCTACATCGTATATCAGATCGTTAGTAGCCACTTTTCGCTCCTGCCTGCAGGTGTGTTTTTGGCGATGAGCGCATCGCTGAGGTCAGCGAAATATCGCTCGGCTCTGCTCTTGTCATCGCGACCTCTCACAACCGTTGATCGTACTCAAGGCAATATTGGCGCAGTGGCCTTTTTGGGGCGGGAGCTGTCGATGCCGCAGAGAGCGAGTTTGGTTAGGTCCACCCGGCCGCCGCGTTGACGGCAGATCATTGACTGAATTTTTTGGTTGCCCGCAACGCCGCCGAACGGCCCAAACCGTGCTTCGGACAGGAGCTTATCCAAGGGCTTTGACTGAAGCCGATATCGACGATGTGGCGAATGGCGGCCCGTTTGCTGGGATAGCTGCGTGAGGCGCATGACAATCGGCTGTGTTCGGTTCTCCTCAACGCCTTGCTTCCACAAACAATGTTGCTCGCGGAGCGTGGATACGATGCGGACTGGGAACTTGCCCGCCGGCAAGGCACGTGGCCAAACATTTAACCGAAACGCAATCGCAAAGACCCGATCTGCTTCAGCCCTTATCTTTTCGCTCGCGCGTCACTGCCGATTGCAAATCGGCCTGCGTCGAAGCTTTCGGAACTGATGCATCGGGCGGACCACAGCGGCCGCCGCGGGATGGCCTCGAAGCGAGCGCGAACTCGGCCGGAATACGAAAGACCGTTCGCTGGCATCTCGCGAAAAAGGCTTGGTGGCAATCCACCCTGCAATCCGGCTACGTAGTCAAACGCCCGCGGGCCTGCGATTCCAACGTCGCAGACTGTCCAAGGCCTCGTAGGCCCCGCCGCCATTTCGGTCCCACGTGGTGCGCATCGAGGCACAGCCACCCAAAATCCGAAGCAAGCTTCGCTGTTCGAATTTGCACGCATGGCCTCATGCGCGTGCACAAAAACAGCCATCATGCAGACGCACTTGAAGTTCCGGTTGCAATCGCTGCGGCGAGAGAACGAACAAACCTTAACTTTGACATGTTCATCGCATCACTGGGAGACAGACGCGCTCGTTGCAGAGATGGTCTTTGACAGGAAGATGATGCCTTACAATTTGGCACAGCGAATTTTGGTGACTGGCGGCTCTGGATTTCTTGGCTCACACCTCTGCGAGCGCCTGCTGGCAAACGGTGCGGAGGTCCTTTGCGTGGACAATTTTTTCACCGGCACGCGGGGTAATGTCGAACATCTTCTCGACCATCATCGCTTCGAACTCCTGCGCCATGATGTAACATTCCCGCTCTACGTTGAGGTCGATCAGATATACAATCTCGCCTGTCCGGCCTCGCCTGTGCATTATCAGCACGACCCGGTTCAGACGACCAAGACCAGCGTGATCGGCGCGATCAACATGCTCGGGCTGGCCAAGCGACTCAAAGTAAGCATCCTGCAGGCCTCAACCTCCGAAGTTTATGGTGATCCCACGGTCCATCCTCAAACTGAGGATTATTGGGGCAATGTAAACCCGATCGGGCTCCGCTCTTGCTACGATGAAGGCAAACGCTGCGCTGAAACTCTGTTCTTCGATTATCGACGGCAACACCGGCTAGCCGTTAAGGTCGCGCGCATTTTCAACACTTATGGCCCGCGCATGCATCCCAACGACGGGCGCGTGATCTCGAATTTCATCGTTCAGGCGCTACGTGGGCACGACATTACGATTTACGGCGATGGCTTGCAGAGCCGGGCGTTCTGCTACGTAGACGATCTGATCGATGGCTTGATACGCTTGATGCAGTCATCTGACGACGTGACTGGCCCCTTGAATTTAGGCAATCCCCATGAAGTCACGATGCGTGAGCTCGCGGAACTGACTATCGAATTGACCGGTTCTCACTCGAAAATCGTTCACCGCCCGCTTCCGCACGACGACCCGCGACAACGCCAGCCTGAAATTTCACACGCCAATGCGATGCTTGGGTGGGCGCCGCAGGTTTCGCTTCGGCAAGGTCTCGCACGCACGATCGCGTATTTTGAGGGTGTGTTCACGAGTTCTGCGCGCGAACCGTCTCTCAGTTACGCTGCCAATTCGGACGCACGAAGGCTGGAGCGTGCGGTTTCAGGATCGCAACAAGTTTAGCTGATCGACCGGGCGCACTGAGGGGCCGATGTGTCCCACTTCCATATGGAAGAGCTCGGACTAGGCACCAGCGCGCTGAGGCCTTCGCCGGAATCGCGCCGCCTTGCGCGAGCGCGCCGCTGCGCCAGCGACGGCTGCATGGTTATGACTGCACCGAAAGATCAAATCTATTTTCTACAACGCAGCGTCGCAGTGCATAGCTTCTCACAGTGACGTCATACGCTTGACATCCAACCGAGCGCGCGCCGATTTTCGCGTCATTTTTGTAAATCATCACACGCGTATTTGAATGATTGTTCAACTCTATCGCTTCAACCGTTGTTAGTTCGCCGCCGTTAACACTCAGGGCCAGTTCGGGGAGTTGGTGGCGTGAGTACCGTCGTTGTTTTCAGTCTGTTGATCGGATCGCTGCTGGGGGGCCGATTCCGAATCTTCATCCTGCCTCCGGCAATCGTCCTCGGTGCTGCGATCCTCGGTGTGATCTCCGCCTGGCAGGGAAACAGTTCAGCTCACAGCGTTGTTATGATCGTTGTCTTTGCGGCGATGCTTCAGCTTGGCTATCTCTGCGGCGCGCTTCTGGTCCGCGTTCGCGCGTCGGCTTATCGCGGCAAGGCCGCACCGTCATTCGACAGCCGAGGCTTCGGCTAGCGCGACGGTCGGCGATTCGCCGCAGCGGACGGCTGATCCGTCTGGCGCACAAGTGAGCCTCGCCCTGCATGCGTGGGAAAAAAGCGGCTCGTTGTGACCCGATTTCGCCGATAACATATTGACATCTCGGGCGAAGCACTCTGAAAGAGCCAGACTTCATGCTCACCTCTGCGACCCAAAGCTCGCCCCGGCCGAGATTGCCAAACGGCGTCCGCATATATGCGCTCAGCGATATCCACGGCTGTGCGCATCTGCTCGAGCAGATGTTCGCGGTGATCGACGCGGATATGTCGAACAGCCGGCCGTATCGTGCGATCGAGGTCTTTCTCGGCGACTATATCGATCGCGGACCGGATTCCCGCCGCACCCTCGATCTCCTGATCCGGCGCAGCCGCCGTCGCAACACGGTTTTTCTCAAGGGCAATCACGAAGCCTATTTCACCTCGGTGCTGGACGATCCCTCGCGCGTCAGCGACTGGTTTGGATTCGGCGGACTTCAGACCATGATGTCATACGGGCTCTCGGCCTCACCCGATCTCAGCAAGGACCAGCAGTCCGGTCTCGTGCGCGAGCTCGCCTCGGCAATGCCACCGCAGCACATAGCGTTTCTGCGCCAGCTGCGGCCGACGTTCACCTGCGGCGACTTCTTCTTCGTTCATGCGGGGGTTCGTCCGGGGGTCCCCCTGTCCGAGCAGCGTGAATCGGACCTGCTATGGATCAGGGACGAATTTCTCCAGAGCAAGAAGCGCTTCGGCAAATATGTCGTGCATGGCCACACGCCGGTGCGCCAGGCCGAGCTGCTCGAAAATCGGGCCAATATCGATACCGGGGCCTATGCAACCGGCAATCTGACCCTGCTGTCGATCCAGGGTAACAGCATGCTCGCGATCTAGGCGCCGCATTTCCTCGCAGCGAGTCGTCGAGGCGCTGCGCCCGCCGTCAATTGGTGCTGCCGCTCGGAGGCCGGTACTCCGGAAAGCGACTGAGCATCGCCGCCTTCAGGAATTTGAAATGGGCGATCGAGGCCGTGAGTTCCTTGAGCCTGCGCTGCCCGTTCAGAATCTCCTTGTCGAACAGATCGTGGTGGTGGCTGTCCAGCGGCTCGCGCTCGAGATATTCATCATCGCCATTGCCGAAGGTCACGGCCGCCCGCGCCAGCACGTCTTCAACCCTTCGGTTCAGGCCCGACTGCTCCAGCTCAGCCGCATGCAGTGCGCTCTCGATCGCCAGCATGATGGCTTCGATGCGCGTCCGATCGGTCTCGGCGTCGCGCTCGGGAGATCGGGCGCGGAACGCCTGTTCTCCCCGGAAGCGGTCTCTGAGGAAGCTCTGGGTGCGTGCCCGCAAGAACAGCTGGAACATGGCTTGCACTTTCCGGTTGAAGCGCCAGACCGGAAAATGGGTCCGCGATGGTTAATAAAGGTTAAAGCCTCGCGGCCGTTCGGCGCGACTTTGTGCCATCCAGGCCTTCCAGGCCCCCTCATGCTTCTCATACAGTTCCAGCCAGCGCCGCTCGTCGGCCGCCTGCCACGGAGCGTCGCCGTCGCGCGCGACCGGCCTACCCGCCTGCCCCGGGAGCTGTTCGCTGTCGAGCCGCTCGAACTCGAAGGTTTCCTCGGGCGTCAGACCTATCAGGACGCGGCGCCCGCCGGCGTCGACGAAATATCGCCGCGGAGCATTATTCCCCAAACTCGTCATGGCGCCACCCTGCCGCAGGTCGGTTGTAATTCGTCAGAATGCACGCCGCATCCGCGCCAGTGACGGATTCGGGCGGGACACCGCGGGACCAAAGGGCCGATAGACCAGGTGACGCTCCCTGCGCCGGCGAGATCGCCACGCGCGCGTCGCATAGCCTGCGACGAAGCCGGCGAAGATCGAGACGATGGTCGGCAATAGCGTCATTCGGAATTCTTTCCAGTTACGGAACGCCTTTATCCTTCTGATGCGGCATTCTCGGCTTCGAGTTGTGTCGACATCATGATGTGCTCCGCCGATTTTCTTGTCAGGCTCGAGAAATCTTGGGCAGCATCGTGCTCGCAAAGTGATCGTTCGCTCGCGCGTCAACCGAGGAACCAGAGGAACAATCGCACCAGCAGCAGCGTGACGAAGTACACCCAGCCCGCCATTGCAATCAGCGCAACGCCGAAAAACGCACCTTCGAAAGCCCGCCCCCTGAATTTCGTGAGAGGGAGTGCCGCTCGCGCTCTTTGAAGCATTTTGGTTTTCTGATTGGCTGGTGTCGTCTACGCGATCATAGCCGAGCGAATTCGACGATCTCGTGACGGCTCCCTTGAGAGCAGCGCAGATCCGCTCGACGAGATCACCACTGAACGCATGTGTCGCGATTGGATCAATACTCGATCGAAGTTGTTGCGTGATCGCAACGCGATGATTCGATTGGCGTCGACTGCTGTTGCCACGCGCGACGACGACGCAAGTCTCCCCACCATCAAATCCACGCGGAGCATTCGCTACGCATGGCCGAAGGTTGGCGCAAGGCGCAAGTCTTCAATCGCCGCTTCTGAATTTCCTTAAGCGAAGCCATCTGGGCCGAAACCGGCGCTGCGGCAGCGATCGCAAAGACTGGCCGCTGGCTCCGCGCCACCCCGGATGGGCAGAGCATTCTCATTCATGGAAATCGGCACGCGGATCGGTCTCGGCCGGTCAAAAACTCCGTGGTTATACGGTGCGCTGCGCGACGATTTCATCGCGGTAAGGTTGAGCGGTTAGCTTAATACGCGGTGTTTGTTGCGAAGTCTCGTCAATTGCCTATCCATTCTCGCACCGGGCTTCCCCAAGGCCTGGTCCCACCCAAGCAAAGCCGTCGAGCGCAGGGTTCGCTTGGCGGCTTTGTCGTTGTGTCGATGCGAGAGGATCATTTCCGTTATGGCGCGCAAGCCCTGGTCGTTCAAGGAAGACCGCCGGCTCATGGAGCTGGCCAAGTCTTCGACGTCGCTGGAAGAGGCGGCGAAGCTGCTCGGGCGATCGCCCGACGCGATCAAGCGCATGGCCTTGCGTCTCGGCCTGACGCTGAAGTCAAAGAGCCCCAAGAAGGGTTAACGGGACGCGCGCTGATCTTCTGCGGTGTGAAAGAGGGTCAGGGTTACCTCCTCGCCGCCCCTGCCCTTCGAAATTCAGCGAAATGATCCCCGCGCGCCGCGCGACGAGGACGGCCGCAACTCCAGACGACGATGCTACGCTGGTGGCTTGACCGGTCTTGGCAAAATCCATCGCCTTCGCCCGCAGGCGATGTGAAAGACCTTAACGATGTTCTCGTGTTTCGAAGCGGCGTCCGCCTCGGCCGGCTATGATGCCGCGATGCGTCGAAACCATCTCATCGCAGCCGTGGCCATCTGCCTTGCGCTCATCATCTACGCCACGCTTGCCACGCTCGCGGGCAGGCCTGCCCTTGCGGGCCACGCCGAAGCGTATTGGATCGTCGTCATCGAGCGCTTCAGCGCCTACTGCGTGCTGGGATTTCTGTTGTCCTTCCTGCTGCCCGGACGCTTCATGCTGGCCAGCACACTCGTCGTGGCCGTTGCCGCCGGGCTCGAGGTGATGCAAGCACTCATACCCGACCGTGATCCGCGGATCATCGACGTATTTCAAAAAGCGGCGGGCGGCACAGTTGGCATCATACTGGCTCAGACCATCCTGGCCTTCCTGCCTAGACCACCGTCCTAGAGCGGCCGAGACGAGCTGCGCCCGTGACGACGACAGCCGGCCGGCTGGGAGATCCGCGGTCCGCGCATCGCAAAGAAGGCGACGATGACCCGGTCGAGGACGCCCGTTGCGAGACGACGTTCGCAGGACAACGATCTAGACGGTGCCGCGCCGTTCATATGCCGCTTCGAGCGCCAACGGCTCGGCCATCCGCCGATGCGTCTCGCGCAAGGCAGCGATCGCTCCGTCGAGATCGGGTTCGGCCTCGCGGACGGTCGCGAAGAATTGCATCATCAGTGTATGGTTCAGCTTGACGCGCGTCGCGCCATCGCGGCTCTTGCGGCGATCAAGCGACAGATGCTTCGCGTACTCTCGCGCCTCCATTGCGTCGCATCCACACAACGTTCCAAGCTCGTCGTATGTCATCCAGATCTGAGGCATGTTCTCGACCACCCATATTTTTTGTGCCTCAGACTTAGACCTCCATCTCTAAAGGCTTTGTTGGTGCGCCGCAGATCAGCTCACCTTCGCGCCAACAGCGTCAACACGAGGCTAAGATGGGCACGGCTACGATGCCGGTGTCCTGGGAGGCATGGAGGGCTGGCGCGGACGCGACCGGCTGTCGCCACCCCTCGGCAGCTTGTCTGCGTTGAGCTTCACGACGGCGCCTCTCGCCTCGGCCACCGGTGCATCTTCCTGGCTGTAGATCAACGTCGCCTCGAACTGCACGTCGGGCGCTTCCCTGGCCGTTCCGAAGCAGGTCGCCATCGCGCCCTTACACTCGCCTGAGAGATTAACCTCGACCTCATCCGGCCCGAACACCGTCGGGGGACCTTCGGTATGTCGCCGCGTGGTCAGGACGGCTGTGAAGCGGTTCTCATCGACGAGATACGAACCGCCATAAGTGAAGAAGCTGTCACTGCCCGAGATCCGCCCGTCGGTCAGATGCACGATGCCGGTGCCCTGGCCGCGCGCCGTCCTGAACCAGGCAGCATATTTGCCGTCTCTCAGCATGAAAAACTTCCGCCGTGAAATCGGCTGGTATTTGCGACCAACTCTGGGGCGCGACAATGACCGATCCGGCGGCTATTCCGCGACGGTTAACGCCCCGCAAAGCCAAAACTTCAAATTGACCCCTACGTTGCGGGCAGCAAAATCAAAACAATTCTATGCCGTCATCTGCAGAGGCGAGTGCCTCGAGCCGTGCGGCCGCCGCGGTCGACGCCAGCCCAAGCCCTTGCAGGAATTCGCGATGTACGTCCCGCTCGCGCTCCATCGTGTAGCGGGCGAAGAGATCGTCGAGCATTGCCTCGTCATGCCCTCGCAGCCTCGGCCGCTGCGCGCCCGCGCTCTCGATCTCGAGGCGCGAAGCAACCGCAGGCAATGCCGCGGAGCCCTCCCCGAGCGTGCTCATCAACTCCTTCGCTGAATTCATCAGGCCTTCGAACTCGGCACCTTCATCGACCAGCCGGCTCATCAGCTTGCCCAGCCGCTCATTGCCGGCCTCGACTTCGCGCAGCGCCTGCAGGATCTGCGGCTCGAGCTTGGCGAGCTGCGCAGGATCGCCCCGCACGCGAAGGTCCTTTAGATCATTGGCCGAGCGCTCGATGCCGTCGAGCACCGGCCTCAAGCGCGATGCGCCGGCCGAGACCTGGTCGGCGGTCGCCTTGAGTTCGTTGGCGATGACGACAAAGGCACTGCCTCTGCTGCCGAGATGGCTGGCCTTGAGGCCAGCGTTCATGCCGATCAGCGTGATGTCGACCGTGGCCTCGGCCAGCCCGGCGATCGCCTGGCGGAATTTTGCCAGCGTGTCCTCAACGATCGCCAGCGCCTCGTCGACCGAGCGGCCGGCGTTCTCGCAGGTGGCGATCAAGGTCGAGGCCTGCGCGAGCGTATGTTTGATGCGCACTAGGAACGATGAGGAGCCGTCGTCCTCCGCACCGAACAGCGCGCGGCCGTGGCCGACAACGCCGCCCGCATCACTCAGGATCGCCGACAGCGCGCGAACGATCTGGCCGATGTCGCCGCCGAACTCGCGTTGGGTGTCCCTGAGCTGGGCCGCCTGCAGCTGGCAGACGGCGCGCGCGCCATCGCCACACTCTTCCGCATCGGGCACGAGGCCCGGCGCCCGGTCCAGTCCTGAAACCAGACGCAAACCATGGGTGACGTGCTCCAGACGCTGACGCGTGCTGTCGCCGGCCTGAAGCGAAATGATCGAGCTGCCGACCGCCTCGGCGATCTTCCTCGTGCTGGTGCCCGCAAGCTCGGCGAGATGACTGCTCTTGCTGCGCTGGTCGCGCAATCCGGAATGGGCCGAGGCGAGCTCGGCACTTCCGGACGCCAGCTGCTCACGGTAGCGGCCCTCGAATTCCTTCTGCCGGGTAGATGCGGTCGCAACTGCGTCCGACAGGCGCTGCTGATCCCGCGCGCAGCCTTCGATCGCGTGCTGCACGGCCTTGCCGAGATCGTAGGCCTCCTGAGTGAAGGCGAGGAAGCCTTCGCGATCGCCGTCGAGCGACGCCGCTTCGATCCGCGCGCTGCGCGCGATGATCGTGATCATCTGGATGTGCTTGAACAACGGCTTGAGCAGCGAAGACGCCTCCGTCGTACGCTCGCCGATCGTCGCCAGCAAGGCGCTCTCCGCCGGCAGCGCCTGCGCCAGCTCGTCCAGCCGTGCGGCGATCTCCTGCAGCGCGGTCGCCGCGCCCTCGATCTCGGATCCGGACAGTTCCCCGGACAGCGTCGCGAGGCCCTGGTTAAGCTCCTTGAAGATGATATGGCCGCGTCCAAGTTGGTGACCGACACGGGCGAAGACGTCCTCGATGCGCGACGAGACATCCTCGATCGCGACGATCGTATCGTGAAGCGTGTTGGCCGGGACGGTGGACATCGCGTTCAACCCGCCACCGCGGCATGGCCGGCCTGGTACCAAAGCATGATTTCGCGCGGGATCTGGTGCAACGACACGACCTTCTCGACGCCGCCGTGCGTGATGGCCTCCTTGGGCATGCCGAACACCACGCAACTCTCTTCATCCTGCGCGCGCGTCGAAGCGCCGAGCTTGCGCATCTCCAGCATCCCCCGCGCGCCGTCGTCGCCCATGCCGGTCATGATGACGCCGAGCGCATTGGCGCCGGCATGCTGGGCCGCCGAGCGGAACAGCACGTCGACCGACGGACGATGCCGTGACACCGGCGGGCCGTCCTTGATCGCGATCTGGTAACGCAGGCCGATCCGCTGAAGCAGCATGTGACGGGCGCCAGGCGCGATATAGGCGCAGCCCGGCACGACCGGCTCGCCGTCCTCCGCCTCCTTGACCCGAATCTGGCAGACGCTATCGAGCCGTCTGGCAAAGGCCGCGGTGAAGCCCGGCGGCATGTGCTGGACGATGAGAATGCCGGGGCACGTCGGCGGCAGCAACTCCAGCACGTCGTTCAAGGCTTCCGTTCCGCCGGTCGAGGCACCCATGCAGACGATGCGCTCGGTCGTCGGCCGCGTCCGGCCCTGCACCGGCGGCGGGATGATGGCGTCGGCGGTCAACTTCTTCTCGATCATCCGCCGCTCTGAACGCGGCCGCACGCGCGCGCGGGCCGCCGATTTGACGGCCTCGCGCAGCCGCGTGGAGCATTGAAGCAGCGCCTGCCGCGTATCGATCTTCGGCTTCGGCACGATGTCGACGGCGCCGGCCTCGAACGCCTCGAACATCACGTTGGATCCCTCTTCGGTCAGCGAGGAGCAGATGATCACGGGAATGGGGCGCTGCGCCATGATCTTGCGCAGGAAGGTCATGCCGTCCATGCGCGGCATTTCGATATCGAGGATGATGACGTCGGGAATCTCGTTCTGGAGGCGGCGCGCCGCCGCGAACGGATCGGAGGCGGTCCCCATCACCTCGATGTCGGAATCGTCGTTCAGGATGGTCTGGAGGATTTGGCGCACCGACGCCGAATCGTCCACGATCAGTACGCGAACTTTCTCCCTCGGCATTTTGGGTTGCGCTCCGGTTAGACCTTGAAAATGGTCGGCTGAACCTGCTTCAGGCCAGGCACGGCACTGTGAATCATCGACTCCGAATGCCCGACCAGCAGATAGCCGCCGGGCCGCAAATGGCTGCACAGCTGCTCGATCACCTTGCGCTGGGTCTCGCGCTCGAAATAGATCAGTACGTTGCGGCAGAAGATGATGTCGACGTCCTTGTCGACGGGATAGGACGCGTCCATCAGGTTCATCCGCATGAAATGGGTCATGCGTCGCAATTCCGGCACCACCCGCACCTCGCCGCGTGACCTGTCCCGCGACGACAGGAAATAGCGCTTCACGAACTGCTCCGGCACCGGCGCGAGCACGTCGCGGGTATAGATCGCGGTCCTGGCGAGACGCAGCACGGCGGTCGAGATATCGGTCCCGAGGATGCGGTACTGAAACCGGGATCCGTTCCGCGTCATGTCGTCCAGCACCATCGCTGCGGTATAGGCCTCCATGCCGGTGGAGCTCGCCGAGCTCCAGATCTTCAGGTTCGCGTTCCTGCGGCCATGCAATTTGAGCAGGGCCGGGATCGCGACTTCCCGCATGAAGGTGAAGTGCTGCGGCTCGCGGAAGAAGTCGGTCTTGTTGGTGGTCACCACATCGATGAGATGGGTGAGCTCGGTGTCGAGATGATCCGCCTCGAAGAGATTGTCGACGTACTCGTTCAGGCCGGAATAGTTCAGCGCGCGCACGCGCTTGTGCAGCCGCCCTTCCAGCATCAGCCGCTTGCCCGGCGGCAGCTTGATGCCGACCTGGCCTTCGATCAGCTCGGCAATGGTTCGGAAGTGACGGTCCGACAGATGCACGGCCGTATCCTGCACGACGGCCGGCATCATGGCCGCCTGCCCTGGCCCACGATGGCCACCTGCGCTGAATGTCGGGCCATGTTGGCCATCTCGAAACCTTACGCGTCTGCGCGATCACTGAACACGGACCGGTCCACCCGCGAAGGATGGACCGATCCTTGAAGAACTAACGCTGGAAGTCGGCGTCGCGATCGTCCTCGCCGTCATTCATGTCGAAGGCGAAGCCGCCACCGCCATTGGCGGCCCTCAGGGCACGCGCCGACCTGGCCTGGGGCCTCTTGGCCGGCCGATCGACGGCCGCCATGGTGGCCGCCTTCGCGCGCAACTGATCGACCGCCCGATCGATCGGCGCGGCGGCCTGGCCCTTCGCGCCGTGCTCGATGCGGAAATAGGCGATCGTCGACTGGAGCTGCTCGGCTTGCGAAGCAAGTTCTTCCGAAGTCGAGGACACCTGCTCGGACGCGCTGGCGTTCTGCTGACCGACCTTGTCGAGTTGCTGGATCGCCTGGTTGATCTGGGCCGAACCGACGTCCTGCTCACGGCAGGCCGCGGTGATCTCCTCGACGAGCTCGGCGGTCTTCTTGATGTCCGGAACAAGCTTGGCGAGCATGGAGCCCGCCTCCTGCGCCACCTTGACGGTGTCGGCCGAAAGCGTGCCGATCTCGGCCGCAGCCGCCTGGCTGCGCTCGGCCAGCTTGCGGACCTCGGAGGCAACCACCGCAAAGCCCTTGCCGTGCTCGCCGGCGCGCGCGGCCTCGACCGCCGCGTTGAGCGCGAGCAGATCGGTCTGCCGTGCGATTTCCTGCACGATGGTGATCTTCTCGGCGATGGTCTGCATCGCATTGACGGCGCGCCCCACGGCGGCGCCGCTGGCCTCGGCGTCCTTGGCCGATTGCGCTGCGATCTTCTCGGTCTGGTTGGCGTTGTCGGCGTTCTGCTTCACGTTCGACGCCATCTCTTCCATCGAGGATGAGGCTTCTTCTGCGGACGACGCCTGCTCGGTCGCGCCCTGCGAGAGCTGCTCTGCGCTCGCGGACAGCTCCTGGCTGCCGGCCGAGACGTTCTGGGCCGCGGTCAGGGCCTCCGACACGATCTGCCGGAGCTTTTCCACCATGCGCTCGAGCGCGAGGCCCAGCGTATCCTTGTCCGACTGCGGCTTGGCTTCGATCGTGAGATTGCCCTGCGCGATCTCGTTGGCGACCGCCGCGGTGGCATTCAGGTTCACCGTCATCGCATTCAGCGACTTGATGAGATCGCCGATCTCGTCGTTGCTGGACGATTCGATCTTGCGGCTGAGATCGCCGATCGCAACGGCATCGGCCAGACCAACGGCCTGCGCCAGCGCTCGGCTGATGTTCATCGCGATCCAGGTCGCTGCGATCGCGGCGATCAGCAGCGAGGCGATCACCAGGCTCAGCAACAGCATCTCGGCACGGGAGCCGTCCTGCTTGGACTGCTCGGCCTGCTCGGCCATGTTGTTCTTGACGTTCTTGATGTAGGTGTCGGCCGCCTCCACCGCGTCCGCGACGACCTTGCGGCCGTCATGCATGGAGCGATCCAGCGCCTTTGGCTTGTCGGTCTTGGCAAGTCTGACCGTCTCGTCCTGATAGGCATTCAGCTTGGCGAACGCCACGGAGAAATTCTCCATCAGCTTCTTGCCGGACTCGCTCGCCGCGGCGTAGATCTCATCCTTGGACTTGGTGAGCGCTTCGCGGTTCTTGGCGAGGTCGGCTACGAACTGATCGTATTCCGCGTCGCTCGCCGCAAGGATCGAGTTCTTCTCGGCGCGCACCAGGAACAGGATGCCTTCCTTGAGCTCCGCGGCCTTCTCCATGCGGCCCGCACGATTGACCAGGACCTCGGTGGTCCCGACCATGTCCGACAGTTTCAAATAGCCGACCGCGCCGGCGATCATGGAAAGCAGGATGACGACGCCGAAGGCGCTCGCAAGCTTGGCTTTGACGGTGAATCTCATGGCATTCTCATTCAGTTCGAATTGGGGTTGGGTGCGTACGCTCACCCACGCATACTTTTGCAAACTCAGGCGGCGCGGGATGCATCCGCCGCCGCATCGCGTCCTTCCGGGATCTCGTCATTCGCCATCAGCCTGGCGAGGTCGAAGATGATGACGAACTTCTCGCCCTTGCGACCGATGCCGGCCGCATAGTCGGACTGCCATTTGCCGCCCACCTCGGGCACGGGCTCGATGGCCTGCTCGTCGATATCGGTGACCTCGAAGACGCAGTCGGCGACGAAGCCGACGCCGACCAGGCGATCCTTCATCGGTACGTCGAGAATGATTATGCGGGTGGCTTCGGTCGCCGCCACGTTCGGCAAACCCAGCTTGGTCCTGAGATCCACGATCGGATAACCGCTGCCGCGCACGTCGATCATGCCGAGCAGGAAGTTCGGCGCGTGCGGCAGGCGCGAGATCGGCCGCATGTCGAGGATCTCGCGGACGTTGCGGATGCTGATGCCGAACGTCTCGCCGGCGAGCCCGAGCGTCAGATATTGCGAGGTTGCGGCCATGATTCAGTCCAAAGGTCCCAGGGTTTGCGAATGAGCGCGGTCCGGCACGAGGCCGGACCGGTTGGTCAGCGTTGAAACTCGGCGTCGCGATCGTCCTCGCGATCGTCCATGTCGAAGGCGAAGCCGCCGCCACCGGCGACCTTCAGTGCCCGTGCCGGCTGGCGCGCGGGCGCAGGCTTCTTCTTGCCGCGATCGGCCGCCGCCATGTGCGCTGCCTTGGCGCGGAGCTGGCCGACGGCACGGTCGATCGGCGCGGCTGGGGCAACGTCCTTGCGCGTAGCGTGATCGATCCGGAAGAACGAAATGGTCGACTGGAGCTGCTCGGCCTGCGAGGCCAGTTCCTCGGAGGTCGACGACACCTGCTCGGACGCGCTGGCGTTCTGCTGGCCGACCTTGTCGAGCTGCTGGATCGCCTGATTGATCTGGGCCGAGCCGACGTCCTGCTCGCGGCAGGCCGCCGTGATCTCCTGCACCAGTTCGGCGGTCTTCTTGATGTCGGGCACGAGCTGGGACAGCATGCCGCCGGCTTCGCGGGCGACCTTCACGGTTTCCGTCGAAAGCGTGCCGATCTCGGCGGCGGCAGCCTGGCTGCGCTCGGCGAGCTTGCGCACCTCGGAAGCGACCACCGCAAAGCCCTTGCCGTGCTCGCCGGCGCGCGCGGCCTCGACCGCCGCGTTGAGCGCGAGCAGGTCGGTCTGGCGCGCGATCTCCTGCACGATCGTGATCTTTTCGGCGATGGTCTGCATCGCCTCGACGGCGCGCCCCACGGCGGCGCCGCTGGCTTCGGCATCCCTGGCCGATTGCGCCGCGATCTTCTCGGTCTGGTTGGCGTTGTCGGCGTTCTGCTTCACGTTCGAGGCCATCTCTTCCATGGAAGAAGAAGCCTCTTCCGCAGACGAAGCCTGCTCGGTCGCGCCTTGCGAGAGCTGCTCGGCGCTCGCCGAGAGTTCCTGGCTGCCGGCGGAGACGTTCTGTGCAGCCGTGAGGGCCTCCGCAACGATCTGCCGGAGTTTTTCGACCATCACGTTCAGCGACCTGACGAGGTCGCCGATCTCATCGTTGCTGGCGGAAGGGATGGTCTGGCTGAGATCCCCGTTCGCCACCGCGCCGGCAAGACCGACCGCGCGACCGAGTGAACGGCTGATCGAGATCGAAATCCACAGCGCCGCACCGATCGCGACCATCAGCGACACGCCCAGCAGCGTCATCAGCATCAACTGCGCCTGGTGCCCCTCTTCCTTCGACTGGAAGGCCTGATCGGCCATCTGCTTCTTGGTGTTTTCAACATATGCGCCCATCGACTCCAAGGCGTCCGCGACGACCTTGCGGCCCTCGTTCATCGAGCGCTCGGTCGCTTTCGCCTTGTCGGTCTTCGCCAGGCGGATCGTTTCCTCCTGGTACGCATTCATCTTGGCGTAGGCGCCGGCGAAGGTGTCGAGCAGCTTCTTGCCGGCTTCGCTCGCCAGAGCGTAGACCTCATCCCGGGTCTTCATCGCCTGCTCGCGACGCTTGGCAGCGTCGGCGGCAAACTGTTCGGCATCGGCTTCGGTTCCGAGAATGGCATTCTTCTCTGCCCGGAGCTGAAGCAGGATATCCTTCTCGATCTGGGTGGCCTTTTCCATGCGCTTGGCGCGCAGGACCATGCTGTCTGCGGTCGCCATCATGTCGCCGAGCTTCATGTAGGCGACGCCACCGGCGACCATGGACAGGATGATGACCAGGCCGAATGCGCTGGCCAGCTTTGCCTTGACCGTAAACCTCATTTCCAGCCCCCCCAAAAACCTCAAGTCCCGCCCGTGGGACCATCTCAATTCAGAATGCGTTCCATGTTGGGAACGATGACGAACTCTTCACGCCATTTGGTGATGAAGCGGATGAACTCCGGCTTCCAGTGCATCCCGACACGCGGCGTCTGCTGCACGTCGGTCTGCGAGATTTCCGTGACCTCGTAGACCTTGTCGGCGGTCACGCCGACCAGAACCGGCTCGTTGTCGATCTGGATCTCGATGACGACGATGCGCGTATCGGCGGAGGTGTCGGTCTGCGGCATGCCGAAGCGGATGCGCAGGTCCGCCAGCGGAATGACGTTGCCACGCACGTTGATCACGCTCGGAACGAACGACCGTGCACCGGCGACCTTGGTGACCGGCACGGGATCGATGATCTCGCGCACGAGGCCCGCGTCGAGCGCGAACTTCTCCTCGCCGAGACCGATCATCACGACCTGCATCGCGTCGGCCTGATGCTCGCCGGCCTGCCCCAGGTTCATCACGCCGCCTCGCTGATGTGCTGCTTTTCGACCTTCGACTGCGCCAGCGCAACGAGCTGCGCGACATCGAGGATCAGCGCCGCCGTGCCATCGCCCAGGATGGTCGCGCCGGAGAAGATCGTGACGTCCGAATGCAGCTTGGAGAGCGACTTGATCACGGTCTGGTGGTTGCCGATGATCTGGTCGGCGACCAGCCCGACGCGGGTCTCGCCGGTCGAGATGATGATCGTCTTCTGGTGCTGGTCCGGCGTGCCGGATGCGGTCATGAGCTCACGCAGGCGCAGGAACGGCACGAGGTTGCCGCGCACGTTGAGGAAGTTGCGGCCGCGCGACCGTTCGTCCTCGGCCGTCAGCTCGACGCATTCCTCCACCGCCGACAGCGGAATGATGTAGCGGCCTTCGCCGACGCGGATCAGGAGGCCCTCGATGATCGCGAGCGTCAGCGGCAGGCGCAGCGTTACGGTGGTGCCCTGGCCCGGCCTGGTCGACAGATCGATCGAGCCGCGCATGTTCTCGATGGTGCGCTTGACCACGTCCATGCCGACGCCGCGGCCGGACAGCGCCGAGATGGTCTGTGCGGTGGAGAAGCCGGGATGGAACAGGAACTGGTGGATCTCGTGGTCGGTGAGCGCAGCCCCGGCCGCGATCAGGCCCTGCTCTTCCGCCTTGGCGCGGATGCGGGCGGTGTTGAGGCCGCCGCCATTGTCCTTGACGGTGACCAGCACCTGCGCGCCGGAATGGACGGCGGCGAGCTCGATCCGGCCCTGCTCGGTCTTGCCGGCGGCGGCACGGGTCGCGGTGTCCTCGATGCCGTGATCGATGGCGTTGCGGATCAGGTGCACCAAGGGATCGGCAAGGCACTCGATCATGGTCTTGTCGAGCTCGGTGTCCTCGCCCGACGTGACGAACTCGACCGGCTTCGACAGATCCCGCGACAGGTCGTGCACGAGGCGGCGGAAGCGGCCGAACAGCGAGCCGATCGGCACCATGCGCGCGCCCATCGTGGTGTCGCGCAGGCTGGAGGCGAGGCGCTCGATCTCCTCGGCAATCAACTTGATCGAGAGATCAGAGCCGGCCGAGGCCAGCTGCGTCAACCGCGCCTGCGCGATCACGAGCTCGCCGACGCGGTCCATCAGCTCGTCGAGGCGCTCGGCCTGGACACGTACGGTGGCGATGCCGCGCTCTTCGCGCTTGGCTTCCTCGCGGCGCACCGGCGGCGCCTCACGCTTGATCTCGGATTTCGGCTCGGGTTCGTCGACGACCGGTGCCGCAGCAACCTCGGCCGCTGGGGCGGTCTTCTCCATCACGGGAGGCGGCATCGGCTCCTCGTCGAGGAGCTGGAACAGCGGCACTGGGGCGGGCGCTTCGACATGCTCCAGCGGCGAGAGCGTCAGCTTCATCTCGTCCTGCACGAACATGAAGACGTCGTCGATCGCGTCCTTGTCGCAGGCCGCGTGTAGCTTGACGTCCCACTTCAGATAGCAGTCTTCCGGGTCCATCTCGTCGAGAAACGGCACGCCGTCGGTGATCGGCACGACGAAGCAGGGGCCGAGCTTGCAGAGATCTTCCAGCAGATCGAGCGGATTCGATCCGTTGCGCAGGATGTGGGATTCGAATTCCAGATAGAGATGCCAGCCGGCCTGCTTGCTTTCGGCCGGGGCCAGCGGCGGCGCTTCCGCGACCTCTGCAGCCGGAACCTCCAGCCGGTCGGACGACACGAAACGCTTGAGGTCGTCGAGGATTGCTTCACCGATGATATCATCGGTCGACTGCGGATCCTCGATCAGCGCGCGGATGTAGTCCTTGGCGGCGAGCGCGACCGAGATCAGCTCCTGCGTCGGCCTGATCTCTCCCTTGCGGACGCGATCGAACGCGGTCTCGAACTCGTGGGTGAAGGAGGCGACCTTGTCGAAGCCGAACATGGCGCCGGAGCCCTTGATCGTGTGCAGGGCGCGAAAGGCGGAATCGACCAGCTCGCGGTCGTCGGGACGCTGACCAAGATCGAGCAGAGCACCTTCCAGGACCTCGAAGAGCTCGCTGGCTTCCTGGCGAAAGACCTCGGTCGGGTCCATCGCGCTCATGCGCGCACCAACTTCGCCACGACGGCGAGCAACTGCTCGGGCTTGAAGGGTTTGGTGATCCAGCCGGTGGCGCCGGCGCTCTTCGCTTCCTGCTTCACCGCATCGTTGGATTCGGTGGTCAGGAACACGATGGGCATGCCGACGGCGCCCGGCAGCTTGCGGAGCGCCCGGATCAGCTCCAGCCCGTTCATGACAGGCATATTAAGGTCGGTGATCACGAGGTCGAGCTTGCCGGCCTGCGCCTTAGCGAGGCCTTGCGCACCATCGCCGGCCTCGATCACGCTGTGACCGGCCGGCTCGAGCACGACCTTGATCATCTGCCGAATGCTGGGGGAATCATCGACGGTCAGAATCGCGGCCATCAGGTGCCATCTTTCTTTTGCGGGAAATGCTGATCGATCATCGCCTCGCTGGCGAATCCGGCGCGGCGGAGGGTGTTGCGCAGAGACTGGGAAAACGAGGTCAGGACAACGGGACGCCCCTGGGCCGCCCCCGTCTTGGCGGTCGACAGCAGGAGCTGGATCGACGTCACGTCGGCCTTGTCGACGCTGGAGCAGTCGATTTCGAGCCGATCTTGCCGGCCGAACGCCTCGCGAATGAGGTCATAGACGCTGCGAATGGCCGCGATGCTGCAGTCGGCGGGCAACCGCAACGACCACTTCGGCTCCGTGGGATTGAGCGACATCGCTGCACCCGCCTTTGCTTGAAATTCCGATACACGTTTGACGCGAATCGAATGAGGAAACTCCTAACGGGGTGGTCCGTACAACTACGGGTCACATTCCCGCGGACTTCGCGCAACCGCACGCAAAGGTGCATAGCCTGCCGAAATCTCATGCGAAGCGTGCATATCCCCGGCAGCCTTGCCCGGCCGGCGCATTTGCTTGGCGTTAAATTCCACCGGGTTATGCCTCGGGCTCGTGCCGACGCCAGCGAAGAGAGCCCGGGCCGCCGATGCTGACTCAAGCGCTTCTGGTTGATGACAGCCGCTCCGTCCTCAACTTCCTGCAACGTCATATCGAGGCTGAGGGGCTGGTCGAGGCCACCACCTTCCTCGATCCCGTCGATGCGCTCGCCTGCGCGCGCGAGCGCGCTTTCGATCTCGTGCTGGTCGACTACGAGATGCCCCATATGGACGGCATCAGCTTCATCCGCGCCTTCCGTACCCTGCCCGGCTGCGCCGACATCCCGATCGCGATGATCACCTCGCGGCAGACCGACGACGTCAAGATGGAGGCGCTCGAAGCCGGCGCCACCGATTTCCTGCCCAAGCAGCCGCAGAGCGTCGAGATGACGGTGCGCCTGCGCAACCTGATCCGGCTCGGCGTCGCCGTCCGCAAGCAGAACGATCGTGCCGCGGATCTGGCCAATGCAGTCGCGGCTGCGACCCAGAAGCTCGCGGAGCGCGAGGAGGAAATCATCCTCCGGCTCGCGCTCGCGGTCGAATACCGCGACAACGATACCGGGGAGCACACGCTGCGGGTCGCCAGATACAGCCGTATCATCGCCGAGCAGCTCGGCCTGCCGGCGCGGCTCTGCCGCGACATCTATCTGGCCGCGCCCCTGCACGATGTCGGCAAGGTCGCCATTCCCGACAATATCCTGCTCAAGCCCGGCCGACTGACCGACGAAGAGATGGCGGTGATCCGCACCCATGCGACGATCGGCGAGCGCATCCTGGCTGATTCCACCTGCGAGCTGATCCAGCTCGGCGCGCAAATTGCCGCAGGCCATCACGAGCGCTGGGACGGCACGGGCTATCCGAGCGGCCTGAAGGAAGACGAGATTCCGATCGCCGCGCGCGTGGTCGCGGTCGCCGACGTCTTCGACGCCCTGACGACGCGGCGGCCATATAAAGAGCCGATGCCGCTCGAGGTGGCGCGCAACTACCTGGTCGAGAACCAGGGGCGACAATTCGACCCGGCCTGCGTCGAGGCCTTTCTGTCGCGCTGGGACGAGGTCGTGGCGATCGCCGCGGGGCAGAGCACGGCTCCGTTCCAGAAATCTGAGGCCACTCTCTCACCTGTCATGGAAGAAGCGGCCGAGAGCCGCCCGGACGGAAACCGACCGCCCGAGGTCTCTCCGGCCTGATCCGGCCTTTCCGCCGACCGGTTCGCCACGACCCAGGCCTTCCCCTCGGGGTTTGAACCTGTTCCTTATAACGTGCACCAATACCAAGAGTGATTCTGGTCACACTTCGCTGCATCGGCCACTGCTAACGATCGGACCAGACGGGATCTATCGCGTACAGTCGAATTGGATGAGAAAGCCCATGAGAAGCCTGATCGGCGCCATTGTCGGCGTAATTTGCCTCGCGGTGCCCGCGGTCGCGCAGACGCCGGCCGCAATCGTCGAGGACGTGCAGGGCAAGGTCGATGGCATCGCATTCATGGACTATGTGGCCCCCGGCAAGATCATCAAGCTCGGGCCGAAGGCGAGCGTCACGCTCAGCTATCTCAAATCCTGCCTGCGCGAAACGATCAGCGAAGGCGTCGTCCTGGTCGGCGCCGAGCAGAGCACGGTGCAGCTCGGGGACGTGCAGCGGGTCAAGGTGCCCTGCGACACCAACGCCGCGCAGCTCTCCGAACGCCAGGCGAACCAGAGTGCGGCGACCACATTCCGCACCATGCGATCCGACACCAAGGGCGCTCCCGCCAAGCTGCCGACGATCTACGGCGTCTCGCCCATGGTCCAGGCCAAGAGCGGCAGCACGCTGGTCATCGAGCGCACCGACGGCAAGGAGCCCACGATCAGCGTGCCGCTCAAGAGCGAGATCATGGTCGGCGGCAAGTTCTATGATTTTTCCAAGGCCGGGAAGTCGCTGACGCCGGGCGGCACCTATCTCGCCATCCTTGGCGCCAAGCGCTATACGTTCCAGGTCGATTCCAGCGCGACTTCATCGCCGACGCCGATCGTCGGGCGCCTGCTGCGGCTCGAATAAGCGATCCGCGACGGCGCGATGCGGCGGATCGGCAGGCGGGACATCGTTGCAGCAATCCTGATCGCACTCCTTTCGGGTGCGGTCTTCACCTCCCCTCCGCTTCACGCCCTGCAGGGTCTGTCGCTCGACATCCTCACGGCGCTGCGCGGCAAGCTCGTCGGTGACCGCCGCGATCCCGCCGCCTCGCCGGTCGTCGTCGTGGCGATCGACGGCGAGACCTACGACACGCCGCCCTTCAAGGGATCGCCGACACTGACCTGGACGCGCGAGATCGGCCGGGTGCTCGCCAGCATCATCGATGGCGGCACAAAGGTGGTCGGCTTCGACGTGATCTTTCCCAGCTCGATCGAGCAGTCGGACATCCCGTTTGGCGAGGCGCCACTCGGCGCGCGCATGAAGGGCTTTGACCGGGATTACCTGATCGCGCTGCGGCAGGCCTCCGATTCCGGCAAGCTGGTGCTCGGCGAGATCCTGAGCAACCACCACCCGGACGTGCCCTACCGCGCGCAGCAAGTGGCGGTGCGAAACAACATTCGCGCCCTCAACGTCCACACCGACACCGACGACGTCATCCGGCGGATGCCGCTGAGTTTTGCCGTTGAAGGCAGACCGGTCCCGGCGATGGCTGTCGAGCTCGCGTCACGCGCACTGGACGCGAAGCCTGAGTTTGCGCCTGATGGTGCGATGACGCTTGGCGGCTACGCGATTCCGAGCGCGGAGCCGAACACGCTGACCCTCAATTTCCGGGGGCTGGGCCGCGAGGTCCCGACGTTCTCCTTCGCCGACCTGCGCGCCTGCGTCGAGAAAGGTGACCAGGATTTCTTTCGCCGCGCCTTCGACGGCAAGGTGGTTCTGCTCGGCACGATCCTCAATTTCGAAGACCGCAAGCTGACCTCGATGCGCCTCTCCGGCGGACATGACGGGACGCCGGCCGCGCGATGCGCCCTGCCCACTCCGGCACGCATCGCAAGCGCGCCGCGCAGCGACATCGCCGGCGTCTTCGTCCACGCCACCGCAGTCCGCAATCTGATGGAACGCGATGCGGTGACGGAGCTCGGCTTTCCGCTGCGGACCGCGCTCACGATCCTGTTCGCAGCGATCATCGCCTGCGCGGCCTGCATGCTCGCGCCAGCCAGCGCGCTAGCGACGTACGTCGCGCTCACAGCCGTTTATGCTGCGCTGGCCGTGGGTCTGTTCATTCACGCCTTGGCGTTGCCTCTGACGGAGCCCGCGCTGGCCGGCCTTGCCGCGGTCGCGATGATGATCGGCTACCGCTTCGTCATCGCCGACCGCGAGGAGCGCTTCCTGCGCAAGAGCTTTGCGTTCTACCTCGCGCCGGAGGTGATCGAGACCATGGTCGCCTCGGGCAAGATGCCGGCGCTCGGCGGCGAGATGCGCAATGTCACCATGTTCTTCTCCGACCTCAGCGGCTTCTCCTCCATTGCCGAGAAGATGACGCCAGGCGAGCTGGTGGCCTTGATGAACGAATATTTGTCCGCGATGACCGACATCATCGAGGGCCATGGCGGTTATGTCGACAAATATGTCGGCGACTCCATCGTCGCCATGTTCGGCGCTCCGGTCGACGATCCCGACCACGCGCGCAATGCGGTCCGCGCCGCCCTGAAGTGCCACGAGAAGCTCGCCGAGCTCAACGCCGGCAACGCCACATTCGCGGGCCGCGGGCTGTCGCACCGCATCGGGCTGAACACCGGCGAAGCCGTGGTCGGCAATATCGGCTCCAGGCGCCGCTTCAATTACACCGTCATGAGCGACACCGTGAACGTCGCCTCGCGGCTCGAAGGCGCAAACAAATATTACGGCACCGCGATCATGGCCTCCGAGACGACGATGGCGCAGACCGGTGAGACCTTCGCCTGGCGCGAGCTCGATGCGATCAGGGTGCTGGGCCGCGGCGAAGCGATCAAGGTGTACGAGCCGCTGGCGGAGACGAGGGCCGAGAGCACCGAGCATAAGAAAGTGACCACGGCCTACGCGGAAGGGTTGGCGTGCTGGCGCGCGCGGAACTTTGCCAAGGCAGTCGAAGCATTCGAGCGGGCAGCAGAGATCGACCCGCCATCAGCGCTATTCGCGAACCGCGCCAAAGCGCTCGCCGCGAATCCCCCGGCGCCGGAGTGGATGCCGGTCAATACGCTGGAAGGAAAATAGCGGGCCCTCACGCCGATCGGCAGTCGCGCGCTGCCGGTCACAACCTGGAGAGCCCTCTTTTTCGGGCCCATGACATGGCGTAGTGTAGAGGGAGCTGCCCTTCGAGACGGGACGGGCCGACGTCGCCGGTTGCCGGAATGGGCAGCGAGCAGGCCGTCGGCAGGCATCGAAGTCTGAAAGCAGCGCCAACCTTTTTTGCGCTCCCTCAATTTTTCAACATGAAGCAGGTTGGCCCGCTGCGCGCGGCAGGCCACCGCGCATGTGTACCCCAGGGAGGATCGACATGGCGACATTCATACTGACGATCGACTGGACCGACCAGGGAATTCGGAATGTCAGGGATGCTCCCAAACGCAGCGAAGCGGCGAAGGAGCTTGCCAAGAAAGTCGGGGTCGAGATCAAGGACATTTATCTCACCTCCGGCGCACATGACATTCTCGTCCTTGCCGAAGCACCGCTCGGCGACCACATCACAAAATTCGCGCTTGCGCTCGGCTCCCTCGGCAATGTGCGCACCAGCACCTCGCGCGCCTGGACCGAGGCCGAGTGGACCAAGCTGATATCCGAGCTCCCGTAAGCGATTTCGGAGTCTCGGCGGGCCTGTGCACAGTCCGGCGGATTGGCGCAGCCGTGATTTCGGCGCCCGGCGGTCGGCACCTCGAGAAGGTGCGATCGGGGGCACTTCTGACATCGATACTGAAGCTGAGGCGAGACTTTGTGCCGACATCATGAGGAGGTCAGGCCATGGAGATCGAAGGCACGACGTTCGGCACGATCACGATTGACGGAAAGACCTATGAACACGACGTGATCATTCGCCTGTCTGGCGAAGTGGCAAAGCGGAAGAAAAATCTATCGAAGAAGTACTACGGCACCTCGCACGTCCTCTCGAAGGACGAGGCGAAATTCGTCTTTGAGGACGGATGCGAGCAGCTCATTCTAGGGTCGGGCCAGATGGGCAATGTGCATCTATCGCCGGAAGCGGAGGCGTATTTTGCGAAGAAGGGGTGCGCAGTCCTGCTCGAACCGACCCCCAAGGCAATTCATACGTTCAACCACTCGCACGCCAGGAAGATTGGTCTCTTTCACGTAACGTGCTGAGCCATCCACCCCCAAGAAGGGCCTGGCAGTACGCTGGAAGGGAAGTAGCGGCCTCGTTCACCCTCCCCTGGAGGGGGAGGGTGAACGAACACCGTTCCTACCAGCTCGCCCCCGCCTAAAACGGCAACCCCACATAATTCTCCGCGAGCAGGTGCTGCGCCGTGTCGGACGAGAACAGATATTCCAGCTCCGTCTGCTGCAGCCTGTCTTCATACTCGGAACGGTCGGGGAAGCGATGCAGCATCATCGTCATCCACCAGGAGAAGCGCTGCGCCTTCCATATCCGCGCCAGCGCCTTCGCCGAGTAGCCCTCGAGGCCGGAATCATCGCCGTTCTGATAGTGCGCGAGCAGGCCGTGATAGAGATAGTAGATGTCGGAGGCGGCGCTGTTGAGCCCACGCGCGCCCGTCGGCGGCACGATATGGGCGGCATCGCCGGCGAGAAACAGGCGACCATAGCTCATCGGCTCGGCGACATAGCTGCGCAAGGGCGCGATGCTCTTCTCGATCGACGGTCCTGTGATCAGTCGGCCAGCGACCTCGTCCGGCAGACGCCGCTTCAGCTCTGCCCAGAACGCGTCGTCGGACCAGCCCTCCACCTTGTCGGTGAGCGGTACCTGGACGTAGTAGCGGCTCAGGACCTGCGAGCGCATCGAGCACAGCGCGAAGCCGCGTTCGTGCTTCACGTAGATCAGCTCCGGCGAGACCGGCTTCGTGCGTGACAGCACTCCCAGCCAGCCGAACGGATAGACCTTCTCATATTCGCGCAGCACGTCCTTCGGGATCGATCTGCGACTGACGCCGTGAAAGCCGTCGGCGCCGACGATGTAGTCACAATCGACCCGGATAGTTTCCCCGTTCAAACGATACGTCACGAACGGCTTGTCCGAGGTGAGGTCATGCGGCGTCACGTCCTCGGCATTGTGCACGACCTTGCCGCGGTGCCGGTCGCGCGCCTCGTAGAGGTCGCGCGTCAGCTCGGTCTGGCCGTAGACCAGGACGGAATTGCCGCCGGAATGCTTGTGCAGATCGATCCGGGAGAGCACGCCGTCATGGGCGATCTCGAAACCTTCGTGGATCTCGCCCTCGCGGTCCATCCGTTCGCCGCATTGCGCCTCGCGCATCAGCTTGGCAAAGCCGTGCTCGAGCACACCGGCGCGGATGCGGGCGAGCACGTGCTCGCGGCTGTATTTCTCCAGCACGACCGTGTCGATGCCCTTCAGGTGCAGAAGCTGCGACAACAGCAACCCGGACGGGCCACCGCCGATGATGCAGACCTGAACTTTCATTTTTCCGTCCTCCCGTCTGCACATATTTTGCAGATTCCAGGCTGCAAACGAATGGAGGGATTGGCCTTTGTCTTGTACTATTCGAACATGAGAACCGCAGCCCCTGCCCCGGCCATCCGGGTGTACAACCTCTTCGGCGAGTCCGGCGATCTGCCCGACGTCGTGCATTGCGAGACGATCGCGTCGCGCTCGGTGCTGCATGACTGGACACTGGCCGTGCACCGGCATGCCCGGCTGCACCAGGTGCTGCTGATCGAACGCGGCGGCGGCGAGACGACGCTCGACGGGCGCGTGGTGGCGCTGAGGCCGATGCAGATCGTCAACGTGCCGGTCGGCCACGTCCACGGCTTCCGCTTCCTGCCGGGCACGCAAGGCTGGGTGCTGACCATTGCCGCGGAAATCCTGGACGAGGCGCTGCTCGCCTCGGAAGGCCTGCGCGGCGCGCTGTCGCGATCGGCCGTGGTCCGCGGCACGCCGCAGATTCGCGCCACGATGAAGCAGATCTTTGCCGAGCACGCCGCGCGCAATTTCGGCCGGGCCCATGTGCTCCGCGCGCTGTCGGCGGCCATGATCGGGCTCGTGGCGCGCGCGCTGACGAGCGAGAGCGGTGGCAATGGAACGGCCGAATCCGGCCTGTTCCGCCGCTTCGAGACGCTGCTCGAGCAGCACCATCTGGAGCGCTGGAGCGTCGCGGACTATGCGCGGGAACTGGCGATCACGCCGACGCATCTCAACCGCGTGACGCGGGCTGCAACCGGCGATACCGCCTCTCACCTGATCCTCAACCGGCTGATCCGCGAGGCGCGGCGCAACCTCGTCTACACCAATCTGCCGATCTCGACGATCGCGTATACGCTGGGCTTCGAGGATCCCGCCTATTTCAGCCGCGTCTATGCCGCCGCCACCGGGCTATCCCCGCGTGCCTTTCGCGCGCAGTTGCATGGCAATGAGGGCTGACGCCTCGGGCGAAAGACCAGGCGCACCGTCCACTACTGATGCGCTCTCCCTTCCCGGGATTCCATTTCGTCGGGATGCGATTTTTCATAGTGGAGAAAGAGGTCGAGCAACGCCAGCAGCACGATGACGACACCAAAGCCGATGCTGAGGTGCATCGCGCGTGTGTGCGCAAATCCAAGGAGCCAGGGCGACACGATGAGCCAAACGCCCATCAACACGTTGATCCACTCCTCCCAGTCGCGATAGGCGATGATGGCAGCCAGCGAGAGGATACCGATGATTGCGCTCGTCACCCAGATATCGATCCTGCCCTGGCTGATCGTCAGCTTGAACAGCCACGGCGATATGAAGAGTACGGCGGCGAGAAATAGGTTGTAGACGTCAGGGACGGTTTCGCGCTCTTGCAACCTGCTCATGACATACCTCTCCGATGGACATGCCGAGGGAATCATTCGGAGCGGGTTTGGTTCCGGACCAGCGGGCTTCGCACGGATAGACTTTGGTTGGGGGCCTGCTGCGAACCACAACGGCCTTTGTTGCCGGCGCGGCCACTTACCTTCGTATATAGCGTCCTATCCTTTGGATAGAGACCCTTAACCTCCGTACAATTGAGCAGGGAATGCGCACGCCTTAGCGTGGCTGCATTCGGCGCCCTGGCGCTGGTGGCATCTACCTCCCTGACCTTGGCGCAAGACGGCCACCCCCTGTCCGGTCGTCTGCGCCGCTTTTTCAGCAAGCCATCGGCGTCCTGTGTTGTCGCGGCCGACACACCGAGCCCTGGTGGCCGAACCCGCCGGCTTTTATGCGGAACTGGGGATTTGTGCAGAATGTCTTCGATTGAGAAGATCGCACTCTTTATCGATGGCTCCAATCTCTATGCCACCTCCAAGGCGCTCGGCTTCGATATCGATTACAGGCGTCTGCTCGGCGAATTTCAGGGCCGAGGCAGGCTGCTGCGGGCCTTCTACTACACCACCGTGATCGAGGATCAGGAATACTCGTCCATCCGCCCGCTGATCGATTGGCTCGACTATAACGGGTACACCGTCGTCAAAAAGCTCACCAAGGAGTTCGTCGACGCCACCACCGGCCGCCGCAAGGTGAAGGGCAGCATGGATGTGGACCTCGCCGTGAATGCGATGGAGCTCGCCGGACAGGTCGATCAGATCGTGCTGTTCTCGGGCGATGGGGATTTTCGCTCCCTGGTGGAAGCCCTGCAACGCCACGGCGTCCGCGTGACGGTCGTGTCCACCCTCTCCACGCAGCCGCCCATGGTCGCCGACGAACTGCGCCGGCAGGCGGACGTCTTCATCGATTTGGCAGAATTGAAACCCAAAGTGGGGCGCGATCCGGCGGAGCGGCCGGGATCGCGCGAGCTGCGCCAGCCGCCGCAATTCCTCGCGCGCGGAATCATCAATCGCGGCGACCGGGTGGAATGATCCCGCGGGACGGCCGTCGGATCGTCAGACGTCGAAGAACACCGTCTCCTCCGGTCCCTGCAGATTGATCGTGAAGGAATACACGACTTTGCCGCCGCGCTCGCTGCGTCTTGCGATCAGCGTCGACCGACGGACCGGCGGCTCGACCAGGTTGAGCACAGGATCGGCGGCGTTGGCCGCTTCCTCATCCGAAAAATAGAGCCGCGTGTTCAGCCCGATATTGATGCCGCGAGCGACGATCCAGACATTGACGTGCGGCGCGCATTTGCGCCCCATCTTGTCGGTGATGGCGCCGGGCTTGATGGTCTCGAAGGTGACGAGACCGCTGTCGAAATCCGATCCCGCGCGGCCCCAGCCGCGAAAATCCTCCTCCAGGGCGCCGGTGGAGCGATCGGCCGGATGGTTGTAGCGACCGGCCGCGTTGGCCTGCCAGATCTCCAGCAGCACGTCGCGCAGCGGTGAGCCGGTGCCGTCGAGCACGCGGCCTTCGAGCGTGACGCGCTCGCCTTGCGTGCTCGGCGTCACCAGGACGTTGGAAAAGTTCTTCTCGAAGATGTCGAAGCCGGCCATCGCCGGGATGAGGCCGATATGGACGTAAGGCCCGGCGGTCTGGGAGGCGGTTTCCTTGAGGTAGTTGAGCGGCTGCGGCATTTGGCTCAGTTTCCTGCGGTGCGGTTTTCGAAATAGGTGGAACGCGCCCCGCGCAAGACGATATCGAAGCGGTAGGCGAGCGAATCGAACGGCGTAGAGGCGTTGAGATCGAGCGGCGCGACCAGGCGGTCGAGCGCGTCCTTGTCCGGAATTGTCGTCAGGATCGGGCAGACCGGGATCAGCGGATCGCCCTCGAAATACATCTGCGTGATCAGCCGCTGTGCAAAGCCCGAGCCGAACACCGAGAAGTGGATGTGGGCGGGCCGCCAGCTATTGACGTAGTTGCGCCAGGGATAGGGCCCGGGCTTCACCGTGCGGAAGTAATAGTAGCCGGTGTCGTCGGTGAGCGCACGGCCGCAACCGCCGAAATTCGGATCGATCGGCGCGAGATAGGTGTCCTTCTTGTGCCGGTAGCGGCCACCGGCATTGGCCTGCCAGAACTCGACCAGCGTGTTCGGCACGCCGCGGCCGGTCTCGTCCAGCACGCGGCCGTGGACGATGATGCGCTCGCCGACGGGATCGCCGTCCTTGGCGTAGTTGCGGATCAAATCGTTGTCGAGCGGGCCGAGATCATTGTGCCCGAACACCGGCCCGGTGATTTCCGAGATCGAGTTCTCCAGCGACAAGAGCGCCTGGCGCGGCGAGCGCAGCACCGAGGATTTGTAGCCGGGCGCATGCGCCGGCGGATGGATGGAGCGATCGCGCTGAAAGAAGCCCCCATCGCGAAGCGGCGGCGCGAATGGCTCGGCGCGGTTGAGGCGGGGATCCTGCAAGGCAGCAATTGGCGCCTGGGCGTTCATCGGCGTTGTCTCTCCCTCTGGCGCCCGGGTCCGGGCGCGGCTTATCGGGAGATCATGGCCCCGCCTATTCTCAAGATAAATAGATCGATTATAATCAATTCCATGAAAGAAATCGATCATTTGGCGCTCGACGGCCACGCGCTCGAACTGTTCCTCGCCGTACTGGAGGAAGGCTCGGTGACGGCGGCCGCGACGCGGCTCGGCCTGACCCAATCGGCAGTCAGCCACGGGCTCAACAAGCTGCGGCGGATCGCCGGCGATCCGCTGTTCGCCAAATCCGGGCGCGGCATCGTCGCGACCGCCCACGCCCAGGCGCTGGCCGCAAAGGCGCGCGCGTTGATCGACGAAATGCGAAGCTTTGCCGGCGGCATCACCTTCGAGCCGGCGCGCGCGCAGCTCTCGCTGACGATCGCCGCCAACGATTTCCAGCGCGATCTGCTGCTGCCGCGATTCTTCGGACATGTCGCGGCACAGGTGAAGAGCCTGAACCTGCGCGTGATTCCCTCGCAGTCGCCCTCGCCTGCAACGCTGCGCGAGAACCGCTGCGACCTCCTGATCACGCCGCTGCCGCCGTCCGGCGCCGACATCGTGCAGAAGCGCCTGCTCAGCGATCACTACGTCTGCTACCACGATCCCAAGGCGCGCGCCGCGCCGGGGAGCCGCGCCGCCTATCTCGCGGCCCGCCACATCACCGTGGTCTATACCGACAATGAGCGGCTCGATTTCGACCGCCGGCTGGCGGCGAACGGTCTTCACCGCGATATCGCGATTTCCGTACCGAGCTTTTCCGGCGTGCCGTCCTTCCTGCACGGCTCGCAGATGCTCGCGAGCATGCCGAGGCTGCTCGCCTCCGGCGTGATGCGCGGTTTCGCCCAAACGCCGATTCCGCTGGCGGCGCGCACGCGCACGCTGGCCGAACTGCCGATGTTCATGGTCTGGCACCAGCGCTATCAGAAGGACCCGGCCCACCGCTGGATCAGGACCCAGCTCGAAAACGTGGCGGCGACGGCCGCGGGCGGCTGAACGCACCGGCTGCGTCCGATCGGCCACACCAGGGTCCGGAAATGACTTAGCAAGCGCGGTAGCCGGCCAAGTTCAACCGAACGGTTGATGCGCCGTCCGCGATTCCGCGTCACGGTCGCGCAACTGGTCGGACGAGGTGAATACAATGAAAAAGACTCTTGCGCTCTTGCTCGGCGCGACTGCGACATTGACGGCAGCCAACGCCGCTGCCGGCGAGCTCGAAGACGTCAATGCGCGCCTCGAATTGCTGGAACGACAGAATGCTGCCATCCGCAAGGAAAACGCCGCATTGCGCGAGAACCAGCGATTGCACCAAGAGAATATGCGGCTGAAATCACCGCACGCCGCGGTCGAAGCAGCCAAAACCTCCGCCCGACCGGAGCAAGAGAACGGCACGTTCCTGGCCGTATCGGCGGCTTCGCGACAGGCCAGGAATCCGTTGCAGTCCTATGCCGCGGACTTCCCGGTCAAGGCGCCGCCGCTGGCCGGTCCGGCACTGTTCAAGGCCTGGATCGAAGGCGGCGCAATCTGGAGCGGCGGCGATCCAGTATTCAGCAACTACAGCAGTGGTAATTTCACCGGTGCATTCGATCTGACGCCCAAGGTCGGCTGGGAATCGGCCATCGGATTCGACCATCGCTTCGCCGGCGCCCCCTGGCACATCAGCGGCCAATTCCGTTACGGCGAAGGCGGCGAAACCAGCGGCACGCGAACGATCGACATCAGCACGGGCCCGCTGACAGGAACGCACACCTTTGGGGCCGCTCACAAGGAAACTCGCTGGCTCACGGATCTTGCGGTCGGACGCGACGTTGCCGGCATCGGGCCGGGTGCGCTTCAGCTCAAGGGCGGTGTTCGCGTTGCCGAATTCGTCGCCCGAAGTTCGGACTCGAACGTCCAGAACGGCACGCTCGGCGGCGTCTCCGCCGCCACGAGCTCGGCTACCGATAGCCGCGCGAGCTTCCTGGGCGCAGGTCCTCTCATCGGCGTGGAAGGCTCGGTCCCATTCGCCGGCAAATGGGCGTTCGACTATAACGGTGACGTCGCCTTGCTGTTCGGCCGTCAGACGTTGCAGAACACTGTGAGGAATGTGAGTGCCTTACCTCCCCTGCCGGCTCCACCGTCATAGACCAGCTCGTGACGGGCAGCGATCGGCTGTTTGCCGGCGCGCTGAGCGCCGACATCCAAGTTGGCGTGTCCTATTGGCTGACGCAGAACCTGAAGCTTGGCGCGAGCTATCGGCTCGATGCGCTCATCAACGTCTTCAACGAGACCGGCTCCTCCAACTCCGGTTTCACGCCGGACCGCTACACGCACGGTCCGCGCGTCACGCTCACCGGGCAGTTCGACGCGATGTAGCCATCGCGTTGGTGGTGACCGCACAGCTGTGCTCGCCTCGTGGCCGCCCCCTCGCCGGCTGCCGGGCGGTGGCCAGCCCCTCGCCAAACCCACTGGTTGCGCCAAGGCTGGCACGCTAGAATTCGGCCATGACAGTGACCGATATTGCGAGCCGGACCTACAATCACAGCTGGCGGCTGGATCCCATCATCCGCAGCCTGCTCGATACCGACTTCTACAAGTTATTGATGTTGCAAATGATTCGGGAATCCTATCCGAGTCAGAAGGTGACTTTCTCGGTCATCAACCGCTCGCGCCATGTGCGGCTCGCCGAGATCATCGACGAGGGCGAGCTGCGCGCCCAGCTCGACCATGCCCGCACCATCCGCTTCACCAAGAAGGAGCTGATCTGGCTTGCCGGTAACACCTTCTACGGCAAGACCCACATGTTCTCGGCCGATTTCATCCGCTGGCTCGCCGAATTCCGCCTGCCCGAATACGAGCTGCGCAAGGTCCAGGGCCAGTACGAGCTGCATTTCCACGGGCCATGGACCCACACCACGATGTGGGAGATTCCGGCGCTCGCCATCCTCAACGAACTGCGCTCGCGCGCGGCGATGAAGGGCCGCGGCCGGTTCGAGCTCGACGTGCTCTACGCCCGCGCCAAGGCCAAGCTCTGGACCAAGGTCGAGCGGCTGCGCAAGCTCGAGAATCTGCGGCTGTCCGACTTCGGCACGCGCCGCCGCCACGGCTTCCTCTGGCAACGCTGGTGCGTCGAGGCGGTGAAGGAAGGGCTCGGACAATCCTTCATCGGCACGTCCAACGTCCTGCTCGCCATGGACAACGACCTCGAAGCGATCGGTACCAACGCGCACGAACTGCCGATGGTCGCGGCCGCGCTCGCCAAGGACGACGAAGAACTGCGCTGGGCGCCCTATCGCATCCTCGACCAGTGGCGCCAGACCTATGGCGGCAATCTCCTGATCGCGCTCCCCGACGCCTTCGGCACCAAGGCTTTCCTGCGCGACGCGCCGGAATGGGTCGCCGACTGGACCGGCTTCCGCCCCGACAGCGCGCCGCCGATCCAGGCCGGCGAAGAGATCATCAAATGGTGGGAGACGAAGGGCCGCAATCCCAGGGACAAGCTGCTCGTCTTCTCCGACGCCATGGACGTCGGCTCGATCGAGGACACCTATCACCATTTCGCCGGCCGTGTGCGGCTATCGTTCGGCTGGGGCACCAACCTCACCAACGATTTCGTCGGCTGCGGGCCGGACGGCTCCTTCAACCTCGATCCGATCTCGCTGGTCTGCAAGGTGTCGTCGGTCGATGGGCGACCGGCGGTGAAGCTCTCCGACAATCCGGAGAAGGCGACCGGCATGCCCTCGGAGATCGAGCGTTACCTGCGCGTGTTCGGTGACGCCGGCCGCGTGCGCACGCCCGTGCTGGTCTAGCCGCCGCCGGCCGAATTTCTTTCATTCAACTAAACGGTGTACGCAGAATTCGAGACACCGGCGCGCGAATGCCGCACCAGTTCCGGATTTGCGGCATTTGCGACGAGGCTGACCCCGGTCACTTCAGCAGTAGATAGCGAACCGGGTTATCGTCGCACTGACCCGCTCCACATTCCAGCACGGTGGATGCGAGATTTGCGGCAATCAACAACGCGAAGATCGCGAATACCGCGTTCGATGCCAGTCCGTTCATGGGCGCATCCCCGGCGTCGTCCCGCTTGCCAGCCACGTCCTTCACGACGAAGAGAAGCGCGACATAGCCCACGACGCCGACCGCCGCGATGAGCGCCCACGTGTAGAAGTGCAGCCCAAACAGCGTCGAGCCGTATCCACGATCGCCCGGCGCGAGATGCAGCGACACTTGCCGGATCGAAATGAAGCCGGTGACGAGGCTGCCCACGAGAATCATCGCGTAGTGCGACGCACGCTCACCGATGCGCACGTTGAACAGGAACCCAACGCCGATCGCGATGAACCCGGCCCGTTGCAGCAGGCAAAGCGGACAGGGCAACTCGCCGAGCGCAAGTTGATAGTAGAATGCGACCGTCAGAACGAACGAGATCCCAAGCACCCCGAGCATATTCAATATCGCGCCGGGGGGTCGTTGCTTGCTCATTTTCGTAGTGCCCATCTCTACGCCGTCAGAAGGAAAAGTTCAGCGAATCCGTCGCGTGGTGGAAGAACCATGCGACCGTGACGACGCCCGTTGCGCTCCAGAGCAAATAGGCCAATCCCGCGCGCGAACGCCAGAGGCAGGCGCAGCTTGCCAGCGCCAGCAGAAAAGGCAGAAACATGTACATGAACACGGGCTCCTCGATCGATCGCTCTCTGCGCGAGCAGGCCCAAAGACATATACGATATCACTGCGATTCGGCTCCCCATATGGAGCACATCGTAGGCCGGCCAGGCCGCCGCCAGGCCCCGGGCCGTCACTCAGGAGCCGGCTTCGCCACGCCGCTCCTGCGCGTAGCGCACCAGCGCCGCGAAGCGGTAGATGCCGTGCACGAACTTGCCGTAGGGCATGGTGATGAACAGCGCGAACACCGCGCCGAGATGCAGCGCGAGCAGCGGCCCCATCGCGGCCGTCTCCCGCAGGATCAAAAGTGCCATGCCGGTAGCGCCGGTCAGGAACAGCATGGCGATGAAGCCGACATCCATGCCGTAGCGCTGCTCGTCGAGCAGCTCGGGAGCGCGCTGCTTCTTCGCGACGAACAGCCCGACTGGTCCGGCGATCAGTCCGATGCCGCCAAGCGTGCCGAGCAGGACCGGCAGGTCCCACAGCGGATACGGCGCCTCGCGTCCCAGCAGGTAATGGTAGAGCGTGGCGACCGAGGTCGCGGCAAAGCACAGAAGGAAGCCGTAGAAGGTGAGGTGATGATAGAGCTTGCGCCGATCGGTCGGCCGGTCGTCCTCATTGTAGCAGCCGACGCCGCCACCATGGAGATAGCGCAGCTCTCCGGCATCGCGGATCGCCTGGAAGATCGAACCACCATCGGCACGGCCGCCAATGGGTTCGCCGATGTCGCGCCAGAACGCGCGCACGCTCATCACCAGCGCAAGGATGGCATAGAGGAATGCGGCGCCGAACAGCGCGGCCATCGCATTGTGCGGCATCAGCCTGTAGAACGCGCCCGGCCCGGTATGCACGCCAAACAGCACGCCGCGGTCGTTCAGCGCAGCAAAACCGAGGATGAAAGCCGCCATGCTGAGCGCGGCGATGACGCTGATCACGAGACCGTTGCGCGCAAAGGTGCCGGAGAGCGCCCGCGGCCAGGCATAGGCCGCATAGGACTCGGCGCGCGCGACCGCCAGCGTCTTCGGGACGTTGACGTTGAATTCGTGCGGCGGCGAGAACTGGCAGTCGACGTAGCAGGCGCCGCAGGCATGACAGAGGTTGGCGAGATAGTTGAGATCGCCGTCGGAGAAGGCGCGGCGCATCTCCATGGCGGGAAATACCGCGCACAGCCCCTCGCAGTAGCGGCAGGAATTGCAGACCGTCATCAGACGGTCGGCTTCGTCGAGAATCCTAGTTCCGTGCATGTTTCGCCGCTTCCCGTCCTGCGATCCGCCCGAACACGCTGCCGATGGTCATGCCGATGCCGGCGGCATAGCCCTTGCCGAGCACGTTGCCGGCCATGATCTCGCCGGCCGCGAACATGTTGGCCGATGGCTTGCCGCCCTTCATCAGCATGCGCGCCTCCTTGTTCACGCGCGTGCCGAGATAGGTGAAGGTGATTCCGGGCCGCACCGGATAGGCGAGATAGGGCGGCGTCTCGATCCGCCGCGCCCAGTGCGTCTTGGGCGGCGTGATGCCCTCGGTGCGGCAGTCGTCCAGGATGGTGTGGTCGAACGTACCGGGCCGCACCGCGGCGTTGAATTCGGCGATGGTCTTCTCCAGCGCTGCCGGATCGAGCGTCAGCTTGCCAGCGAGCTCGGTGACCGTCCGTCCCGCGATCGGCGGGAACAGCGTCGGCATGAACGAGGTGACGACGGTCGAGTCGAAGATGATGTAGGCGATCTGATCGGGCTGCGCCGCCACCAGCCGGCCCCATATCGCGTAGCGCTTCGGCCAGATGTCCTCGCCCTCGTCGTAGAAGCGCTGTGCGTGCTTGTTGACGACGATGCCGAACACGACGGAGTCGTGGCGCGTGATGATGCCGCCGTCGAATTTCGGCGCGCGGGCATCGATCGCGACGGCATGGCACTGGGTGGGATCGCCAACCTCCTGCACACCCTTGCCGAGCAACATCTTCAGGATCGAGCCGCGATTATAGGGCGTGCCGCGGATCAGGAAGTTGTCGGCGGCTTCGCCCCAATGCTCCTTCAGCCACTCGATATTGGCCTCGAACCCGCCGGCGGCCGCAACGAGCGAGGTGGCACGGATCTCGGTCTCGCCATTGATCGGCCGCTTGACGCGGGCGGCCAGGAACATGCCGTCCTCGATCACGAGGTCAGTGACCTCAGCATCGTATGCGACCTCGACGCCGAGCCGTTCGGCGGTGAGATACAGCGCATTCAACATTGCGCGGCCGCCGCCGAGGAAGAAGGAGTTGGTGCGGCCGAGGCTCAGCGTGCCGCCCAGCGAGGGCTGCCAGCGAACACCCTGCTCCACGATCCAGTTCAGGATGTCCTTGGACTCGCGGATCATGTGGCGGGCGAGCTCCTCGTCGGTCTGCCCGCCGGTAACGAGCAGCAGATCCTTCCAGAACTCTTCCTCGGTGTACGGGCCGGTCAGGATCGCGGTCGCGGCATCGTGGGCGCAGCGCATGTTGCGGGTGTGGCGCGTGTTGCCGCCGCGATAGAACTTTGGCGCGCCTTCGAGCACGAGGACGGAGGCGCCGCCGCGCCGCGCGGCGATCGCAGCGCACAGCGCCGCATTGCCGCCGCCGATCACCAGCACGTCGTATTTGCTGCCCATTCCGTCCGTCCGATACGACGAAGTTGGAGACATTCTGCCCGGCGGCGACTTCGGTCAAGCCGGTCCACTATTGCGTACTTTTGTATACAAAGATATACATATGCGGCGCAAGCGGCATCTGCGCATGGGCAGGATGCGCTCGGCAACCCGCGAGGATGCATGGCCAGACGCCCGGCAAAGGCAGGCGGATCGATCGCGCGCGGCGCCGGCCTCGCGCTGGGCGAAGCCGTGTTCCGCTCGCTGTGCGAGGCGCTTCAGGCCGGCAGCTACCGCGCGGGCGATCGCCTGCGCGAGGAAGAGGTTGCGCAGCGGCTGAAGGTCAGCCGCACACCGGTGCGGGAAGCGCTTGGCCGGCTTGCGGCGCGCGGCTTCGTCGAGCCCGCCGGCGGCCGCGGGCTGATCGTGCGCAACCTCGACATTTCCGAGGTGCTCGAGCTCTATGCCATGCGCGAGATCATGGAAGGCGCCGCCGCGCGCCTTGCCGCCGAGCACGCCTCGGCACCTGAGGTCGACGCGCTCAGGGATATCGAGCAGGCATTTACCGAAGCGTCCGAGACCGATCCGGCCGAGATGGCAAGGCTCAACCGCGCCTTCCACGGGGCCATCTGCCGTGCTGCGCGCAACCGCTATCTCGACAACGCGTCCCGCGAATTGCAGGACTGGATCGCGCTGCTGGGACCGACGACCTTCACGGTGACGGGACGACCGACGACCAGCCACGGCGAACATCGGGCCATCATCGACGCCATCGCGGCACGCGACGGCGACAAGGCCGAAAACCTCGCACGCGCGCACATCCGCGAAGCGTTGCGCTGCCGGCTGAAGCTCCTGCAGAAGCAGTGAGCAGCCTATTGCCTCGCTCGACGCACGGGACGCGCGCCCGCATCACGACGGCGGCGACACCGGGCCAAGCCATGCAGTCTCCTATTGGGGGAATCCGGAAGGGTCGATTAGCTTTGCAATCACCGGAAAGTACGCATCGCCCAAGTCCCTGTCGATCGTCTCCTGGAAGATCGTGCGCATCAAGGCCGCGCCGCGAAGGTTCAGGCCAGCCGCGTCACCGAGCGCCAGGGCATAGCTCAGGTCCTTCATCGCATATGCGGTCGAGAAGGCCCGCAACGGAAACTCCTTGGCGATGATCGCCTTCATGCCGTGGTTGCGCAGCGCAAAACTGTCGGCCGAGCCCTTCGACAGCGTCTCCAACAGGAGTCTTGGCTCGACCCCACTGTGCTTGGCGACCGCCACGGCTTCCGCGAGCGCATTGACCGTCTCGAACAGCACCATGTTGTTGAGGATTTTGGTCACCTGCCCCGCCCCGGTGTCGCCGCAGAGGGTGACATCGGTGGCGAAATGCCGGATCAGCGGCTCGACCTTGGCAAACTGCTCCGGCGTCGCGCCGACCATGACGCTGAGCGTGCCGTCCTGCGCCGCCTGACGCGTCCGGGCAATCGGCGCATTGACCCAGAGCGCGCCCTTCTCCGCCAGTTGCCGGGCGAACTCGCGCGTCATGCCCACCTCGGAGGTGCCGAGGTCGATCACGGTCTGCCCGCTCTTGATCGAGGGCTGGATGCCGTCTTCGAAAGCCGACAGCACATGCCTGGCGCTTGGCAGGCACAGGAAGATGATCTCGCTGCCGCTGACGACATCACCAACGCATTTGGCCGCAGTTGCGCCGTCAGCGACGATCCGCGCCAGCGGATCCGCGGCAAGATCGAACGCCAGCACCGTACTGCCGCTCTTGCGCAACAGGTTGCGGCAGATCGGCTCGCCCATCACACCGAGACCGATGAATCCGATCAATCGAGACATTTCATGCTCTCCCCAACGCAACGCTCGCGGCGGCCGGGTGGATCGCTCTGACGCTCGGTTTCCACTGACTCCGTCGCTCGATCGTTGTTCTATTCAACAGGACAATATTCCATTCTCGTTCTATACCGGCCTCGCGCGCGAGCTCAATCCATGGGACACGCATCCCTGTCGTGCGATCGCCGGGCACCAATGCGCCAGAATGCAGGATGATGAAATTCGCCGGAAAATGCCGCTACGACGTCAGGCCTAGAACGCGCGCGTGAAGAGCCAGTAGCCGCCGAGCAGCGTGATCACCGCGGATACGGCATAGACCAGCCCGGTCGCCCTCACCGGCTTGGCGCGATCGGGCGCGAACAGCCGATCGAACAGGCCGAGCACCGGGAGCACGATCGCGACGATCGCGACCTGCCCGATCTCGACGCCGATGTTGAAGGCCGCAAGCGCCGGCACGATCGCATTCGTCGGCAGGCCGACCTCCCTCAGTGCGCCGGCAAAGCCGAAGCCATGGATCAGCCCGAACAGAAAGGCCACGCGCCAACGGCTGTCGATGTCGCGCGAAAAGAAATTCTCGACGGCCACGAACACGATCGAGGCCGCGATCGCCGGCTCCACGATGCGGCTTGGGATGACGACGAGATCGAGCGCCGCTAGCGACAGCGTGATGGAATGGGCGATGGTGAAGGCGGTGACGATCTTGATGACCGGAATGAGCCGGCGCGCCCACAGCACGACCGCGATCAGGAAGGCGATATGATCGTAGCCGAGAAAGATGTGCACGATGCCGGTGAGGAGATAGCGCTGCATCGTCGACCATAGCGGCGGCGGCGGCGCCGAGAGCGTGACGGTGGTATTGCCGGCGTCGAGCAGCGCCTGGGCCTCTGACTTGCCCTGCACGACCAGTACCACCTGGCGCGCCGTCGGATCCTTCTCGGTCAGCACGGTGGAACGATAGACGATGTCGCCGGCGACGCCCGCGCAGGCAAAGCTGTTGCGATAGATGACGCCGTCTCCATCAGCCAGGATCGCGGCAGTCCCGGCCGCGCAGGCCGTGCCGTCGACCGCGGTCACGGCGAGATGCGCCTTCAGATAGCCAAGAATTGAGGCCGCGGCCGCGTCGACCGCGGCCGGATCGACCGCATCTGCCTTTGCGTCATAGACATTCGTGCCGACGAGCCGGTCGACATCGCTGCCCTTGAGCGCCACCTCGACGGTCACGGCGCGGTCGGCGGTCAGCGCCACGCGCGCCGTCGAGAGGTTGACCTGGTGCGCGCGTACCGGCAGGGCGAAGCTGAGCAGAACCACGCCGAGCAGCGGGAGGCGAAGCAAGTTCATGATCCCGCTCCGACGGCACGGAGCAGCTCCGTCAAGCGGTGCATCTCGAACTCGGCCACGGTGACCACCGCACCATTGGGCGCGAGCCGCGCATAGCGGTCGAGACGGTCGGCGGATGCGCCGAACTCGAGCCTGGCCAGCGGCGCCGCCGCATCGCGCACGAAGACCAGCACGATGAGGCTCGGCAGGTTGAGGCCATAGCGGGCGAGTTGCGACGGATCGGCCGGTCCGACGCGGGTCTCGATCGCACTGGCGTCGAACGCGCGCAGCGCCGCATCAATGACGCGCGCCTGCTCGGGATCGGCGACATGCACGACATTGCCAGCGGCGTGGTTGTGCTGACCGAGATGACGAAACCAGTTGCCGTCAGCGTCGCGCTCGAAGCGGGTGAGCTTACCGGCAAAGAGGATCTCGAGCGCCCAAACCTGCGCCATGGATACCGGCAGCAACAGGCTCTTGCCACGGCTTGACGCGTCCGGCCCGGTTGGGCCGCGCAGACGTCGCGCCATGTCGAGCGTGACCCGCCACTCCTCGCCGACATGACGCGGCATCAGGTACACCGCGGGACGCCCGGCGATCCGGACGTAATGCGATGTACTCGCCGGATTGGGCGCACCCACATTCACGGAAGTCGCCGAACCATCGGCGGCCTCGATCACGGCAACGGTTGCGGGTGGGTCGAGACCAAAGTCGGCGAAGCTCGCCGCGGTGAGCTCGCTTGCGGGAATTTCGCGTGAGGGCTCGCTGACGGCGACGAGCCGCAGCGCCGTTTCGAGATGCGATTTGAGCTCGGGCGGCACGGCGCCATCCAGCCCCTCGATCGTCCAATCGCCGGCCTTGCGAAACAGGACGACGCTGCCGCTGTCCGAACGAATCTCCACCCGGCGCGCGTCAGCAGGCGCGATGGTCACGAGCCCCCTCGGCGCGAACGCGACCTTGCTGCGCAGCTCCGGCCATCGCCCGCTGGCGATCAGGACGCCCAGCAGCGCCACCAGGCACACAGCGAGCAGCGGCGTCAGCCATCGGGCCATCCCGCGCGCGGCCGCCCCGTCCGTCACCGTCGCCTCCACCACATCGCAACACCGAACAGAGCCGTACTCAGCGGCAACAGCACCTCCAGCACAATGAAGGTGTCGCGCATCTGACTGCTGGTCAACACAATCTCCGGCAGCTTGAAGGTCTGCGGCGCCACGCCTGGGGTGGCGTCATCCTCGGCAAGCCAGCGCAGCATGGCAAGCGACAGCTCGCCATTGGAGACGTAGGGGAAATATTCGTTGCTCGCGACCTTGCTGGTGCCGGCCACGACGAGGCGGAAGCGTTTGCCCGGCGCCGCGCCCGGCCAGTTGCCTTCGAGCGCGACCGCAAGCGGCTGTGCGCTCCGCCGCGTGTTCGCCGCGTCTCCATCCGTCGCGGCTGGAGCAGACTTGGGCGAGCGCAGATAACTATCCTGGCTACTCGCGGCCAGCACGATCAAGCTAACCCCGGACGGCGGCTGCGCCACCGCGATCGGCCGCGCCTGCGGAAACACGGTCAGGGCCAGACGCCTCGTGATTGGATGCGGCGGATAATAGGGCACGGCGACCTTGTCCGCATCGGTGCGGAAATGATTAAGGGGATCGATGACGATCAAGGCCTCGCTCGACAATCCCACGGGCTTGAGCAGCAATCGCTCGAAATCGCCCTCGATCTGCGATAGCGGATCGATCAGCAGCAGAAGCCTGCCGCCGCCTTTTACATAGTCGCCGAGCAGCGTCGCTTCCTCAGCGGCAAAGGCCGTGCGCGGGCCGATATCGGCGACGACCGAGCAGTCGGACGGGATGCTCGTCGCCGTCGCCGTGACGAGCTCGCGCATCTCGAAGCCGATCTGGTTCAGGGCCAGCAGCAGCCGGTCGAGCGCTTCGGGCGCCGTCTCCAGCACGTCGCCGGCGCCGGGCGTCTCGTGGCCCTTCAACGTCTCGACATGACTGAAGTGGAAGTGCGAGGGCAGCGGCCGGTACGTCTCGTCGTGGCCGGTGACGAAGCAGACGGTCTCCACGCGCTTACGCAGCACGCGCAAGGCCGCATAGCCGATGCGGGCGGGATCGATGACGTTTTCGACCAGAACCCTGCGGTCTTCGGCCTGCAACACTGCCGTATTGTAGGCGCGCACACCGAGGTCGCGGGCAAGCCCGGGCTCCTTGTCGAGATCGATGGCGCGGAAGGCGAGCAGCGGATGGTTGCGCGCGGCGCTCTGGACAAGATCACGGACAGCGATCGCGTTGGCATCGCTCGCGTTGTAGAAATAGGTCAGCGCAAGCGGCGTTCGCAATTGTGCGATCACGTCGGTGAGCTGTTGCGGCGGCGTGTTGCGCCCTTCCCGGCTGACGTCGAAATGCACGTCGTGGCGATAGAGCGCCACGTTGGCGCCGACCACAGCCGCGATCGCAGCAACAACGATCGACGCGTTCGCAAACCAGGCCGACCAGCGTGAGCCGCCGCCACGCAGAGGAAGGCGGATCGCCAGCATGAACAGCGCGACAAGGGCGAGCGCACAGGCGGCAAACAAAAGGCTGTTCGATATGGTCTCGCCGAGCCCTGCGAAGCCGAGCGCGCCGCAGACGACGGCACCGGCCACGAGGACGAGGAGCGAGATATTCGATCTGGCATATCCACTCATCGCCTTGCGTCTCTCACCGCCGCGCCAGCGCCCGGACCGTCAACAGCAGCGTCAGCAGGGTGACGCTGAGGAAGAAACCCACGTCGGACAGATAGATCGAGCCGACGGCAAAGGGACGGAAATGCACGGACAGCGACAGGTTCACCACCAGCGTGTCCGCCGGGCTCGGCAGCAGCCAGCCGAAATTGTCGATGATCCAGAGCAGGAGGAACACGCTGAGCGAGATCAACGCCGCGATCACCTGGTTGGCCGTCAGCGCCGAGGCCAGCAGTCCCGTTCCGACCAGCGCCGATCCGAACAGCAGCAGGCCGAAATAGCCGCTGTAGATCGGCCCGAAATCAGGGTCGCCGAACCAGGCGAGCGAGGCCGCATAGGCTCCCGACAGCACGAGCATGACCACGATCAGGCTCATCGCGGCCAAGAACTTCGCCAGCACGATAGCGACCTCGGAGAGCGGGGCGGTCAGGAGAACCTCCAGCGTCTTGAGCTTCCGCTCTTCCGCGAACAGTCGCATCGTGATCAGCGGCACGGTCAGCATGAACAGCACGAACATCTGGAAGAAAATGTGCACCATGCTGGGCTGGTGGCTGAGGAACAGGGTGAGCGTGAAGCTGTAGCCCATAATCAGCAGGAACACTGTCATGAGCACGTAGGCGATCGGCGAGGAGAACAACGCCGTCGCTTCCTTCCCTAGCAGCACCGCGAAGCTTCTCATGCCGCCGCCTCCGGTCGCCGGGTGAGATCGAGAAACACCCGTTCGAGATCGGGCCGCAGCTCGGTCAGCTCGCGCACCGGGATCTGAGCTGCGACCAATGCGGAGACCAGATCGGCCGCGAGCGACGGACGCTGCTCCGCTCTGAGGAGGAAGCGTCCCGCACCATCCGGATCTGCAACGACCTCGTGCACGCCGGCGATTGCCTTCGTCGCACCGCGCACGGCATCTTCTGTGGCGTCCGCCGACAGACGCAACGTCAGATCGTGCGCGGCATCTTTCATCGCGTCGGATGTCAAGAGCACGCCGTCGAGCAAGATCATCACGCGCGAGGCGATCTTCTCGATCTCGGGCAGGATGTGCGAGGCAAGCAGCACGGTGTGGCGTCCGGCCAGCGATCGGATCAGGTCGCGCACGGCGATCACCTGGTGCGGATCAAGCCCGCTGGTCGGCTCGTCCAGCACGAGGACTTTTGGATCGCCAAGGAGCGCTTGTGCGATCGAGACACGTTGGCGGAAGCCGCGCGACAATTTCCCCGTCGTAAGTTCCATGACGCGCGCAAGATCCAGCCGCTCAGCCGCCTCGTCGATCGCTTCCCTCGCCTTTGGCCCGTGCAATCCCTTGATCCCGGCCATGAAATGCAGGAACTCGCCGACCCGCATATGGTCGTAGAGCGGCGCGTCTTCCGGCACGTAGCTGATGGCGCGACGCACGCCGAGGGAATCTTCGACCACGTCGTGGCCGGCGACCTCGATGCGCCCCGAGGTCGGCACCAGATAGCCCGTGAGCATGCGGAAGATCGTGCTCTTGCCGGACCCGTTCGGCCCGAGCAGGCCGACGATCTCGCCCGGCGCTATCGCAAAGGACACGTCAGTGACGGCGCGTCGCGGTCCGTACCACTTTGTAACGCGCTCGGCGAGAACGACCGGAGAGACAGCCGGAAGCATGGAGATTTAGACATCCCTCTTGCGGACACCGCCTAAGCCTACCGCGCAAAATCCCGGGCGCGAAGGCCCGGGATGACTATGCGGCGCATTGATCCGCGGCGGCGACCAATCACTCGTAGAATTCGGGCGAGTGCTTGTGCGCCTTGAACGTGTCGGGGTCGTGGGCATAGATGATGTCGGCGCCCTCGGTGTCGCGAACCCGCTTCACCCAGGCGTAGGCATCGAGCATGCCGACGGGATCATAGACGCTGCCGATGCTCGGCAGGATATTCTTGTCCAGGTTCTCCTGGAGATAGACGGCGTCGCTGGTCAGCACCACCGTGCCGGTCTTCGGCAGACGCACCACCAGGATCTGGCTTCCGGGCGTGTGCGACACGGTCCGGTGGATGAAGACGCTGTTGTCACCGAACAGGTCGAGATCGCCGTCGAGCTCGATGGTCTTGTACTTGGAAGGCATGCCCCCGCCGACGCTGTTGCGCAGCATGGCGAAATCGTCGGAGATGAAGAAGGTCGCGTAGCCCGGCGCAGGCCAGAACGCGTTCCTCATCTCGTCGCGCTGGTAAACGAAGGTCGAATCCAGGAACTTGCCGATGTTGCCGGCGTGATCGACGTGGAAATGGCCGAGGATGACATATTTGATGTCGGACGGCTTCACGTTGATCTTGGAAAGCTGCGCGTCGATGGCGATGTCGGGCGAACGGCCCGGATCAAGAGCCTTCACGAACGGCCCCCAATAGTCGGGATCCTTGATGATGCGGTCGTTGTTGCCGCAGTCGAACAGAACGTCGCCCTTGGGATGGCGGATCAGGAAGAAGCCGACAGGAATCTGGACCTTGCCGCTACTGCCGTTCTGAATGATCGACTTGTCGAGATTGAGTGCCCCCGAAGAGAAGACGTAGAGCTTCATCTCCTTTGGCGGTTCGGCGGCCACCGCGGCCGACATAAAAAAAAGTCCTGCGGCCAGCGAACCAAGGACCTTCGACGCAGTCACCCGCATGTCGTCCTCCCTGTTTTCGACGCACTTTTTTTCAGCGGATGTAGCATCCTACCATAGTCTAATGCGGCTGTGCAGGGCTCAATGCACGCGAGCGGGCACATAAATTCAGCCTGCACGGAGCGCGCTCGTCTTGTGCGCTGCAATTGGCCCCGCTTGGAGCGCTCAAGCGACCACGTCGGCCACGACCGCCTTCAGGACATCCCGCACGTCGGCCGGTTTGAGCCGCGCCTGCAAGCCGCGTTGCCCGCCATTGACATAGACATGGTCAAGCGCAAGCGCGCTCTGCTCGATTACGGTGCGCACCGAACGGCGTTGCCCGAACGGGCTGATGCCGCCGACCTTGAAGCCGGTGACGCGTTCGGCCTCGGGCGGCTTCATCATCTGCGCCGACTTGCCGCCGACGGCAGCGGCGAGCTTCTTCATCGACACCTCACGGTCGGACGGAACGACAACGCAGACCGGCTTGTCATCGACCAGCGCCATCAACGTCTTCAATACGCGCGCCGGATCCTCGCCGAGCGCGGAGGCCGCCTGCAGCCCGATGCTCTCGGCCTCGGGATCGTAATCATAGGCGTGAACGGTGAAGGCGACGCCTGCGGCTGCGAGCGCGCGGGTTGCGGGGGTGACTTTGGACATGCGTGATGTCTAGCACCGTCATTGCGAGGAGCGAAGCGACGAAGCAATTCAGAATCTTTCCGCAGAGACACTCTGGATTGCTTCGCTGCGCTCGCAATGACGATGTGAATGCACATACCGCCACACGCTCCGCCGTCGTCCCGGCGAAGGCCTGGCCTGCGCCGGGACGACACCTGAATTTTGGGCAGTATCGGAACAGCCTAACGCCCGCCGAGCCTTACTCCGCCGCGTCGCGGATTTCGACGCGTTCGGCCCTGGCCGCGCAGAACTTGAACTCCGGGATCTTGCCGAACGGATCGAGCGCCGGGTTGGTCAGGAGGTTCGCCGCGGCTTCTGCGTAGCAGAACGGCATGAACACCATGTTCTCCGGTACGTCGCGGTCGGAACGCACCTTGACCTCGACCGCACCGCGGCGGGTCTCCAGGCGAATGAAATCACCGGGCGAAAGCTTCTTCTTCCGCATGTCCTTCGGCGACATGAACGCGACCGCCTCGGGCTCGATCTGGTCGAGCACCTGCGCGCGCCGCGTCATCGAGCCGGTGTGCCAGTGTTCGAGCACGCGGCCGGTGGAGAGCACCATCGGATATTCGTCGTCGGGCAGCTCATCCGGCGGGACGACCTTGGCCGGCACGATCTTGCCGCGACCGCTCGCGGTCGGGAAGCCCGTGGTGAAGATGATCTCGTTGCCGGGCTTGTTGGGATCGTCGGCCGGATAGGTGACGGCACCTTCGCGCACCAGCCGCTCCCAGCTGATGTTCTTGAGTGACGGCATCAGCTCCGCCATCTCGGTGTAGACCTCGCCGGGGCCGGCATAATTCCACGGTAGCCCCATGCGCTTGCCGATCTCCTGGATGATCCAGAGATCCTGCCGCGCATCGCCCGGCGGCTTGATCACCTGGCGCGCGAGCTGCACGCGGCGATCGGTGTTGGTGAAGGAGCCGTCCTTCTCCGCGAACGCCGAGGCCGGCAGGATGACGTCGGCGTGGAACGCGGTCTCGGTGACGAAGAGATCCTGCACCACGAGATGATCGAGCATGGCGAGCGCCTGGCGCGCATGCTGCAGATCGGGGTCGGACATCGCGGGGTTCTCGCCCTCGACATACATGCCCTTGATCTCGCCGGCGTGGATCGCGTTCATGATCTCGACCACGGTCAGGCCGCGGACGGGATCGAGCTCCTGGCCCCACAGCTTCTCGAAATTGCCGCGCATGTCGTCGCGGCCGACCGGCTGGTAGTCGGGCAGGAACATCGGGATCAGGCCGGCGTCGGAGGCGCCCTGCACGTTGTTCTGGCCGCGCAGCGGATGCAGGCCGGTGCCGGGACGGCCGACCTGGCCGGTGATCAACGCGAGCGCGATCAGGCAGCGCGCGTTGTCGGTGCCGTGAACGTGCTGGCTGATGCCCATGCCCCAGAAGATGATCGAGGATTTTGCCCGCGCGTAGGTTCTGGCGACCTCGCGCAGGGTTTGCGCCGGGATGCCGCAGATCGGCGCCATCTTCTCCGGCGTGAACTCCTTGATCTTCTCCTTCAGATCCTCGAAGCCCTCGGTGTAACCGGCGATATACTGGTCGTCGGTCAGGCCTTCGGTGATGATCGTGTTGATCATCGCATTCAGCATCGCAACGTCGGAGCCCGGCTTGAACTGCAGATGCTTGGTCGCGTGGCGCGACAGCGTCTGCCTGCGCGGGTCCATGACGAAGAGTTTTGCGCCGTTCTGCTTGACCGCGTTCTTGATGAAGGTCGCGGCGACCGGGTGGTTCACGGTCGGATTGGCGCCGATCACCCAGATCACTTCGGCGTCCATCGCGGCAGAGAACGGCGCCGACACCGCGCCCGAGCTCAGGCCTTCGAACAGCGCCGCCACCGACGAGGCGTGGCACAGGCGAGTGCAGTGGTCGACATTGTTGGAGCCGAAGCCGGTGCGCACCAGCTTCTGGAACAGATAGGCCTCTTCGTTCGACCCCTTCGCCGAGCCGAAGCCGGCCAGCGCCTTCACGCCCTTCTCGTCACGGATCTTGACGAGGCCCTTGGCGGCGATGTCGAGCGCTTCCTCCCACGAGGCCTCGCGGAAATGGGTAAAGGGATTGGCCGGATCGACCTGGTCGTTGAAATCCTTCTTCGCATTGGGCAGTCGCACCAGCGGCTTGGTCAGGCGGTGCGGATGGTGGATGTAGTCGAAACCGAAGCGGCCCTTGACGCAGAGACGATTGCGGTTGGCAGGACCGTCGCGGCCCTCCGCATAGATCACCTTCTCGTCCTTGACCTGATAGGTGACCTGGCAGCCGACGCCGCAGAACGGGCAGAGCGAATCCACCTTCTTGTCGGCGTAGGTGACGCGGGTCTGCTTGTCGTCGAGCATCACGGCCGGCATCAGGGCGCCGGTCGGGCAGGCCTGCACGCACTCGCCGCAGGCAACGCAAGTCGACTCGCCCATGGGATCGTCGAAGTCGAACACGATCTTAGCGCCGGCATTACGATAAGCCATGCCGATGACGTCGTTGACCTGGACCTCGCGGCAGGCGCGCACGCACAGGCCGCACTGGATGCAGGCATCGAGATTGACGCGCATCGCCGGATGGCTTGCGTCAGTCGTCCAGCGCTCGGCAGCGGGAAAGCGGCTCTCGGTGACGCCTGTGGTCTCGGCCCAGTGCCAGAATTTCGAATCCGGATCGTGCGAGGTCTCGCGCGCCGGCTGATCGGCGACGAGCAGCTCCATCACCATCTTCTGCGCGGCGACCGCGCGCGCGCTCTCGGTCTTCACCTTCATGCCGACCGACGGCGTGCGCTTGCAGGAGGCGGCGAGTACGCGCTCGCCCTCGATCTCGACCATGCAGGCGCGGCAATTGCCGTCGGGCCGGTAGTCCGGTTCCGGCGAGTAGCAGAGATGCGGGATGTCGCGGCCCTGGCGCTTGGCAACCTGCCAGATGGTCTCGCCCGGCTTGGCTTCGACCTGCTTGCCGTCGAGCTCGAACGTAATCTTCGTCATTCGGCCGCTTCCTTGAACTCGTCAGGGAAATATTTGATCACGGATGTCAGCGGATTCGATGCCGCCTGTCCGAGCCCGCAGATCGAGGCATCGCGCATCGCCTGGCTCAATTCTTCCAGCAGCGCACGGTTCCAGACCGGCTTCTGCATCAGCAGCGCGGCTTTCTGGGTTCCGACGCGGCACGGCGTGCACTGGCCGCAGCTCTCGTCCTCGAAGAACTTCATCAGGTTCAGCGCCGCGGTCCTCACGCTGTCCTTCTGCGACAGGATCACGATCGCGGCCGAGCCGATGAAGCAGCCGTATTTCTCCAGCGTGCCGAAATCGAGCGGGATGTCGTCCATCGACGCCGGCAGGATGCCGCCTGACGCGCCGCCCGGCAGGTAAGCGTAGAAGGTGTGGCCGTCGGCCATGCCGCCGCAATATTCGTCGATCAATTCGCGCACCGTGATGCCGGCGGGCGCGAGCTTCATGCCCGGGTTCTTGACGCGGCCGGAGACCGAGTAGCTGCGCAGGCCGTGACGCTCGTGGCGGCCGTGGCCCTTCCACCAGTCGGCGCCCTTCTCGACGATGTCGCGCACCCACCACAGCGTCTCGACATTGTTGATGAGAGTCGGCAGGCCGAACAGACCGACCTGGAAGGGGTAAGGCGGCTTGTGCCGCGGCAGGCCGCGCTTGCCCTCGATGCTTTCGAGCAGCGAGGATTCCTCGCCGCAGATATAGGCGCCGGCGCCGCGCCGCATGTGCAGCGTCGGACCGCCCGCCGGGAGCTTTGCGATCTCGCGCTCCAGGATCTCACGCGCGGCCGGATATTCGTCGCGCAGATAGATGTAGACGTCGGCGGCCTGCACCACATGCGCGCCGATCAGCATGCCCTCGATGAAGCGGTGCGGATCGGTTTCGAGATAATAGCGGTCCTTGAAGGTGCCGGGCTCGCCCTCGTCGCCGTTGATCGCCATCAGCCGCGGTCCGGGCTCCCCGAGCACCGCGCGCCATTTGCGGCCCGTCGGGAAGCCGGCGCCGCCGAGCCCGCGCAGCGAAGCATCGTCGAGCGACTTCAGAAGATCGTCCGTCGACAAGTCGCCCGAGCGCACGCGGTTGAGCAGCTTGTAACCGCCGCCGGCGACATAAGCGTCGTAGTCGATGTATTTCGGCAGATGCGCGTGCGTGTCGCCGGCCTTCGCGGCCGCCAGCACGCCGCTGACCGTGGCGTGATCGACGAAATTGTGGCCGACTTCCGCGGCCGGCGCCGTATCGCAGCGGCCGACGCAGGGTGCGCGCACCACGCGGATGCCGGGGCCGCTGGAGTGCTGAAGCTCCTTGAGCAGCTTCTCAGCCCCGAGCATGGCGCAGGTGAGCGAATCGCAGACGCGGATGGTGAGCGGGGCGATGTCCGGCTGGCCTTCCTTCACCACGTCGAAATGTGCGTAGAAGGTCGCGGTCTCGAACACTTCGGCGAAAGCGAGCTTCATCTCGTCGGCCAGCGCGGCGAGATGCGCGGCCGAGATCTGGTGATACTTGTCCTGGATCAGGTGCAGATATTCGATCAGCAGGTCGCGCCGCCGCGGTCTGTCGCCGAGCAATTGCTCGATCTCGTGCGCGGCAGTGGGATCGACCTGCCGGCCCTTGGGCGTGGCCTTGGCGCGCCGGCGCCCCTCGCCCGGGTGTTCGAATTCAAGAACCTTATGAACGTCGTGGCTGCTCATGGAACGCCGCGTTCTCCTCAAAACCGCGATGACTTCAGGCAGAATCGCCGCCGCGAACCACCTTCATTTTCCAGGATGATCGTCCGGGAACAGCGTGACTGGCCTCCCGCGGATCAAGCCTCATTCCAACAAACTCTAGCCTCTGGCATACCAGATGCAAGCAAATTTAGAACGTCTCTATAATGATTTAGGAGGCAGGCAGAGCGCCTGCCATGCCTCCTTGAGATGTTGATCGTGGAACCTTTCTTCAGGTCTTCTCCATGCAGTCCTGGATATAGAACCAGCGGTCATCCCCGATCAGCCCCTTGGCCTTCACCTCAGCGCGACACGCCTTCAGCCTGGGCTTGTTGGCCGACCACTTCGCCTTCATGTCCTTCAGCTTCTGCATGGTGAGCTTGATCTTGCCCGGCGGCTTGGCAGTGGTCGTCGTCGCAGCCGGCGCCGGCGTCGCGGGTGCGGTTTGTGCCGAAGCGGTGTGAAGGCCCGCGGCCAGCAGCACGGCGGCGAGGCAGATACGGGTGCGAAGCATAGGAATCCCCCTAGGTCCCATTCTTGATGACTTGGCGAAACGCGCAGCATGAGGCGCTGAATGTCAGCACCTCACGCCGGTACGGATTTGCGATCAGAAGATCTTCACCGCGCTTTCGAGCGTCTTGTAGACGCCCCAGGCCAGCGGAACGCCGACGAAGGCCCAGAACAGCGCGGCCTTGACGTCAAGGCCTCCCGTGCCGATGCCAAAGGAACCGTGCTGGATCGTCGCCTCGCCCTTGGCGCTCGCGGCCTGGAGCTTGGCAACCTCCTCCTTGCTCATGTTCCATTTCGGATCGACCGGCTTGATCAGGTAGTTGCAGATCAGGCCTGCGATCAGCATGGCGCACAGGATGTACATCGTCGTGTTGTAGAGCTGATCGCGTGGGACGCCCGCCGCGAGCTGGAACTCGCGGATGTAGTTCACCACCACGGGGCCGATGATGCCTGCGGTCGACCACGCCGTCAGCAGCCGGCCATGGATGGCACCGACGAACTGGGTGCCGAACATGTCGGCGAGATAGGCCGGCACGGTCGCAAAGCCGCCGCCATACATCGACAGGATGATGCCGAAGCCGAGCACGAAGAGCAGCTTCGAGCCCATCGCCGCAAAGGTCGGCGCCAGCGCGTAGAGCACGATGCCGAGGAGGAAGAACGTGTAGTAGGTGTTCTTGCGGCCCATATAGTCGGACATCGACGCCCAGAAGAACCGGCCGCCGATGTTGAACAGCGACAGCAGGCCCGCAAAGCCGGCCGCGATACCCGCGATGACCGCCTTCTGGTCAACGGAGAGCTGGCCGAAAGTCAGTTCGGGATGACCGATCAATTTGCCGGCAAAGATTTCCTGGAGCATGGGCGAGGCCATGCCGATCACGCCGATCCCGGCCGACACGTTCAAGCAGAGCACCCACCAGATGAGCCAGAACTGCGGCGTCTTGTGTGCGTTGTTCAGATGGACGTGATGCTCGGTGATCATCGACTTCTTTTCGCTCGGCGGCGTCCAGCCTTCCGGCTGCCAGCCGGCCGGGGTGACGCGATAGGCAAACGCGCCGATCATCATGAACACGAAATAGATCACGCCCATGGCGACAAAGGTTTCCCAGACGCCGACAGACGTCGGCGTCTTGAAGTAGTTGATCAGCAGATTGGCCAATGGCGCGCCGATCATGGCGCCGCCGCCGAAACCCATGATCGCCATGCCGGTCGCCATCCCGCGGCGATCCGGAAACCATTTGATCAGAGTCGAAACCGGGGAGATGTAGCCCAGGCCAAGCCCGACGCCGCCGATCACGCCGCAGCCCAGCCACATGATCCAGAGCTGGTGGACGTAGACGCCGAAGGCGCCGATCAGGAGGCCGCCGCCCCAGCAGAGCGCGGCGACGACGCCCGCCTTGCGCGGACCAACGCGCTCGAGCCAACCGCCCCAGATCGCGGCGGAGACGCCGAGCAGCACGAAGAACAAAGTGAACATCCACCCGAGGCTCGCGACCTTCCAGTCGCACGTCGTGGTGAACAGCTCCTGCCACAGCGAGATGTCCGGGCACGCCTTGGTCTGCGTGATCCCGATGGCGCGTGACAGCGGCAGCCAGAACACCGAGAAGCCATAGGCCATGCCGATGCAGAGATGGATGCAGAGTGCCGCCGGCGGCACCAGCCAGCGATTGAAGCCGGCCTTTGCGACGGTGTGCTCGCGATCGAGAATTCCCGCGCCAGCGCCCGACAGTCTTCCAGCGCTTTCAACTGTAGCCATACAAATCCTCCCCTGCAGGACGCCCTTCTGAGCGAACCTGCTGCTACGATCCTGTCCTCAGCCCATTGCGGCGCAACTGTCCCTGCTGCTCCGCACAAAGATTCGACGCGCGCCAGGATCACGACGCGCATTCGAGACGTCTAACCCCTTGGGTGGGCATCTATGCCCGACACCCCGCGGCGTGGCTTGAAGTTGACCAGCTTGTCCCCGCGTGGAGCAGGCATGACTCAACCTCCGCGTCGCCACGCAGAATGTCAATTGGGACAGAAGCGGCGATCGATGTCGATAGACAAATGGTCGGTATCAACGAGGTGACGTCCTCAAGAGCGCGGCGCACCATTGACGTTTTCTATCGATGCATTTGCCTTCTCAATCAAGAACACGATGCGCGCGTCGTTGCGCTCGGTGATCTCAACCTTGTCGCCGGTCTCCCGGATCAGGTTTGGAATGTCAATCACCGACAACGGGTCAGTGCAGTGCACTTCGAGTTGATCGCCCGGCTGCAATGGTTTCAGCGCCTTGCGCGTTTTGAGGGCGGGCAGCGGGCATTTCAGTCCGGTGAGATCGAGCGTGGTCCTGGTCATGAGCGCAACATGGCGGGGCAGGTCGACGGCGTCAACGCGGGGCCTTCAGATCAGGTCAGCATAAGACAGGAAGCCAACGCTGTGCCCAGGCTCGACAAGCGTGATGCTCTCGTCGAGTTCGACCAGACCGTCGGTCTCGACCAGTGAGGACAACAGTCCCGCGCCTTCGCGCGGAAACTTGATGACCTCCAGCGCGCCGCCTTCCGCGCGCCGCAGCGAGACGCGAACATATTCACGCCGGCCGGACTTCTTCCTGTAGGTGAAGGCCGCGCGCACCGGGATCGGCGTGAGCGGCTCAGGCGCGCTGCCCGCGAGCGCCAGCACCGTCGGCCGCACCACATGGACGAAGGTGACGAAGCTCGCGACGGGATTGCCGGGCAATCCGATCAGCGGCGTGCCGCCGATGATGCCCATCGCCACCGGCCGGCCGGGCTTGATCGCCATCCGCCACAGCACGAGCGAGCCGACGCTCTCGACCGCCGCTTTGACGTGGTCCTCCTCGCCGGTCGAGACGCCGCCAGTGGTGAGGATCAGATCGTGCGCGCCTGCAACCTGCTTCAAGCCGCTCGCAAGCGAGGTGCGCTCGTCGCGCAGGATGCCGAGATCGCTGATCTCGCAGCCGAGCCGGCGCAGCATCGCCATCAGCATGAAACGGTTGGAGTCGAAGAGCTGCGAGGCCGCACGCGGCTCGCCGGGCGAAGCCAGCTCGTCACCGGTCGAGAACACCGCGACGCGGATGCGCCTGACGACGTCGAGCCTGGTCAGGCCGAACGCCGCGGCGAGCGCGACATGCTGCGGCAGCAAGCGCTGGCCGGCGCGCAGCGCGACGCGGCCTTGCGGAATGTCCTCACCCGCGGGCCGGACATTGGCGCCCGCCTTCAGCCCCGGCGGCAGCACGACCTCGCCCGATTCATCGATGCGCACGTCTTCCTGCATGAAAACAGTCTCGGCGCCGGGCGGCATCGGAGCGCCCGTGAAGATGCGCGCGGTATGGCCGGGCTTGATCGGCGCCTGCGCGAGGCCGCCGGCCTGGATGCGGCCATCGAGCGGGAAAGACTGCGCTTCGCCTTGCGGGAGGTCCGCATTGCGCACGGCATAGCCGTCGACGGCGGAGTTGGTGAAAGGCGGCAGCGGCAGCGGTGCCGGGATATCGCGCGCCAGCACGCGTCCGTCCGCGTCGACCAGCGTCACCGTCTCGAGATCGGCGACCGCGTTGACGCGGGTCGTGATCAGGCCAACGGCCTCGTCGACCGACATCATCGGTCCACCGAAGGCAAAGCAATCGTCGGACAGTTGCGCCATGGTGCCTCGTCAGCGCAGCGAAGCGCTTCTAGCGACCGCCTCCTCGACCGGCATCGCGGCACGCAGCAGCAGCGCCGCCACGGCCGGAATGTCATCGAGATGGACGGTCGGCAGCCGCGTTTCAATGGCGGTGTCGGTCGCGATCCCGACAATACCGGGATCGTCGGGGAACAGCAGCGGCTTGTCGTTCGCGGCGCGATGCACCTCGATCTTGCGATGCGGCTCGCGCTTGAAACCCTCGACTACGACGAGATCGACCGCCGACAGCTTTGCCAGCAGCTCCGGCAGCCGCGGCTCCTTGGCCCCGCGCAGCTCATGCATCAGCGCCCAGCGGTTGGCGGAGGAGACCAGCACCTCGGCTGCGCCCGCCTCGCGATGCCGCCAGGAATCCTTGCCAGGCACATCGACGTCGAACTGGTGATGCGCATGCTTGATCACGGAGACGCGCAATCCCTGCGCGTTGAAATGCGGGATGAGCCGCGTCAAGAGCGTGGTCTTGCCCGCGCCGCTCCATCCCGCAAGACCGATGACTTTCATGGCAACTCGTTCTCCGCCAGCCGCATCGCGCGGGTGGAACCGCTACCCCGTCATTGCGAGCGAAGCGAAGCAATCCAGAGTGTCTCCGCGGATGCAGTCCTGGATTGCTTCGCCGCGCTCGCAATGACGACGAGGCGGCATTTTACTCTCTCTCGGCCATGCTTATATCGGCTTGAGGCGAATGTCATGCTAACCTCGCGGCCATGATGAAGATCGAGAAAGCCCCCGTTCCCCTGATCGTTCCGAACCCGGACGATCCGCGCCTGACCCAGAGCGTGGCCGGGACCGACCAGACCGGCGCCCGGGTCGAGATCAAGGTGCCGATGGAGCGGCCGCTGACGCTCTACCTGAATTCCCAGGAGATCGTCACGATGATGACGATCGGCGACTATCCGGAATATCTGGCGCTGGGCTATCTGCTCAACCAGAACATGCTGAAATATAATGACGTGGTCACTGAGGTCGAATACGACGACGACCTCCAGGTCGTCGTCGTGCGCACCTCGCACCACACCAATTTCGAGGCCAAGCTGAAGAAGCGCACGCAGACCTCGGGCTGCGCGCAGGGCACAGCCTTCGGCGATCTGCTCGAAGCCGTCGAGAGCGTCGCATTGCCGAAGGCGGAGCTGCGCACCTCCTGGCTCTATCAGATGACGCAGACCATCAACACCATGCCCTCGCTTTACCTCGAGGCCGGCGCGATCCACGGCTGCGTGCTGTGCAAGGAAGGCACGCCGCTCTGCTACACCGAGGATGTCGGCCGCCACAACGCCGTCGACAAGATCGCAGGCTGGATGTACCGCCACGGCGTCGATGCATCCGACAAGATCCTCTACACCACAGGACGTCTCACCTCCGAGATGGTGATCAAGACCGTGCGCATGGGAATTCCGATCCTGGTGTCGCGCTCCGGCTTCACTGCCTGGGGCGTCGACCTCGCGCGACAAGTCGGGCTGACATTGGTCGGCCGCACGCGCGGCAAGCGCTTCATCGCACTGTCGGGCGAAGAGCGCATCGTCTACGACCAGAACCTCGCTTACGTCGAGGAGGAATCGGCCAAGCACAAGCGCAAGGGTGAAGGCGGTGACGACTGAAATTCCGCCCACACAGGGCGTGCTGCTCGCCGGTGGCCTCGCACGGCGCATGGGCGGCGGCGACAAGCCGATACGCACGATCGGTGGCCGCACCATTCTGGAGCGCGTGATCGCGCGTCTTTCACCGCAATGCGAGGGGCTGGTCCTCAACGCCAATGGCGATCCGGCGCGCTTTGCCGCGTTCGGTTTGCAGGTCGTCGCCGATGACGTGCCCGACTTTCCCGGCCCGCTCGCCGGCATCCTCGCCGCGCTCGACTGGACCGCCGCAAACCGGCCGGAGATCGAATGGGTGCTGAGCGCAGCCGGCGACTGCCCGTTCCTGCCGCGCGATCTCGTCGCGCGCCTGCATCACGCGCGCGCGGCGGCGAATGCGCAGCTTGCAGTCGCCGCGTCAGGCGAGCAGTCGCATCCGGTGATCGGATTGTGGCGCGTCCGCCTGCGTGACGAGCTGCGTCATGCGCTCGTCGTCGAGGACCTCCGCAAGATCGACCGCTGGACCGCGCGCTATCCGCTCGCAACCGTGACGTGGCCGACCGAGCCGCTCGATCCGTTCTTCAATGCCAACACGGTCGAGGACATTGCGGAGGCCGAGCGGCTGGCGGCGCTCGACGCGGCCTCCTAGCCAGGCCTTACGACTTGGGAAATTCGTTGAGGAGCTGCGCCCAGACGACCGCGAAGGCGATCAGGCCGCAGAGTCCGACCATGATGGACAGGCGCGACAGGCGCTCGCTTGCGGCCAGCAGCCAGGCCGGCAGGAAGAACAGGCCGAAGATCGTGCCGAGCGGGAACACGGCGAGCCATTCAAAGCCGGTGCCGTCACCGGGCGGCACATGGGCGATGGCATAGAAGGTGTAGAGCCAGAACAGCGTTCCGGCACTTGCCACGAGGGCGGCGATCTTGCGGAAATTCAGGGGTGCGGTCATGGGGGTTCTCCCATCCCTTGGTCGCAGCGGCGGCCGCCGTAGTTCATGGGGACATTGAACCGGATCGAGGCAGGCAGCGACCCCTGATTGGGAAATGACGACCCGCGGATGCGCCACATGGCTGACCTTCTCTTGAACGCCCTCATAAATGCCCTGTTCGCAGTGGTCGAATTCGTGATCAAGGTCGTGTTGGATCTTTTGATTTCGATCGATCGCACGAAACGGCTGACCCAGGCGGCAACGGGCAGCGATGAGATCATCGACGTCCCTCCGGACCCGAAGCCGCTGCCGCCTGCTGCGCAGCGCGCGCTCGCCGAAGCCGAGGAGCGGGAGAGCGCGCGCCAGTCGTCCCAGGATCACGCCGCCAGCGGCACCGTCCAGGCGTCGTAGCCGTACACCCAGCTCGTATCGGTCCGCTCTTTCAGCCAGATGTTTGCGCGCGAGGTCTCCTGCACGCGTGTCGTCCGCGCCTTGCGAGTCGCCTCGAAGCGGCGGAACGCATCCGCGACGCCATCGCGGTCGACGCCGTCGAGGCAGCGTGACAGCACGGCGGCATCCTCGATCGCCATCGCCGCACCTTGCGCCATGTAGGGCGTCATCGGATGGCAGGCATCGCCAAGCAGCGTCACCTTGCCGTCGGACCAGCGGTCCAGCGCGTCGCGGTCCATGATCGCCCATTTGTGGACGTCGGGGCACGCATCGAGCACCTGGGCGACCTGCGGATGAAAGCCCTCGAAGGAAGCGCGCAGGTCGCGCACGTCGCCCTTGGCTGACCAGGATTCGATGCGGAAATCCGGCTCGGGCTGGCTGGTGACGAGATAGACTTCGCTGCGATCGGGCTTCACGTAATAGATGACGATGTGGCGGTCCTCGCCCCACCATTTGGTGCAGTCGTCGATCTTCTCTCCGCCGAGCAGCGCAGCCGGATAGGTGGTGCGATAGGCGATGCGGCCGGTGAACCGGACCGGCGCGGTATCGAACAGGATGTCGCGCACCATCGAATGCACACCGTCTGCGCCGACCACGGCATCGGCGACCGTGCTGGTGCCATCAGCGAAACTCAGGCGAATACCATCGCCGGTCTCGTCGAGACCGACCAGCTTGTGATTGAGCTTCACGCATTCATCCGGGACCACGCTCGCCAGCGCCGCGTGCAGATCGCCGCGGTGGGCGAGCGGATAGGGCGCGCCGAACCTCTGCTCCGCGCTCTCGCCGAAGATCATGTCGAACTTGACGTCGCCGCTGCGCCAGTCGCGGTTGTTCCAGGAGCGCGGGTAGAACGACTGGCTGCGCATCCGCTGCTCGAGCCCCAGCGCGCGCAACACCTTCATGGCGTTGCAGCCGACCTGGATGCCGGCACCGATACGGGCAAATTGCGAGGCCTGTTCGTAAACCCTGACATCGGTGCCGACGCGCAGAAGCGCCGCGGCGGTCGCAAGCCCGCCCATGCCCGCGCCGACGATCGCAACCGAAAGCGGCCTTGCCATCGCGTCCCCCCACCCCTCTCGCGCGACTTGAACCGCCGCGTCGTCATCTATGCGGGCCGGAATCCGGCCCGCTCCAGTGCCGCACGCGCCTCGTCCGAGCCGAGTGCGTCGAGAAAAGCCTGCACTGCCGGGCGCTGCTTGCGCGCCGTCACCAGCGCGAAGTCATAATGCTCCTCCGCAAGCGGAATGAAGCCGAGGCCGACCGCATGGGCGACCGGCGCAATGGTCATACCCCAGTCTGCGCGATGCTGCGCGACGGCGGCGGCAACGGCATTGTGCGAGCGCGGCTGGTTCCAGTAACCCTCTGGGCGCGCGCCGCCGAGCAGCCGGTCGATCAGGATGCGCGTGCCGGCGCCCTGGTTACGATTGACCATGATGCAGGCGGAATCAGCGAGCGCCGCGGCGACGACCTCCTTCGCGCAGAGGCCCTCGAAGCGCGCATCGCCTTTCCGGAACACGATGCCCTGCATCCGCCGCCAACCCGGCACGAGCTCGAGGCCTTCAACGAGATAAGGCGTGTTGTAGGTCTCGCTTCTATCGTCGAACAGATGGATCGGTGCGAGATCGCATTCGCCGCGCCGCGCCGCCGCGAGCCCGCCGAGACTGCCGACCGCGATCGAACGCACCGCCAGCCCAGCGCGCGCCAACGGCGAAGTGACGAGATCAAGGCCAGTACAATGGCTGCCGATGATGACGAGATCTGGCACCCGGACATGCGGCGTGAACAGCGTCACCTCCGCTTCGGTTCCGGCCGGCATCTGATCGGCGAGCGCGTCGATACGCAGGAAGCCGTCGGCCTGCGCAAAGGAGGTGATGGCCCCGGAGCCCTTGCCCGAGGGATAGGCGATCAAGCCGTCCCTGCCCTCGACCAGCGAGACCATCACGAACTCGGTGCGGCCAAGTTCAGAGGCAATGCGCACCGGCACGGTCGCGCTGACCTTGGCATCGGAGCGCGGCGGCAGACCTGCCATCCGCCGCAGCACCGGCACGATCATGTCGTGGAAGGTAAACATCGCCGAGGTCGGGAAGCCCGGCAGGATCACCACCGGCTTGCCGTCGCACACAGCGAGGCACAGCGGCTTGCCCGGCTTCAGGGCCACGCCATGTGCAATGATGCCGGGCTTGCCGAGCCGGCCGATGATGCGATGAGACAGATCGCCCGCGCCTTTCGACGTGCCGCCGGACAGCACCAGCATGTCGACGTCTGTCAGCGCGCCGCGCATCGCGGCTTCGAGTTTCGCCTCATCGTCGGGAACGGCACCGAGGAAGGTCGCCTCGCCGCCGTTCTCGTCGATTGCGGCAACGACGATGGCGCCATTGGTGTCGTAGATCGCGGCAGACGCAAGCGGCTGACCAGGCTGGACCAGCTCGTCGCCGGTGGAGATGACGGCGACGCGCGGCTTGCGCGCCACGGCGACCTCGGCGATGCCGCAAGCCGCCAGCATGCCGATCTCGCGCGAGCCGATGATCGTGCCGGCGCGCAACAGCGCCTCACCGCGCGCAATGTCGGAGCCGGCATAGGATATGAACTGTCCCGGCGAAGCGGCGCGACGGACATCGATCGCGCCGGATGCGGCCGGTTCCGTATGCTCGACCATGGCAACGGCATCTGCGCCGCGCGGCAGCGGACCGCCGGTGGCGATCGGCGTCGCGGTTCCTCCCGCGACCTGCAATGTCGGCGCAGTGCCGCAATGGATGGTCTCACCGTTCAGTACGAGGCGCACCGCTGCGCCCTCGCTCGCCGCACCAAGGTCCGCCGAGCGCACCGCGAAGCCATCGACATTGGATCGGTCGAACGGCGGCACGTCGATCGGAGCCACGACGTCTTCGGCCAGGGCCGCGCCGAGCGCGTCGGCAAGCTTGCGCGTCTCGCGCGGGATCGGGCGCGGGAACAGCGCAGCTTCAAAGCGCGCCAGCGCGTCCTCGCGCGACAGGATCTTGAGGAACTGTTCCTGCTCGAGCGCGCTGCGGTCTTGCGGCTGCGAAATGCCGGTCATGTCGGAACCCATGTCATTCGCGCATCAGATAGGCATCGACCGGCGTGCCCGCCGCAAATCCCTCGCTGCTGCCGGGAATGAGCAGCCATGCATCCGCGCCCGCGATCGCGCGCAGCGGCCATTCACCGACCGCGAGCGGCATCCACGCGCCCTGCTCGTCCGCCAGCAGCGCAAGTTCGGCGACGCCGACACTGGATGCAATCTTGCGGGCGAGCGGCAGGGTCGCCGACCGGCGCGGTTGCCGCGCCGACAATCGGTCGATGATCGGAAGCCCGAGCGCGAGCCATGCCGCCAGCGCTTGATCGGGGGCGCCGGGCAAGGCGACGACGGGAACTCTTCCGAGGCGTCCGACCGCGGCAGTGCGTCCCGGCTGGAGCGCAAGACCATGGGCGATCACGTTACCGCGTTGAGCGAGCGCCGCAACGGCCGCGTCCCGGCGACCGACGCCGCTGCCGCCCATCGTCACGACGAGATCACCGACCGACGCATCGAGCGCATCGCCGATCGATGCGTCATCGCGCGCGCGGGCCTCATGGCTGCTCACATGCAGTCCCGCAGCGCGCGCAACGTGGGCGATCATGTGCATCGTCACTGTTGCGCCGGGCACATTGACGATGCGCAGCCGCGGCCGCCGCACACTCAACCTGTCTACGCCTGCGACGCGCGCGAGCAGGAGATCGGCCGCACCGATCGGAGCGCCCTCAGCGCCTGCAGATGTACGCTCGGTGACATCGCGTCCAGCGCGCCTGACGCCCTGCCCCGGCAGCCCTTCCGCCACCACCTCGGCAAGCGGGCCCGATGCGTCGACCGCATCGGCATCGAGCACGCAGTCACACCCTTGCGGCATCGCATCGCCGGCCTCCACCCAGTGCGGTGCTTTCGTCAGAGGCAGCGGCGAATAGGAGGAGGCGCCGACGAGATCGTTCGCAGACAGCGCCCAGCCGTCTGCGGCGGCAATGTCACGAGGCGGATAGGTCGTGAGCAGCGGCGTTCCCGCCGCAATGCAGCCGGCCGCCTCGGCCAGCGGCAATTCGATCGGCGCGATCGGCTCGAGCCGATCCAGCAGCGCGGCGAGCGCAGCGTCGAGCGGCGTGAGCGATGGCGGCAGGCGCTGGGTCATGCGCCATGATGGACCACGCATCGAGCGGTTTGGCAACCGCTCCCGTCAGCGAGGTCAGCCGCCGCTCTTGTCGGCGTTGGGAAAGAACAATTGCTGGCCGTCGATCTTGTAGCCGGCGATTGCGGACTGGCCCTCCGGCGAGATCAGCCAGTCGACGAAGGTCTGCCCCAGCTCCTTCTTCACGCCCGGATGCTTCTCCGGGTTCACCAGCATCACGCCGTACTGGTTGAACAGCCGCTTGTCGCCCTCGACGACGATGTCGAGATCGCCGCGGTTCTTGAAGGAGATCCAGGTGCCGCGGTCGGACAGCACGTAAGCGTTCATCGCGCTCGCGGTGTTGAGCGCCGCGCCCATGCCCTGCCCGATCTCGCGATACCAGGCGCCCTTGGCACTGGCGATGTCGATGCCGGCAACGATCCAGAGCGCGAGCTCCGCGGCATGGGTGCCGGAGCGGTCGCCGCGCGAGACGAAGGGGGCACCCTTGGCCTCGATCGCCTTCAGCGCGGTGACGATGTCCTTGCCCTTCACGCCGGCGGGATCGCTCTTCGGCCCGATCAGCACGAAATCGTTGTACATCACGTCGAACCGCTTCACGCCGAATCCGTCGGCGACGAACCGCTCCTCCTGCGGCTTGGCGTGCACGAAGACGACGTCGGCATCGCCCCGGCGCGCCGTGTCGAGCGCCTGTCCGGTGCCCTGCGCGATCACCTTCACGTCGATGCCGGTCTTGGCCTTGAAGATCGGCAGGAGGTAGCCGAACAGGCCGGAATCCTGCGTCGACGTCGTCGAAGCGACGACGATCGAGCGGTCCTCGGCGGATGACGTCGCAATGCTCGCGGCAAGGCTGCCGAGAAGCGCGAGTGCGACGGACAGGCGGCGAAAGGCCATAAGTGTGCTCCGATTTCAAACCACGAGATCGCCGCGCAGGAAAGCTCGTGCCTCCGGCGTCGACGGATGATCGAGGAAGTCGTTGGTCGCGGCCCGTTCGCACAGCGTCCCGCGCGCGAGGAAGATCACCTCGCCCACAAGCCGCCGCACCTGGCCGAGATCGTGCGACGCCATCACGATCTTGATGCCCGATTGCGCCGCACTCATGACAATCTCTTCCACCGCGCGTGTCGCGGCGGGGTCGAGATTGGCGGTCGGCTCGTCCAGCAGCAGGATCTCGGGATCGCGCGCCAGCGCACGTGCCAGCGCCAGCCGCTGCTGCTCCCCGCCGGACAGAAGCCGCGCCGGGCGATGCGCGAGATCGGCAAGTCCGACGCGTTGCAGCAAAGCCTTCGCGCGCGAGGCGCGCTGCCACCGCGGCGTGCCGGCCTGCGCGAGCGCGTAGGTCACGTTGCCCGATGCGGCGCGCCGCAACATCACGGGCCGCTGAAACACGAAGGCGCGGCGCGTCGGTGCCGGATCGGTGCGACCGCCCCAGGTGATGCGGCCGCCTGTCGGCGCGGTCAGTCCCATGCAGAGCCGCAGCAGGCTGGTCTTGCCGGACCCGTTCGGACCGACGATCAGGCACGGCACGCCCGGCGCAATCGTCAGGCTGATGTCGCGCAGAAGCGTCGTCGCGCCGGCCTTAAGCGAGACGCCATCGAGAACCAGGGGAAGATCGCTCTCCGGCGCGCGCATGGTCATCCCGTCAACCGTTGCGACCAGATGCGCGTGCCCCAGGCGGCTGCATTGATGGCGAGCACCAGCACGATCAGGATCGCGCCCAGCCCCATCGCGAGCGGCAGGTTGCCCTTGGATGTCTCGAGCGCCACCGTGGTCGTCATCGTGCGGGTAAAGCCGTCGATATTACCGCCGACGATCATGACCGCGCCGACCTCCGCCGCAGCACGGCCGAAACCGGCGAGGAGCGCGGTGATGAGGCTGAAGCGCGCGTCCCAGAGCAGGGTCGTCATGCGGCCGATCGGTCCGACATGCATGGCGTTGAGCTCATCGCGGTATTCGGCCCAGAGGTCCTCGATGGTCTGCCGCGTCAGCGCGGCGATGATGGGGAAGATCAGCACGGTCTGCGCCACCACCATCGCCGCCGGGGTGAACAGGATGCCGAAGGTGCCGAGCGGCCCCGAGCGCGACAGCAGGAGATAGAGCGCGAGGCCGACCACGACCGGCGGCAGGCCCATCATCGCATTGAGCAGCACCACCAGGACCGGCCGCCCCGGAAAGTGCGTGAGCGCCAGTAACGCACCCATTGGCATGCCAACCGCCGCCGCCAGCGCGACGGCCGCAATGCTCACGCCAAGTGAGAGCCGTACGATCGCGAACAGCGCAGGATCGCCGGCGAGGATGAGTTGCAAAGCACTGAGATGATCGGGCATGGTTCCACCGGACCCATATTGATCTGCAGAAATTCCAGCCTGCGTCAAATGCCAAAAAAGAATCAAGAATTTGCTTAGGAATGCAGAATGGACTTCCTGACGACCAGCGAAGCCGCCGATTACCTCCGGCTTGGGGAGCGCAAGCTCTATGAGCTCGTCACCACCGGCGCGATCCCCTGCAGCAAGGTGACCGGGAAGTGGCTGTTTCCCCGGCATGAGCTCGACCTTTGGGTGCTGTCCGGGCTGGCGCGGCCTGCCGGCATGATTGCCGCCGAGCCGCCGCCGATCATTGGCGGCAGCCAGGACGACCTCCTGGAATGGGGTTTGCGCGAATCCGGCTCCGGGCTCGCTTCCCTGAACGAAGGTACCGGCCGCGGGCTCGAACGTTTGCAACGCAACGAGGTGATCGCCGCGGCGGTGCACTTTCACAGCCTGGATGCCTCCGACAATCTCGCGGGCGACGCCAACGTCGCGGCGCTGCGGGCGGCGACCGACCTCCATGATGCGGTGCTGGTCGGGCTGGTGCGCCGCGAGCAGGGCCTCGTCCTGCCGGCGGGCAATCCCAAGCGGCTGCACAATCTGTCCGAGGTACTGGCGCTTGGCGCCAAGATGGCGGTGCGGCAAGAGGGCGCAGGCGCGCAGATGCTGCTCGACGTGCTCCTGAAGCGCGCCGGCGCCTCGCCCAAGGAGCTGCGCCGGCTGGAGACGCCGTGCCTCACCGGCCCGGACCTTGCGGCCGCGATCCGCGCCGGACATGCCGATTGCGGCGTGGCGAGCCGCGCCGCGGCACGCTCCGCCGGCCTCGATTTCGTGCCGCTGGTCTGGGAAAATTTCGATCTCGCGATGCGGCAGCGCAGCTATTTCCTGCCTCCGATGCAGGCCCTGATCCGCTTCCTCGGCGAAAGGCGGCTGCGGCAGCGCGCCGAGGAGCTGACCGGCTACGATCCCTCGCCGGCAGGACAGATCCGCTTCGCGTCCTGACGTTGACGCCCGCCCATAAACAGTTGCAAAAGAAACCAATTCAGCCGGGCCATACCCGGTGCAAGGCAATGAGCGGCCAACGAGCCGGATGAGGGAGGACAAGCGTGAATCCAACCAGATTGGGACTGCCAGTCGCGGCCGCCTTCGCGGCGGCGCTGATGGGCGGCGCGGCGTCGGCGCAGGTGTCCGACGATGTGGTCAAGATCGGCGTGCTCACCGACATGAACGGTCCGGCCTCGGCGCCGACCGGCCAGGGCTCGGTGACGGCGGCGCAGATGGCGATCGACGATTTCGGCGGCAAGGTGCTCGGCAAGCCGATCAGCATCGTCGTCGGCGACCACCAGCTCAAGGCCGACATCGGCGCGGCGCTCGCGCGGCGCTGGTACGACGTCGACCAGGTCGACCTGATCGTCGACGTGCCGGTCTCCGCGGTCGGGCTTGCGGTGCAGAACATCGCCAATGAGAAGAAGCGGCTGTTCATCACCCACTCCACCGGCACCGCCGACTTCCACGGCAAGTTCTGTTCGCCCTATGCGATCCAGTGGGTGTTCGACACCCGCGCGCTCGCCGTCGGCACCGCGGATGCGGTGGTCAAGCGCGGCGGCGACAGCTGGTTCTTCATCACCGACGACTATGCCTTCGGTCATTCGCTGGAGCGCGACGCCTCGAGCGTCGTGACAGCCAATGGCGGCAAGGTGCTGGGTTCGGTGCGGCCGCCGCTGGCGACCCCCGACCTCTCCTCCTTCGTGCTGCAGGCGCAGGCCTCCAAGGCCAAGATCATCGGCATCGCCGCCGGCCCGCCGAACAACATGAACGAGATCAAGACCGGCTCCGAGTTCGGCGTGTTCAAGGGCGGCCAGCAGATGGCGGCGCTGCTCGCGCTCATCACCGACATCCACGGCATCGGCCTGCAGGCGGCGCAGGGCCTGTTGCTGACCACGTCCTTCTACTGGGACATGGACGACAAGACCCGCGAGTGGTCGAAGCGCTACTTCGCCAAGATGAAGCAGATGCCGACGATGTGGCAGGCCGGCGTCTATTCCAGCGTGATGCACTATCTCGACGCCATCAAGGAGACCGGCACCGACGATCCGCTGAAGGTCGCGGCCAAGATGCGCGAGAAGCCGATCGAGGATTTCTTCGCGCGCAACGGCAAGCTGCGCGAGGACAATCTGATGGTGCACGACCTCTGGCTGGTGCAGGTGAAGTCGCCGGAGGAGAGCAAATATCCGTGGGACTATTACAAGATCCTCACCACCATTTCGGGCGACAAGGCGTTCGGGCCGCCGGACCCGGCGTGTCCGCTGGTGAAGAAGTGATCAGCGACCGAACCTAGCAGCAGCGTCATGGTCGGGCTTGTCCCGGCCATCCACGCGCTTCCGCAACCGCTGCAAGACGTGGATGCCCGGGACAAGCCCGGGCATGACGACTTGTGGCGTGCGGCCGCGCTGCTACTTCACCACCCCGGTCTCTCGGAAATACTTCATCACACCGGGATGAATCAGGTCCGGCCGCGGCGCCGCGGCGACCGTATTCGCGGCGGTGGTCTCGCAGGCCTGCGCGAGCTTCTTGCAGAACGTTGCTTCCGCACCACGCAGCGTCTTCGCCAGCCGATAGGCGACATCGTCAGGCAGGTCCTCGCGCGTCAGCACGAAACTCCAGGAGCCGAGCGAGGCGATCGGCTCGCTCTGCTTCGGATAGCTGCCGGCCGGCACGGTCAGCGGTTTCAGGAAGGAATGCTTGGCGCGGATGCGCGCGATCTCGTCACTGCTCGGCGCGATGAAGCGCGCGCCGGATGCACTCGATGCGACCGCGGCAAAACCGGGCCAGCCGATGCCCGCGCCCCAGAGCGCAGCGACGCGGCCGTCCTCGACCATCGCAGGGCCGTCGCCGGCGCGATCGAGATAGATAGCCTTGAAATCCTCGTCCTGCTTCAGGCCGAGCCCATCCAGCACGTAGCGCGCCAGGATCGGCAGGCCCGAGCCCTTGGCGCCGAACGCGACCGGCTGGCCGACGAGATCGTGAATGGTCTTGTATGGACTGTCGGCCCGCACCACGAACATGCCGGGATTGGAATAGATCGCGGTGAGAATCTTGAGCCGCACCGGCGCGCGGCCGATGCCGGCGAAGGCCTCATAGGCCGGCTCGCCCGCGACCAGAGCGAGATCGAGCTCGCCCTTCTCCAGCAGCGGAATGTTCTCGTTGCTGCCCTTGGTGTTGCGCGGGGCGATGGAGACTTGCGGATCGGCCGCATTCATCACCTCCGCGAAGGCGTTGCCATAGAGCGGAAAGCCGCCGCCCGGCGTCGCGGTGCCGAGGCTGATCGTCGTGGTCGAAATGGCCTTGTCTCCGGTTTGGGCCGCAGCGGAGCTGACGAGCAGCGCCGCGCCGAGAAGGATGGATGAAGCGAATTTCATGCTGGTTCCGGCTCCGCCTGCGTCAACATCAACTTGAGACGATGTAGGCAGGGAGCGGATTTTATGAAAGCATGCACGCAACGACAATAAAGCAATGGGAGGCTTCATGCTGCGAATCTTACGTAACGGTGTTTTCGGTCTCGTTTTACTTTCAGGCCTTTTCAGCGCTGCACCTCCCGCCACCGCCGCCGACTATCCCAACCGCCCCGTGCACTGGCTGATCGGCTTCGCCGCCGGCGGTCCGGTCGACATCGTGGCGCGGATCATGGCGCAGTGGCTGTCGGACCATCTCGGCCAGCAATTCATCGTCGAGAACCGCACCGGCTCCGGCGGCAACATCGCAGCCGCCGCCGCGATCAATTCGCCCGCGGACGGCTACACGCTGCTGTTCGTCGCGCCCAATAACGCGATCTCGACCTCGCTCTACAAGAAGCTGCCGTTCGATTTCGTGCGCGACACCGTGCCGGTCGCGAGCATCATGCAGCTCACCAACATGCTGGTCGTCTCCAACGCGATGCCGGCGAAGACGGTTCAGGAGTTCATCGACTACTGCAAGGCCAATCCCGGCAAGATCTCGTTCGCGTCATCGGGCAACGGCACCTCGGTGCACATGTCGGCGGAGCTGTTCAAGGTGATGACCAAGTGCGACATGGTGCACGTGCCCTATCGCGGCTCGGCCATCGCCTTCCCCGACATCATCTCCAACAAGGTGCAGCTGATCTTCGACAATCTGCCCTCCGCGCTGGAGCAGGCGCGCGGCGGCAGCGTCCGCGCGCTCGGGGTGACCTCGCCGCAGCGCTGGCCGAGCGTGCCCGACGTGCCCGCGATCGCGGAGACCGTTCCGGGATTCGAATCGGTCGGCTTCTACGGCATCTCCGCCCCGAAGGGCACGCCGCCTGAGGTCATCGAGATCCTCAACAAGGCCGTCGGCGAAGCGCTGAAGGACCCGAAGCTGGTCGCCCGCCTCGCCGAGACCGGCGGCATCCCCAAGCCGATGACGCCGGCCGAGTTCGGCAAGCTGGTCTCCGACGAGACCGAGAAGTGGCGCAAGGTGGTCGAATTCGCCGGCGTTTCGGTGGATTAGGGGCGGCACTCCTGCCGGCCGCGCGTGTCGCGGCCGGCCTCCACCAAAAATATCGAAAACAACCCCATGCAAAGTAGAACCGGGGGCGGCCGAACGGATGCGAGCGGCCGCGTGGCATTTGACATGTCGGGCAAAACACCGGCACAAATGCAGGATCGCCAGCCATCCGAAAAACGCCCCTGCGGGCACCGCTTCAGCCAGCGACGCCTGCGCTTCGGCCGACCGGGGACCCGGCATTGCACCCCCGGCCGAGGCCCTGTAAACGGACGACGCACCGTTGCCGGCCGCGCCCAGCGCGCCGTCTCGCGGCGGGGCCTGTAGCTCAATGGTTAGAGCCGGCCGCTCATAACGGTCTGGTTGCAGGTTCGAGTCCTGCCGGGCCCACCAACGTGATCAATATATGCGGACACTTTGAAAACGACTCGATTCCCGCTTTAAGAACGACTCGATTTCGTTTTGAGAACGACTCGATCTCAGATCTCGCTGAAACACCTAACGAATTTCGCTCCGATTTTTTCGCTAATCGTTGAGCGCGAAAAAACCGAGGGGGGTCTTTTGGCGTTCGCAGTGATGGCTTCGTAAGCGATGTCTGCAAGCCGGCGGTCGGCAGCACGACGGTCGAAAGCTCACTGCAAGCGATTCCCCAGCCATTTCTGCGCGTCAGCAATGAAGTCCTGGGCAAGCTTGGTATCAAATGCCCAGGACTCGAATCCGTGGGGAGCGTCGGGAACGGAGGTCAGGATCACGTCGACGTCGGCAGCACGCAAGCGGTCGGCAAAATCGCGATCCTCGGCGTAGAGGAGATCAATGTCCCCGACCCCGATCCAGGCAGGCGGAAGACCGCGCAGGTGGGTCCGCCGTGCAGGGACCGCATAACGCGGAAGATCGGCCGAACCAGGTTCACCCGGAAGGTACAGGCGCCAACCGTGCGTATTGGAGCGATTGTTCCAGACGAGATGTTTCGCGGCGTCGAGGTCCCGCCGCGTGGCAGTGTGGTCATCGAGCATCGGGCAGAACAACCATTGCGCGGCGGCTTCATTTCCGCCCGCGTCATGTACGCGCTGCACCAGGCTTGCCGCGAGCGCCCCACCAGCGCTCTGTCCTCCTATCGCGATGCGTTTCGCATCGATCCCCAGAGATGGCGCGGCGCGCTGCAGCCATTGCCAGGCCGCGTAGCAATCATCCAGCGGCACGGGAAAAGGATGTTCGGGCGCAAGGCGGTAGTCGACAGAGACCACGACGATCCCCAGGGCTCGCGCGGCCGAGGCGCAAAAGCGGTCGTCCAGAGCCGCGTTGCCCAAGACAAACCCGCCGCCGTGAATCCACAGCAGGGCTCCCTCGGAGCTTCGGGCCTGCGGATGGTAGATACGCAGGGGCGGCCGGAGCGCATCCTGCACCTCGAGCCTGACACCGTGAAGCTTCTTCGCATTCGGCACCATCAGCTTGCCAAGCTGACGCAGCACGTAGCGTCCCAGCGCGCTGCCGAGCGGCAGCGGCACGTTGGCCTGCCGCACCGGTTTTTGGAGCTCTAGCGCGATTTGTGAGACCTTCATGACCGTCCGCCTTGCGCGTGCGACGGCGCGTAAGGCGACGTCGTCGCCCGCACGGCGTTTTGCGTGAAGAATGAGACGAGAAGGGCGCAGAAGCCGATGACCGCCGGAGGGAAGCCGCCATCGCCTGCATTGATGTGTGCCGAGAAGGCGAGCAACAGGTGATAGAACATCCCGGCATAGGCGAGGTCGCTCAGCGCCACGCTCACGCGCGACAGGATCGCGGCGACGCCTAGGATCTTCACCGTGATCAGGATCGGAACCAGATAGGCGGGATAACCTAGCGCGCCTAGCGCGTGCCGGACCATGTCGCCCTTCGTCACGTACATTGTCGCCGAAGCGAGATAGAGCAGGCACAGGAGCGTCGTGCTGATCCAATAAGCGTATTTCCGAGCCATGGTGTTTCCCCTCATGCCAGCGTGGTGGCGAGAATCTCGCGCAACGATTTTGGGGCGCGCCCCGAAAGGCGCTGGGTGTCGCCCGTGAGGATGTCGAAGACGCCGTGAACGAAGTTTGTCTTGATCTCGACCAGAGCCTCGATGATCAGCTCGGGGAGCCCCGCCTGCGACAAGCCGGCGCGCAGTTGATCTTCCGTGATGGTCGCGTAGCTGAACGGCTTGCCGAGAATATCGGCCACCATGGCGGCGCGCTCGGCTCCGCTGACGGTCGCGGGTCCCGTCAGGTTGTAGATGGCGCCCGCGTGGCCTTCGCTGAGAAGCGCCCCAGCGGCGGCGGCCGCAAGGTCATCACGGGAAACATAGGCCACACGCTCGTCACCCAGGCCGGCCAGCATGCCCTGGTTCAAGGACATCTGGATCTCCTCCGCCATCGACTGGGCGTAGTAGTTCATGCGCAGGATGGTCCACCGCGTAGCGGTCTTGATGAGATGCTGCTCGCCCGCCCAATAGGCCGCACCGAGGCCCGGGTCCGCTTCCTCGCGTGTGCCGGCAGCCGAAACCAGGAAGATATGACCAACCCCAGCGCGCCGGGCCGCATCGATGGCCGCCGTGAGTTGCTTGCCGCGAACGCCCGGTTGCAGCTCCGAGCTTGGAATGATCAGCAGCCGATCCAGTCCCGCGTAGGCATGCAGCAGGGCTTCCGGCCGGTCGTAGTCGCCCTGCCGCGCTTCGATCCCGCCTTGCACGGCTTCCGGTGAGCGCGAGATTCCGACCAGCTGATGCCCGCCTCCGCGAGCGATCAATTCCGCAACAACAGCTTTGCCAAGCTTCCCGCTCGCTCCGCTAACTCCGACTCTCATCACGATACCCTTTCGATACGATCAAATTGTTCGTTACGATAAGATCGATATCGAGTTAGAACAAGAATGCACAGGAAGGTGCGCCACGCACACGAATGTTCGCGTCGGAACGAAAGGAAGCCGGATGACAACTTCCATCTCTGCGGCCCGGAAGGGCGCTGCGCTAGAACACGACCACGAGGACTGCCGCGCCGTCGGCCAGATCATCGATCTCATCGGCGATAAGTGGACGGTCATGGTCGTGGGCGCTCTGTCGAACGGCCCTCTTCGCTTCAACGCCATCATGCGGGAGATCGGCGGCGTGTCCCATCGCATGCTGACGCTCACCCTTCGCGCCCTGGAGCGCGAAGGGTTGGTGACGCGTACCGCCTATGCGACGATCCCGCCGAAGGTGGAGTACGAACTCACGAAGCTCGGTCGTTCGCTGATCGACCCGCTGAGAGTGCTCGGCGCCTGGGCCGTCCGGAATCGTCCCGTCATGGAGAAGGCGCGGGCAAAGTTCGAAAAAGAAAGGGGCGAAGCAGGCTAGGCTCGACGGTCTGATGCCGTTTCCGTCTCAGCTTGCCGGCGGCAGACCAGGATCGATACCGGTCATCGCGATGGACACGTCCCAGAGCCGCCGCGCGAGCGCAGGGTCCTGCGCCTCGGCCGACCGTGACGCTTCCCCTGAAACGCCTCTGACACCGCCAAGCTGTCTCGGGCCGTAATAGCCGCCTGGTTTGATCGGTCCGGTCGCCGCCTGCAGCGCCGGCCATGCGCCTTTGGCGGCGCTGTTGAGAACGATGCTGACGAGAGGGTTCAGAATCTGAAACGCTCCCATGTAGCGCCCGAGATCGGTCGCGGCCATGCCCGGATGACAGCCAGCCGCAGTCACCTGCGATCCGGCCGCGCGCAGGCGCCGATCCAGCTCGAAGAAGAAGAGCGCATTGGCAAACTTGCTGGCGGCATAGCGCTCGAAGCGGTTGTAGCCTTTGTCGGCATTGAGATCGTCCCACTCGATCTTCGCGCCCTTGTGGGCGACGCTAGAGGTCGCGACGACCCGGGCCCCCCGCGTTTCGGCCAGCTTGGGCAGGAGCAGAGCGGTCAAGGCGAAGGTGCCGAGATGATTGACGCCGAACTGGAGTTCGAAGTTCTGCTTGGTGCGCATCAACGGCGGGGTCATCACGCCGGCATTGTTGATGAGCGCATCGAGGCGCGGCTCCTTCGCCGCCAACTCGGCCGCGGCGCGGACGCTCGCGAGATCGGCCTGGTCGAGCGGAAGGAAGGCGAGATCGGCTCGCGGGGTCGCCTGCCTGATCTGCGCCATGGCGGCTTCGGCCTTCGCGCGGTCGCGACAGGCTAACAACACCCGTGCCCCACGTTCCGCGAGGACGCGGGATATCTCGAATCCGATGCCGGTATTAGCGCCGGTAACGATGAAACACTTGCCCGACTGGTTGGGCACATCGGCTTCGGTGAAGCCTTTTGACTTTGACACGATCATTCTCCTTTATTGAGTGCGTACATGCTCATTTATTCACTAAAAAATCAGGCGGCGCTTCCTTTCCAGAACAGGTCGAACCCCGCCTCACGGATGCTCTCGCGGTCTTTCGGATTCGCCGCGACGGCCTCGGTTACGATATCGGCCAATCCGAACAGAACCGTATCGATGTAGAAGGAGGCGCGCTTCGGATCGACACGCCCGGAAAGGCTTTGCTCCACGATCTCCCGCGCCTCACGGTACATGGCTTCGCAATGGTGCCGACTGGCGGCGCTGATGCGGTCGGAAAGCTTGAGTTGCCGCAGAACCTTGCGCCGGGTCGGGTTTGCGAGGCCCCAGTCGATCAGCCTGTCCCAAACGGTCCGGAAGCGCTTACGCGCCCCGCTGTCCTTGGGATAAGGGGCCAGCATGGCTTCGGCCAGGTTGGTCTCGATCTCGACGAACAACTGGTTCAGCAGGTCGTCTTTGGTCGCGAAATACGTAAACAGCGTCCCTTCGGAGACCCCGGCAGCCTGGGCAATCTTCGCGGTCGACGCGCCGACGCCGAGCATGGCCACCAAATCGGCAGCGGCAACCAAGAGCGCTTGCCGTTTCTCTTCACTAAGGGGGCGGGCCATGATCGTTCACGTAGATGAGAAAGCACTTACTCATTTATAGGCATGCCCGATACGTGTCAAGGAGTAGCGTGAGCTTCCACCGCAACACCGGCATCGAAAGTGATCACGTTCGGCCGAGGGAAGGCATTCGCCCTACCTCGTCTCTGCTATTCATCTTCTCCTCGATGAAGTCCAGAAGGTCGAGGACGAAGGCGGCGAATTCGGTGCGGCGGGGTGTCATGAGTTGCTCCGTTGGTTTCGATCCGGAGCTTGTGGGCGCCGAAGGTTTACATGGGTCTCATTGGCAGCCACTGCGGCAACATTCGTTGCCGCGAGGGCAAACCTTCATGGCCATGCATGAGTCCCGCTGCGGCAACCTGCGAGCAGGCCGTTCATAGCGGCCTGCTCGGTCAGAAAAAACAGCCATTTCGCGAGCGTTTTCGCGAAAAAATTGGGCTGAATATCAGCGCACTCTCAATCGCTTACGAAATCGAGTCGGTTTCAAAACGAAAAAGAGGGTGATCGAGTCGTTCTTAAAGTCAAAATCGAGTCGTTTTCAAAATGCGTGGTCGTGGAAAATCAACGGGATAGCCGAGCCGTTTTCAAAGTGGCCCCACAATAACTAACTTACATCATCCTCATTGCCTGCGGCGCAGCCGCCGCACCAGAAACCGCACCAGATACGTCCACTTTTCGTTCGTGAGAGCGGTTCGTGCTCCACTTCCACGGCTGCGATCTTCCTCGCGGCAAGTACCGCGTTCGCTAAGGGCTCAATTTCGGGAATGGATTTTCGGGTCTATTGTCCGCAAGGGGCGCAAAAGCGGACCTCTTTTTGGGTGGGCACCAACTGCAGGAGTTTTTGTCTTTACCTGTACTGCGGGTCCTTGTGATTGCTACTTTCCGAAAATCCCGCCGTTTCCCGCTCTCCACCCCAAATCTTATTTCCCGCCCGCTTCCGGTGCTCGCGAAAGTATTCGTTACGCTCGGCAAAGTACCTGTCGATTGCTTGTTTGGCCTCCCCAACGGACGAATAGTCGCTGTTGTGAAGAATAGCCCGTGCCATTCCGCTGAACACTGCTTCGATGACGTTCAAGAATTGCGCGCCTGCAGGCAATGGCGCGGTCTCTACTCGGGTGGAGCCCGTGACCTCTGCCATTACATTGTTTGACGCGATCCAACGCGCGAGTTGTTTGGACATGTGCCATGAAGCCGCGTCCCAAGATAGATAAAGTCGCGCGAGATGGCGATTGTGAGCGAGCAATTGGTCCAGCAGCTTGATAATTTCTGCCGTGTTCTTCTTCTCCGAATAAAAATGCGTTACTTGATTTGTGGAAAGCTCCAAGGCCGCGGTGATAATCAACGTCCCCTTAGATCTCTGCCACTGAGGTACCGTTGGATTCACGCCAGGAGCGACAAGTCGGCGCCCGCCGCGCTTCGAGACCGTGATTGGTCCGAACTCGTCAATCGAGAAGAATCCCTCGTCATGCCTTAAGCCTCGCAGGATGGACTTCACGTTGTCGAGCTTATTTCGATACTCAAGGTCCCTGCTTGTTAAGACCTGCCTCGCTTTCAACCATCGATAACCTGCTGCCTTGATGATGGATTGAATGCTCCGCTTGCTCAGTCGGACGCCTGTTGCCTTTAGGGCTTGCTGCAGATCAGCGCGTTTCCATGTGGTTTTTTAACGGACCAGCAGGACTGCGATGGCGGAGGCGAAACCCAGCACTAGTATGCTGGCAGCTGTTACCGCGACCAAGTCGATCGAGTTGTGGTGAAGGTGAAGGCGCATGGCGACCTCCCGCGCGTTGGCGACCTATTAATTCGGCAATCGCCAAAACAGTTCCCTCGGACAGGTCGTCGGCAGCTCGCTCTACCTTTCATTCCGAAAGTCGGGACTCAGCGAGAAGCGCTCCGGCAAGTCACTAGACGGCAGGTCGGAGTTCAAGCGTCTCATGCGCGCCCTGACGCCCGGCGACGTAGTCGTGGTGACTCGCCTCGATCGGCTGGCGCGCTCCAGCCATGACCTGCAGAACATCGTTCATGACCTGCAGGAAGCTGGTTGCGGCTTTACCAGCTTGGCTGAGTCGTGGTGCGACACCACCAGCCCGGCGGGCAAGTTGCGAGTGACCATCCTCGGCGGGATCAGCGAATTCGAGCGATCACTGATCCTTGCCCGCACCGAGGCCGGCATCGCCAAGGCCCGCAAGCAAGGCAAGCGGTTCGGTCGACCCTCCGCCCTCGATGCAGGCCAGCGCCAGAAGATCGCCGAGTGCTATGCTGCAGGCGAGACAATGGCCGCGCTGGCAGAAGAATACGAAGTGGGCGAGGCCACGATCTGGCGGGCCCTGCAACCGGCACTGGCGTTCCTCGGCCGGGCTCCGACACCGGCAAGCGCAAAGGCCTCTCAGCGGCCAGTGGTCAGCCGCGGCGGGATCTGGGACATCATCCAGAGCTCGATCGCAGCCAGGATCGCGACCGCCGCGCCGATTACCACATGCACCGTCATCGCGGTGGTTCCCTGGAAGCCCAATACCCAGGGCGAAACCAGCGCCCACAAACCGACGACGAGGTTAAGCCACTCCTCCCACACCGCGAATGCCGCCAGCGCCGCGATTGCGAGGATCGCGATAGCGATGCCGGTGATATAGGCGTTGGTGGAGACCGTTCCGGCGTCGAAGCCGAACATCCAGGGCGAAACGAACAGAATCGCGCCAAGGATCAGGTTTGCGACGTCGCACAGTTTTGCGTTCGTCCAGTTCGCCATCCAGTTCTCCATGACACCCTCCATTGGAAGGTTTACACGCTAATCAACCGTAAGTTCGCCGCGCTGGTTCCATCGCGGCCCGCGGCATAATGGCAAGGGACAATCCCCGCGAGGCCGCCAACTGAGGTGGCCTTACTCTTCCGCGAGTTTCGTTTCGATGTAGGCATTTACGGTTTCAGCGAAGGAACGCTGCACGCCAACCACAGCATTATACTGGGCCAGAACGTCTTGCTGGATAAGCCTTAGGCCGCTCTTGCGAGCGCCCGAGGGCGTAACTTCCAGGTACTCGTTGATGGCCCTCTCAGCCAGTGGAATTGCGTTTGGGTCTCCCTTGGCGATCAGCCGCCGCAGGATCCCCTGACAAGTATCCAGGTGGGGCATACCGTGAATATGCGCCCGGATTCGCGAAATTCAACTTCAGACACCGGGGGTTCGATACGGACAGTTTCCCGTTGTCGACGAGCCGCAAACCTCGGCCGCTCGTTCGTTCTGCAGAACGGCCCGGCGACGATTTCGAAACGAGACGACCCCTAATTTACGGGTAATGCTTGCCGACAACAGCCGCGCCACCTTGCACGACCCTGCAGCATCAAAGACAAGCGCAGGAGCAAAATGACCTTCGATCCTGAGGAGATCGTCACATTGTACGGGCAGGGCCAAATGACGCTTCCCGCTGTTCAGCGGGTCGTGGCCCAGAAGCTACACGGCTTGGACGCCACGATATTCAGGGAAGCTCAGCCGTCGCTTCTCGACCATGAGCAGATAGCGAAGCTCGCCGCAGAGTGGAGCTAGCGGCCGGTCTTTCCTGTGGACCACAGGGCTAGGCAGCATCGACTCAGACATTCTCCGACGGTGCACGACCCCTCTCCCGGTCGCGCGCTGGGACCTTTAAGCCCCGGCCCAGCTCCCTTGGCTGGGGCTCTCTTTCGATCAACGCTATCGCTCCGCCATGAACCTTGATCGTTACGCCGGAACGGCCAGCGCTGCGGGCCTCGTACTGCTAATCATCACTTGGTTAGGCCTGTGGGGCCCGCTCCATTCGACGTGGACGGATATCGGTGAGTTCATCAAAGTGCTTGGGTCGATCGCGACTGGAGGCGCGGCCGTCACCGGTGCGGTTGCGGCATGGCGCGGACTGGAAAAGTGGCGCGCCGAGACGGCCTGCATCAACAAGAACCATACGCCATTCCTGCGGGAAACCGGCGTGCTGTAGCCGCGCGCTGATCGTCCCCAAAAACGAAAAGAGGCCGCCAACTGAGGCGGCCTCTTGCGCGTGTCCTTTATGCTATTAGCGCTTGAGCTTACCGGGCGCGTAGCCTGAGGCTCCTGGAGATCCGGTTACGGGTCCATTGGACTGCATCTGATGGCCGGGGGAATAGCCTGAAGCGCCGGTCGCGCCCGTGACGGGGCCGCTGCTCTGGAACGAATGGCCCGGCGAGAAGCTGGAGGCGCCTCCGCCAAAGCTGCCGCCCGGTCCACGCGCATGGGCCGCCGAAGTGACAGCGACCAACGCAGCCGCGACTACGAACACCTTTTTCATTTGATCCACCCTTTCTCTCTTTGACCGGCTGCCAACGATTCAGCAGCCGTCCCGGATCGGGAAAAAGTAGAAATCGGATGGCGTGTTCAAAGTAAGACGCAGTCTGGTCTTTGGTGCGAATGCGTCAAAGCTCGAACGATCTTATTCGAGATTGCGATCTCATATCCTGACAGCAAGCTTACATGGGAACCTTGTGCCCCAGCTTTACCTATCGAACAGCGCGTGACTCTAGCGATGAAGCGAGCATGCGCGTGGATCACGATGCTCGCGACGCGGCACGCTGATCGCGGCTCATTGCTCGTCGTCATCCTCCCGACCGCGGCGCCAACCGTAACCGTCCCAACGTGGACTGTAATAGCCATAGTTATAGCGGTACCGATAACGCTCTCGCCACTCGTCGCCATCATCATAGCGTCGATAGTAGCCGTAGGGACGGTAATAGTCCCGCTGGTGCCAGCAGCGCCCCGATTCGTTGCAGACCCAGCGAACCTGCTCGACGTTCAACGTTGGTGCGGTCGAACGCGAGATCGGCATGGCGTCGGCATTACTCGCGGCAAGGGCGGCGAACGCCGCGGAAGAGAGTAGAATGGCAATCGGCTTTCCCATCGGAGTCTCCATGGCTGCATTCATGGGCGCAGTGTGTCGCGGGAGGCGCCGCCGTGGCTGGGGACGCCTTGCCGACCGGCGTCAGTACCGGCCTTGGTAATAGCGCTCGTCACATTCAGCGACATAGATCCTGCCGTCGGGAGCGCGGTAGCGGCACATTTCCCGCCCAGACGGTGGTGGGTTGGTAGAGTCGGCTACGGCCGCGCCAAGCAGGGCGCCGGCACCAGCACCAAGAATGGTGCTACCCGCATTCCGGCCGATAGCTTGACCCACGAGCGCTCCACCGACAGCGCCCACGGCGGCGCCGGTCGCGGCCCGTTGCTGCTGTTGAGTTTGTGCGCAGCCCGCGAGTGAAATGCAAATGGCTAAGATACTAGCCGCAGAAATCTTTGGAATATTCACGCGCGTGAGCCTCTTTGCGTTGATTGTGATGAAGAAGATGGTCCCAGCGACTGACCTGGTGGAATGACGAACCATCGTGGCCGCGTTCGGGCCGTAAGAGGGTGCTATCACGACCACCACCGCGTGGCCGGCTGTCATGCTGATCGGGCCAACACAAAGGCCCGCCGGCGGTCGGGGCGCTGCTTTTGCAGCTCCCTCTGTTGATCCGGCGGGCCTTCTTCCGCGCTGGCGGATTAGTCCTCGTCGTCGTCCCAACCCGAAACGCTGCGGTAATCGTGGTCGCAATGGCGATATCGATGTTGGGGCGCGTAATAGCCATCATCATAGCCGCTGTAGTCGCGGCTGTACGTCGAATATCCGCTGTAGTAACGACGAGGGGCTGGATAGCTGTAGGACGGATAGGACTCGTAACCTCGCGCTTCCGACGCCAGTGCGCCGCCGACGAGAGCCCCGACGACCAAACCGCCGATAAGCGCCGCGTTGCGGCCGTCGTGTGCTTGAGCTGGTCCGGATCCGGTGAACAGCGTTGCGGCGACGGCAAGCGTGGCGACGCTGCTTGAAAGAGCTTTCTTGAACGAAACCATTGTCCCCTCCATGTGGTGATCGCGTTCTACATCGCGCGCTTTGAAGGAAGGCTGAACCTGCCGTTGTCGCCCGTTCATCTAAGAGAGTGGCTGGCCGTTCTTGAGTTTGACGCCGCCGCGCGTTGATCGACCTCGAACCCAAGAATTGTCGTGAGAAAGACGTCGTCTCGCGCGAACATTACCGCAGAGCGGATAACGGCTGCGCCAGGGAATGTGGCTTGCACGGCCGCCTCGCCCTCGCCGTGACTGCGAATATAGGGTGAAGACGATGCGGGGTCCGCACCTTGCCGGCAACGACCGCTCAATTTGTTCAAGCTGCGCATCGCTGAGACCGGAAACGTGACCAATGACTTCAAGGAGCAAGTGTTTCAGCATAGCTCGACCTTGCTGGCAGCGGCGCAACAACTCGGGGCAACCAAGCGAAAGTGGGCACGGGCTCGGGGGTTGTGTCAGTTGCTGTGTGAGCCGATAGCGGCCCGGCCGCCAACCCCTCTGAGCTTGGGACGTGCTGGCTGATATTTAGTCCCACATCAATTGTGTCCAGCATCTGGATGCCATGGGGAAAGGCTTATCTGAACCAGACAGATCTGGCGCAGGCCGTTAGCATGCGGGGTTGACGCAGGGCGACCAAGACGGCATTGGAGGCAATGCTCGATCTCTTTGGGACAGCCTGGCCCGATGCTACTGCCGATTTTCAAAGCATTGATTTGGAGCATACCGAGAGAGAGACTGCTCGTGGTTCAAGGATTTTGGGTATTCCCATGGCCTGGCTCTTTTTGCTCATTGCTGGCCTGTGCGAAATCGCCTGGGCGATCGGCCTCAAATTCACGGAAGGCTTCGCACGTCTTTTGCCAACAATCGGCACGGTCGTCGCCATGGCGGCCAGCATTGGGTTCCTCGGACTCGCCCTTAAGTCGCTGCCGGTCGGTACGGCCTATGCGGTGTGGACGGGCATTGGCACTGTTGGCACCACGGCGCTCGGCATCTATCTATTTAACGAGCCCGTGACGTTGTTTAGGTTAGCCTGTATCGGCTTTATTCTCTTGGGCATCATCGGACTGAAAATCACCTCTTAGGCGGAGCGGTGCGATGAGACCTGTTGGAAGTCAGCTCAGAAGTAGCTTTCCAACGTGCCGCGCCGTCGGACGTCGAGCGTGGCGCAGTGGAAGGCGCCACCAAATGCCGCATAGTGTAGGAACTTGCAGGGAATCGGCTCGAATCCCCAATTCTCAAACGCACGCATCGTTGCGGTATGATGTGGATCTACGATGACGCGCTTCTCATCCACCATCAATACGTTCATGTTGAGCCATTTCCCGCATAGTGAAGTGATCCTGAGCACTGGATCGGTGATCGGGGCGGACTCGGGAGCCACGAGGATGTCCCATCCTTTCAAGACGGCCGGAAGATGGTCGACGTCTATGAACTCGGGATTGATCAGAATCTTGCCGGGCCGAAGCGGCAATATGGTGGTGTCGATGTGCATTGGATTGGGACAGCGGCTCTCAATCTCGTGGATGCGATAACCGTCGCCAAGGTGACGACGCAGCCATTCAATGCCGGACGCATTGGTGACGTTGCTGCGGGTCACGAACAAGTCGCGCCCGCAGCGAAAGAAGTCGGCAGCGTCAAAGACTGGTTCGAATTCGGTGAGAATGTATGAGATCGGCTCGCCTTTCTTCGGAACGCGAAATTCGGGGTCGAACAGTTCGTCCGCCAGTTGCGGTCTGGGCGCGCTCGTCCACCGCGCGCCACGTTGGAAATAGTCCTTCAGGATCGGACGATAGGACTGTGTCTCGAAGTAGCGACAGGGCCAAACCATTGGGGTTTCGATGATCTCGTCGCCGATCACGAGCATGCTGTCGCGCGGGCAGGAATTGGAGAAGCCGCGCGAGGACCATCCCGGCGTGCTGAAGCGCTTCCTGTGGTCGACAGCGTCCGGCCGCCTTACGATGATGCCCAGCGACTGTAGCAGCGCAACAAAGTTATCAAGCTCACGCTGCGCCGGTTCGATCATGATCCTTGGGTAACGAAAGCCTGCGAGCAGCGACTGAGCACGCGCTGCCATGTCCGGAATGTTGCAGGTGACAACCGGATGATCGGACGGGATGACCGCACCCTCAAGCCTTCCGACGATCACTTCCTCCAGCGTGCCCCACTCGTTGTGTGAGTTCACCGGAGAAACTCGGCCCGACGGAGCGGCATCCGAACCGCGAACGTGCGTGACCACGTCCATGCACGAGACCCTCTGTGCACTACAACAGCCACCGGTTCTGGAAGTTCCAGGCGTCGGACCCCCGGTTGTGGGTCGATCGCAAATTTCTGGTGGCCCTCCTGGGCCATCAGCGAAGTGCGCCTCGTCTGATGGAGGCCCGCTCGGTGGGGCATAGCGGGAATTACGGTGACAGTGCACTCAATGATCCCGGCCGCTTTCGTGGTCTCGAAGGCGTATGAATTGAGCGCACTGTCACCGTAATGTCACGCCTCGCAGGCGAGCCGGTCGGCTTGCTTGCGTGCTTCCGTCGCCCGCTCCGCCGCCGCTCGGACCGATGCGCCGTAAATGGTCTCGCGTGATTTGGTGCCCATGCCAACAGGGAGGATCGCCGGGCCGCACGACGCGGGCAAGCCGCTACAGATTGCGGTGGACAACGTGCCGAGCACAAGGCGATCGGTGCCGGAGCCGATTGAGCCGGCCCCGTACATCGAGGAAGCCTATCGGCTGTGGGACCTCAAGCAGCGGGGCAAGTGAGAGCGCGCGGGGATGCGATCTGCCCCCGCATCTCAGCATATCTTCGCATTGTCGGCCTCGTCGCAAATGTGGCCGGGCCAGCCCCGGACCGATGGACCGAACCATATTGGAATGCCGCCCCAGATAATCCAGCGGCCATCCGGTTCAACCGGAAGCCTCATAGGCACGCGGATTTTGACGCGTGGCTCGCGAGCCACGGCGGACGTTGTGAGCATGGCGATCGCAATCAATCCAATCGACAAGAGCTTGATTGTAGTCATTGAACTTGCCTTTTAGCCCTTGATGGGGCTGCAACCTTAACCCGTTTCTTCAACCTCGTGCAGGCGAACCTGTGCCGCCCTCGCCAAGGTGTAACAAGCACAAACGGCATCCGTCGTTCGGGGGCACTTACCGCTGTCACCCTGCTCGTCAAACTCGCGACGTTTGAAGGGGCATGATTTCGGGGCGCGTACCCATCAATAGGAGAAACATACCGCGCTCGGCTTGGTACTTAGCTTCGGCACGGGTACTTTCCCAACCCTGCAAGACGGCGTCGTCTAAGGGGTCACATACCCGCCATTCCCAATTACGACGGCGAGCGGTCGTCTGTTGATCGCCCCATATATGGTAGTCTTACTTATTGCGAGGTTCACCATGAGGAAGACGTTATTGGCTCTCGCTGCCGCCGCGACTTTGGCCGTTTTAGCAGCCTCGCCAGCGTATCCGCGCGATGATTACGGACCCGGCGGCAATCCGTATCCGCGCACTTATCCCGGACCACCACGCGGCACTCCGTACTGGTCGGGCTATGTCGATGCCCCGGTTGGCGAGGCGATGCCTCCCTGCCACTGGAATACCCAGCGCTTCTGGGACGGGCAGGGCTGGCGGGAGCGCCGCGTGCGAACCTGCGGCAGCGATCCAGCTTGGCCTTCCAGGCCTTAGAAGCTGACGACGGCTCGCGCAGCGACACACAATGCCGCCGCTACTAGCATCGCCAACGTGGTCAGTGCGATGAATAGATTACGGTGACAGTGCACTCAATGCTTCTGGCCGCTTTCATGGGCTCGAAGCTTATGAATTAAATGCACTGTCACCGTAATACCTCCACCAGCCTACGCTCGCTTCGCGAACTTCGGCTAGGCAAGCCCGCGGGATTTCTGGCACAGAATATCCTCGCGGGCGTCGGTCGCGCGTACCCCGCGTTTTCCACGCGGCCCAGAGGACCCGGAGCCCGTGCTGGGTCCTCCGTCGCGAGCCTTCCATGTGGTTTTCGTGCGGCTCGTGGTATGGTTCTCGGTACGGACACCTCCACGTGCGGGGGGCAGCCATGGTCGAATATCCTGACAGACGGATCGACTACCGCGAGCAAGGATCGGGGCCGACCATTCTTTTCGTGCCCGGCTCATGGAGTACGGGAGCGCTGTGGCGTGGTGTGATCGCTCTCTTAGGAGATAGCTTTCGGGCGGTGACAATGAGCCTGCTCGGTTATGGCGACACCGAAGAGCGCCGCACCCAGGACGACATTTCCATCGAACGGGAGATCGACGTCGTCGAGGCCGTCATCCAGCGCACCAACAGCTCTGTCCACCTCGTTGGGCATTCGTGGGGTGCCACGGTATGCCTGGCGACCGTCCTCCGTGACCGGTCCAAGATCGCAAGCATGACCTTGATCGAGGCGACCCCGTTCAATCTGCTTCGCCACTCCGGCGATCTCGCGCTGTACGAGCAAGTGCGCGCGATGGCCGACGCTTATGTCCGCGCGTGTGACGACGGAAAGCTGTTGGCTGCGCGGAGCATCATCGACTTCTACGGCGGCGACGGCAGCTTTGACGCCCTCCCAGCCCGGACCCGGGACTACATTGTTGCCACCACGCCGACCAACCTTCTTGACTGGTCGTCGGCGTGGGGATTCGATATGCCGCTTGCCGCCTATGCAGGCATCACTGCGCCAAGCCTCTTCGTGCGAGGCGAGCGCAGTCATCCAGTCGTTCAGCGCGTCGCCGAGGTGCTGACTAGCGCAGTCTCCAGATCGTCGCTGGTGACCGTTCCCGGCGCCAGTCATTTCATGATCGCGACCCATGCGTCGGATGTTGCGAGGCTCATCCGTGAGCACGTCGCGACGGTCGAGACGCCGCGCTAGTTCAGCGACCGATCCGAAGTCCCGCACCAGAGGTGCCGCTTTTTGCCGCCAACTGCAATGAGAGCTGTACTCACCTTGCCAGCGCGGCATCGATCGCCGGCAAGAAGGCCGCCAAGCCCGCGCGCTCGAGCGTATCTCGCACGCGACGAAGGTCGCCTCTCGGGCTGTCGTTGGCGCCACCGCGCAGTGCAGCAGCGAGCGCGCGACCGCGCGCCGCGAATACGTCCGCCCACGGCAGGGGCTCGGCGCGCGTATAGTCTTCGAGCGCACTGACATATTCGAGCGCGCTTGTCGCGTCGCCCGACGACAAAAGGCCCTCGATGGCATCGCGATAGAACCAGAGGTAATTGTGCCCGACAGCACCGCGGGCGAGCATTGTCTTGCCTTCAGCCAGCAGACCCCGGCGTTCCGTAGAGTCCTCGACCGCCCGGCTCAGGGCGCCGGTGACCTTTGGACCACAAAACTGCGTTCCGGCCTGCTTGCAGATCGCAAGTGCTTCGCGCAGCATCGTCTCAGCTTCGGCTCTCCGGCCAGTATCGAGATACAAGCGCGCCTGCAGCTCCAGGCCCTGGGCTTCGAAGCGCGTTGCGCCGAGCTGATGGGCGAGCGGCATTGCCCGATCCAGGCAGCCTTGCATCATCTCGTAGTCGCCGAGCTCGTAGCAGGCGAAAACCCTCGCCGTCTCGCCGAGCAATTCGGCGCGGGGTTGGCCGACGAGCACGGCCAGCCGGGCCGTGGCCTCGCCGTCCTCGCGCGCCTGCCGGGGTTCGCCAAGGTAGATGCGGCTGAATCCGACCATCGAGCGGTTTGCCACTTCGATACGGCCAAAGCCGTGCTGCTGGCAAAGCGCGACGCATCGGCTGAAGTAGTCAAAGGCCGTCCGCATCTTGCCCTGCGCGTAAGCCGCATCCGCCAGGCCGCCGAGTGCGCGTGCCTCGGCTTCCGGAGAGCCCGATCGGGATGCATATTCGAGGCCTCGCTCATGCTCCCTTCGGCAACCCTCGATATTGCCCATCGGAAAGAAAATATTTCCCCGCAGATGGTGCAGCCGCGCAAGCTCGTTCACCATGTCATGGCGCTCGGCGGTGTCCTGTGCGTGGTCGAGCAATTCAAGCGCCTCGTTGAGGCCTTCGCTGACGCGCAGGCCCTCGGCGAGCCCGAGCCGCGCCCGGCACAGCGCGGCTTCATCAGATGATGCGGATACCGCCAGCCGATAGGAGGCGATCGAGGCAGAAACATCGCCAAGGTCGCGCTGCAATTCGCCGCGCAGGCAGATCAGCGCGTGGCGATCGGAATCCGCGCGCGCGACCTGGAGACCGCGATCGGCCAGGCGCAGCGCCGCATCGATATGGTAGTTGGCGCGTTGAGCCGTCGCCGCATCGAGATACGCGTGTGGCGCTCGACCGTCCTCGGCGCGATCGAGGTGCTGCGCGTGTAAAACCAGATCCTGCCCTGCAAACCATTCTGCGGCACGAAGATGCAGATCTTTCCGGCTGGACCGAAGCAGTGATGAATAGGCCCCTTCCTGGATGAGTGCATGAGCGAAGAGGAAATCGTCGCCTTCCGGCAGGACGAGAGCGTTGCCGATGAGACCCGTGCAGACGTAGGACGGATCGCCGATGAGGTGCCGCAGCAGAGCGAGAGAGAAACGTTGGCCGATGACTGCCGCGGCTTGAAACGCGTAGTGGTCGGAAGCATTGAGGCGGTCCATGCGCGCCAGAACAAGGCTTTGAATCGACGGAGGGACGGCATCCGCGGTACCTTCCTCCGCATTGCGCAACAGCTGCTCCAGGAACAGCGGGTTGCCGCCTGCGCGCTCGATGCAGGCAGCCGCGACGCGCTGGGTCGCGTCCATGAAGCTGCCCGCGAGATTGAACGCCTCCTCCCGGCGCAGCGGACCGAGATCAATCGTCGCGAATGAAGTGGCGCGACAGCTAGCGCGCCACGCTGCATCGACAGGATCGCCTTCGATACGCGATGTCATGATCAATAGCCCCGGCCCGTCCGCCACCGCGGACGCAAATGCCGAGAGATGTCCGAGGAGCTGCGGATCAGCCCAATGAAGGTCCTCTACGACGATGAAAGTCGGTTTCTCGGCGCAGGCATGCGCCGCGACAGCGGCGGTCACGGCTCGCCTGCCACGATTCCGTGCGACGTTATCCATTGCGTCGTAAAGCGTACGCCACTCACCGGTTTGCGGGAGATCCAGAAGATCGTACAGAAACGCAAGACGCTCAGCAGGCACGACGTTCGCCGCGACCAGATCATCAACCCTCTGCAGCCTGGCCTCGCTTCCGGATGCGGGTGAAAGACCAAGAAGGCTGACGAGCAACGCGCGAACCGCATCCTGTCCCTTGCCTACCCCAAAATCCAGGACCAGGCCACGGTGGGCGGTGAAACCATTTGCGTCTGCAATACGGCGCATCTCCTCGACAAGGCGCGTCTTTCCAATCCCCGCCTCACCGCGCACGTAGACAATCTGCCCACTGCGTCGCGCAACCGTTGCTGCAAGTATGCCCTTGAACTGCTCGAGCTCCGCCACTCGCCCGACAAAGGCGCTGCGGTGGGCGGACGCCGGGTCAGCCGACAGACCGACCAGCCGCCAGATGCGCACCGGCGCATCGAAACCCTTCACGTCCGTTTCCCCCAGCGCCTCGCACAACGCACGATCGGAGAGAGCCCGATAGACACCTTCGGACAGCAGCGTCTCGCCCGCTCCAGCGAGCGCGACCAGCCGCGCTGCGAGGTTCACGCTGTCGCCAAGAACCGTGTAGTCATGCGCTTCGACGCGGCTCAGCGTGCCAGCGACCACTTCCCCGCTGGCAATACCGACATGGGCCTGTAGTGGGCGGAAAGATGCGTCACTGATCCGAGCGAGCGCTGTATGAACGTCCAGGGCAGCTCGTGCCGCGCGCAAGGAATCGTCGTCATGCGCCCGCGGCGCGCCGAACAACGCCATCACCGCATCGCCGATATGTTTGTCGACCGTGCCTCCGTAGCTGATGACGATGCCATCCACCTGAGCAGTGAACCGAGCTACCAGTTCACGGATTTCCTCAGGATCGAGCGATCGAGACAGGGTTGTGAACCCGCACAGATCGGCAAACAGGATCGTGACCTGGCGGCGCTCGCCGGCCGTCCGGTCGACTGTCGACGAAACGTTCGACGGCGATGCAGATTGTAGTTCGCTTATTGCGGCGAGCAGCCGCTTGCGGTGCCCCAGCGAGGCCACGCCAAGTTCTTTGAGATCTGCTTCAGTGAGCCCGCTGAGAACGTCGAAATCGATATCGTTTTCGGCAAACGCCTCGGCATACTGGGCCAATCCCAAATTTCGCAGCCACTGCTCGACCGCCATGTCAAACAGGATCCTCGCGCCGCTTGGAAAGCCGCAGGGTACTCCGTATCCAAGTGGAATCAAAGGCATGCGGTGGCCAAACGCCCCCGCAGACCGCGCCAGTTTCGCGCCAGAAATGACCTCACCGAAACACAGACGCGATCGAATTCAGCCGAAAGCGCAGCAAAATCAACGATACTGATTATCGCTATTCACCTGCAACTTGGTCACCCCCGGAGCCCGCCTCAGTCGGCAGCCTCTCCCGCGCCAGCCGCAGTGCGCGAAGCCGATCGCCGATTGCGGTGCACTCAATGACCCCGGCCGCTTTCGTGAACTCGACGGCTTAGGAAGGTTCAGGCCGCGCCAGCTTCGCGCCAGCTTCGCACCATAAACGACCTTAACGGGACGCCACAGTCGCGCTCGGTGGACCCCGCCAGCATAGCTGAACGCGAACTGACGGAACGGGAAGGCAAGTGCGACGGACGCCTCCTTCTCGCGTGACTTAGGAATCGGCGAGCCATCTGACGTTGTCCACTTTTTTCTGGTCAGCTTATGAATCGTCAAGAGCGCCGGGCCGCGGCCAAACAATCCCAAAAGGTCGCACCGCAAAATCTGGAGGCCGCAAAACAAAGTTTGGAGGCCGCGAAAAAGGGTAAATTGCTGTTTGATCTCGGCCGGTATGCCGAAGCCCTGGAATGCTTCAACATATTCGCGAAGCTCAATCCAAATGTCCCGGCTCTGCATCAAACGCGCGGCCTTTGCCTCCAACGGCTGGGCCGGTTCGAGGAGGCGCAGGCCGACTTCGAGAGGTCCATTGCGCTGAACCCCGGCGAGGCGGAGACGCACAAGAACCTCGGCACGCTTCATTCGAGATTTGGACGGATGGAACAGGCGTTGGCGAGCATCGATCGCGCGCTCGCACTTCGTCCGAATTTTTCCGCAGCCCTGAACGAAAAGGCACGGGCGTTGTGGAGTCTGCAATTGCTGGATGAAGCTTTCGCGGCCTTTCACAAATCGCTGGTGGTCGATCCGAGCAATGCGCACACGATCTGGAATCTCGCGCTGCTTCAGATGCTGACCGGAGATTTTGAGCGCGGCTTGTCGGGGCGCGAGGCGCGCTGGAAAGCCTCTCTCGGCCTCGTCGATCGCGGCTTTTCCTGCCCGCTTTGGCTTCGTGACCAGCCGATCGAAGGCAAGACCATATTGCTTCATGCCGACGAGGGATTGGGCGATACAATCCAGTTTGCGCGCTATGTGCCCATCGTGGCCGCGCTCGGGGCCCGAGTCATCTTGGAGGTCCAGTCTCCGATCCAGCAGCTTTTGGGGGATATCACTGGAGTCGCAACCTGTATCGACCGGTCGTCTTCGACGTCGCCGGCGTTCGACCTGCACTGTCCTCTTGGCAGCCTGCCGCTGGCGTTCGGGACGCGGCTCGATACGATCCCGTTCGCGCAAGCGTACCTTCCCGCGCCCCCGGCGGCGCGCGTGAAGGCCTGGGAAGACCTGCTTGAAGACCGGCTTGGCCTCCGCAATCGCTTCCGCGTCGGTCTTGCCTGGTCGGGGAATCCAGACCACAACAACGATCACAACCGGTCGATGGCGCTGCGCTCGCTTGCTCCTCTCCTGGATTGCGACGTCCAGTTCGTCAGCCTGCAAAAAGGCGTCCGGGATCAGGACCGGGCCTTCCTCGCCGAACGTTTTGACATCCTCGACCTGACGGACCAGCTCACGGATTTCAGCGACACCGCGGCGCTGATTTCCTGCCTCGATCTGGTGATCTCGGTCGACACCAGCGTCGTTCACCTTGCCGGCGCGCTGGGCACCCCCGTCTGGACGATATTGCCATTCAACCCGGATTGGCGCTGGCTGCTCAACCGCGACGACAGCCCGTGGTATTCCTCCATGAGGCTGTTCAGGCAACCCAAGAGAGGCGACTGGGCCAGCGTCGTGGACTGCGTTCGCCTTGAACTGGAAGGACTGGTTTCCGCGTGGCGGTCGGGCGCACGGCAACACCAGAGCAAGGCGTTGCCCCCCACACCGCAGGAAGCGCTCCTCTCGAACTACCTCGGCTATCAGCACTGGCAACTCGGGCGGATGGACGAGGCCGTGCTGCATTTCCAGCGAGCGCTGAAACTTTATCCGCAATATCTGGAGGCAGCGATCAACTGCGGCAGGCTGCTGCTTGATCTCGGCCGGCATACGGAAGCCCTGGAATGCTTCAACGCAGCCGAGAAACTGAATCCAAATTCCGCAGTTCTGTATCAAATCCGCGGCATGTGCCACCAGGAGGCGAACCGGCTCGATGAAGCGGAGGCCGACTACAACAAGTCCATTGCGCTGGACCCCGGCCTTGCGGAAACGCACAGCAACCTTGGCACGCTCCATTCGAAATTAGGCCGGATGGAGCAGGCACTCGCGAGCCTCGATCGCGCGCTCGAACTTCGTCCGGATTTCAGCGCGGCGCTTTCCAACAAGGCATGGATATTGTTGGACCTGCAATTGCTGGATGAAGCGTTCGCGACCTTTCACAGATCCCTGGCGATCGAACCAAACCGTGCGCCGACGATTTTCAATTTCGCGCTGCTTCAGCTGCTGACCGGAGATTTTGAGCGGGGCTGGCGGGGACGCGAGGCCCGCCCGTCTCTCGGCGTCGTCACTCGCGGTTTTTCCAGCCCCCCTTGGCTCGGTGACCAGCCGATCGAAGGCAAGAGCATACTACTTTACTGTGACGAGGGATTGGGCGACTCAATTCAGTTCGCGCGCTATGTGCCCCTGGTGGCCGCACTCGGGGCTCGAGTCATCCTGGCGGTCCAGCCCCCGATCCAGAAGCTCTTGAGTGGCATCACTGGAGTTGCAACGTGTGTCGGCGACGTGTCTGGAACGTCGCTGGCGTTCGACCTGCACTGTGCTCTTGGAAGCCTGCCGCTGGCGTTCCGGACGCAGCTCGATACGATCCCGTTCGCGCAAGGGTACCTTCCTGCACCCCCGGCGGCGCACGTGACGGCGTGGGAAGACCGGCTTGGCCCCCGCAATCGCTTCCGCGTCGGTCTTGTCTGGTCGGGGAATCCAGATCACAAGAACGATAGCAACCGATCGATGGCACTGCGCACGCTCGCGCCTCTCCTCGATTGCGACGTCCAGTTCGTCAGCCTGCAAAAAGGCATCCGGGATCAGGACCGGGCCTTCCTCCGCGAACGTTCTGACATCGTCGACCTGACGGAACAGCTCACGGATTTCAGCGAAACTGCGGCACTGGTTTGCTGTCTCGATCTGGTGATCTCGGTCGACACCAGCGTCGTTCACCTTGCCGGCGCGCTGGGCGTTCCCGTCTGGACGATGTTGCCATTCAGCCCGGATTGGCGCTGGCTGCTCAACCGCGACGACAGCCCGTGGTATCGGTCCATGAAGCTGTTCAGGCAAATGACGAGAGGCGACTGGGCCAGCGTCGTAGACTGCGTTCGCCTCGAATTGGAGAGCCTGGTTTCCTCATGGCGGCCGGAAGCGCGGCAACACCAGAGCAAGGCGTTGTGCCCCACACCACAGGATGCGCTCCTCTCGAATTCCCTCGGCAATCTGCTCCAGCAACTCAAGCGCACGGAAGTGGCTGAGCTGCATGTCCAGCGAGCGCGGGAACTGAATCGGCAAAGCCTGGAGACAGCGAATAGAAACGGCGAACAGCTGTTCAATCTTGGCCGATATGCGGAAGCCCTGGAATGCTTCAACGTAGCCGAGAGACTGAACCCAAATTCCGCAGTTCTGTATCAAATGCGCGGCGTTTGCCTCCAGGAGGCGAACCGGTTCGAGGAAGCGGAGGCCGACTACGAGAAGTCCATTGCGCTGGATCCCGGCCTGGCGGAAACGCACAACAATCTCGGTTTGCTTCATTCGAGACTTGGCCGGATGGAGCAGGCGTTGGAGCGTTTCGATCGGGCGCTCGAGCTTCGACCGGATTTTACTGCAGTGCTCAACAACAAGGCATTGGCATTGTTGAATCTGCCATTGCTGGATGAAGCTTTCGCGACCTTTCACAGATCCCTGGCGGTGGACCCAAACCACGCGCCGACGATCTTTAATCTAGCGACGCTTCAGCTGCTGACCGGAGACTTTGAGCGAGGCTGGCCTGGGCGCGAAGCACGCTGGAAGCTCCCTGTCGGCTTGCTCGATCGCGGCTTTTCCCAACCCCTTTGGCTTGGTGACCAGCCGATCGAAGGCAAGACAATATTGCTTCATTCCGATGAGGGATTGGGCGACGCAATTCAATTCGCGCGCTATGTGCCCATGGTGGCCGCGTTCGGAGCTCGAGCCATCCTGGAGGTCCAGCCTCCGATCCAGCGGCTCCTGGCTGGGGTGTCCGGCGTCGCAACGTGCATCGGCCGGCCGTCCGCAACGTCGCTGGCATTCGACCTGCACTGTCCTCTTGGAACTCTGCCACGCGTGTTCGGGACACGGCTCGATACGATCCCGTTCGCGCAAGCGTATCTTCCTGCGCCCCCGGCGGCGCGCGTGAAGGCCTGGGAAGACCTGCTTGGCCCCCGCAATCGCTTCCGCGTCGGCCTTGTCTGGTCGGGGACTCCAGATCACAAGAATGATCACAATCGATCGATGGCACTGCGCACGCTTGCGCCTCTCCTGGATTGCGATGTCCAGTTCGTCAGCCTGCAGAAAGGCGTCCGGGATCAGGACCGAGCCTTCCTCCGCGAACGCTCCGACATCGTCAACCTTACGGACCGGCTCACGGATTTCAGCGAAACAGCGGCGCTGGTTTGCTGTCTCGATCTGGTGATCTCGGTCGACACCAGCGTCGTTCACCTCGCCGGCGCGCTGGGCGTTCCCGTCTGGACGATGTTGCCATTCAGCCCGGATTGGCGCTGGCTGCTCAACCGCGACAACAGCCCGTGGTATCGGTCCATGAGGCTGTTCAGGCAGCCAAATAGAGGCGACTGGGCCAGCGTCGTGGACTGCGTTCGCCTCGAGCTCGAGGGACTGGTTTCCGCGTGGCGGCCAGGGCAAGAGCCGCCGCCTTTGCTTCTGCCTGCCGAGTTGGAATCGAACTGAGTTGAGTTTGACCCGCCTGATCCCCCAACGTCAGGCGCAACACGCCTCGCCGATCCCGTTGTCTTGCTTTGAAAAAGCGTCCAATGCGCATGCGAGCTGATCAACGAGATGCTCCGTCGTCTGGTTGTCTTCAGCACGCAGACGCCTCCGGAAGAGCACACGAAATTCGGCCGCGCCAATGTCAGGATTCACGCGGAGATCGCCAAGGCCGCCCGCGCACGAGACAGCGAGCGCGTACATTCGCTCATGAAGGCGCGCATGGACGAAGCATCAGAATACGTGAAGCGCCTGGACGGCCGCCTCGATGGACGACTGATCCTCGACTCGGAAATGGCGCCGCGCCCACGGCCGTTGTCGTGACGGAGGTCCTAATCAAGGAGCACGGAGGGCGAAGGCGGACGGGCTGGGCAGAACCAATGCCCGCTCTTGCAAGCACACTTCAATCTTCGACCCGGTACAGGCGCCATCGCTCCGGCACGCCTTTGAGCTGGTGGACGCCGTGATCCATGAAGCGGATCTGAGACTGCGCCATCAGGTCCTTGACCGCACTGGAGACCAGGACTTCGCCGGCACGCGCTTTCGCAGCGACGCGCGCGCCGATGTGAAATGCGAGGCCAACCACCTCAGTCCCGCTCACCTTGTATTCGCCCGCATGTAGCCCCACCCTGATCTCGAGCCCCAGTGTGCGCACGGCCTGGCGGATCGCGTTAGCGCAACGAATCCCCGCAGCCGGCGCCTTGAACGTTGCCAACAGTCCGTCCCCCGTCGTCACGACTTCCTTTCCGCGCGAAGTCTTCAGCTCCTTGCGGACGGCTGCGTAATAGTGGCTCATCACCTTTGTCCAACGCGCATCGCCCAGCTTCGCTGCTTTTTCGGTGGAGCGGACGATATCGACAATCAGGATCGTGGCGAGTGCCTGCTTGAGGTCGGCGCTACGGTCGGCGGATTGGCGTCGGATCGCTATCGGTCCGGCCAGCGGTTCATAGCGATGGTTGCGGCGCCGCGCGATCGCGGCTTTTGCATAGTCCTGTGCACGCTGCGCCGTGCCGCAACGAATTGTCTTCTCCCTCGGCGCAAGCGTCCAGTAGACCTTTCGCCCATCGCCGGCACCATGGACCTCCACGGCGCCCCACTTCAGAAAGACCGCCGAGCCAACGCGCCTGACACACCACGCCTTTGACGTGTATCCGGAGACGTTCGACTGATGGACTCCGATGCGAAGGAATTTTGGCATGAACACGCGGCCGATTGAATGACCGTTTGGACGAGTTGAGGCAAAGGGTAGTCGTACAATCCAGAGTTGGCAACAGTCGTCCCAGTCGGAAATTTGCCAATGGCTCCGACGTCTGCTCGCGTTCACGGTCCCCCCGCGCCTTGTCAAGAAACTGGCATTCCTTTTGCTGCACTGTTCGCAAACCCCAAAAGCCCCGACGGGCTCTGTTCCAGATTGAGGCGAACACATGCAGCCAATGTCCCATTTCAATGCGTCCGCCACCCTTCATCTCCACGCCCTGATTTCCGACCTGCACTGGCGCGTCGCGATGCTGGATGCCGACATTCAGGAAGCGGAGCTGAAGGGCAACAACTCGGACCCGAGCAGTCCCACCTACCCCATGCTGGCACTGACGCTGAGGGATCGGCGCAGCAACCTCCGCGCCTCGATCGAGACGTTGGAAGGTCGGCTCGACAAGGCGTCTGACGTGGCACACGAGACCTAGCGCGGGAACATCAACTCCGCGGCGTCGAATGCCCGCCACGGTTCACCTATGCCGGGGGTGTTGCGGATGCGGGAGCACGCGTTCGTCGTCACCGCAACAATGACCAAGGTGTAGGCGGCAGCTACGCCTGCTGCACAAGCGAATGCAACGCCTTGACCGCGGCCTCCCGGCTCTCCACGGGGACAAACAGACTGACCGAATGCGGCGACAGCACGTAACTGTCGGGGACGATCCCGTGATGTCCGAGAACCTGCAACGCCCTGAACGGCAATTCCGATGAAACGCCGCCGAAACAGGTGAGACTCACCGAGCTTGACGCCTCGCGCTGCTTGCGCAGATCCTTGGCGTCCTCCAGCGTACGCGACAGGGCATCTAACCACTCCGCATCGCAGGCTACCGTCATGCTGGTTCTCCCCGCGGCGAAGTGCGATGCCAGGAGCTGCGGCCACGACAGGCTATTTTGCTTGAGATGCTGCGCGAATTTCTCGAACCCGTGATTGAGATCCCTGGAATCGATTTCCACGTGCTCAATGCGAGCGATCGCATTGACGGCCAGAACCTTACCGCTTTCCATGCCTGCAACCTCTTTCGTCACTTGCGTGCTGTGTTCAACGCTACCCCACCGCTTGAGAGCCAGAGGCACATCCTGACTTTGCGCCAGCTCTACGCTGCGAAAATGCAGGATCTTTGCGCCCCAGAAGCACATCTCCGACAGGGATGCAAAGTCCACGCGCCGCAGGGGCTTTGCATCCGGCACGATGCGCGGATCGGCCGAACAGATGCCGTCGACCTCTTTGATGATTTCACAACGCTCGGCTTTCAGTGCCGCAGCCATTGCAACCGCCGTGGTATCGCTGCCGCCCCGGCCGAGCGTGGTGATTTCCCTGGTCGCCGGGTTCACGCCCTGAAATCCTGCCAGCACCACCACGCGCCCGCGATCGAGTTCCTCGCGCACGCGAATGGGCCGCACATCCAGAATGCGCGCCGATGAATGAGAGTCGTCGGTCATCACGCCAGCCTGGCTGCCGGTGAAGCTGATTGCGGGCACGCCGAGATCGGCAAGCGCCATGCTCATCAGGGACATGCTGATGCGCTCACCGGTCGTCAGCAGCATGTCGAGCTCGCGGCGATTGGGAGCCGGGCTCACCTGGTAAGCCATCTGGATCAATTGATCGGTGGTCGTGCCCATGGCGGAGACGATCGCCACGACGCGATGACCACGGCCATGCAGCTCGGCGAGACTGCGCGCAACCGCGCGAATCTTCGCCGGTGTTTCAAGGCAGACACCACCATATTTTTGCACGATGATGGGATGATTGCGCATCTAACCTCGCCTGGAAGCCTCGCTCGCCTCGTCGATCGAACCGACACCGCCTATCCATGTGCCGACGACCTCGAAGTCCGGAGTGAAGGCGACAAGGTCCGCGCGGTATCCGGGCGAGATCCGTCCGAGCTCGGACTCAAGACCCAGAAACGCCGCTGAAGTCCGAGAAGCCATGATCAGGGCATCGACAAGCGAGATGTCGAGCAGCGCAACAGCGTTGCGCACCGCCTCGATCATCGTGAGGTGAGCGCCCGCGAGTGTGCCATCGGGGCCCGTCAAGCGATTGTCGCGCAAGGTGATCTGCCGTCCTTGCAGCATGAATTTCTGATCGTTCGTGCCCGCCGATGGCATGGCATCGGTGATCAGCATCAATCGATCACGTCCCTTGCAGCGGAAGGCAACGCGCAAACTGAGCGGGTCAACGTGGATGCCGTCGCAGATGATCCCTGCAAACAGCCGGTCATCCCCGAGCGCGGCGCCCACCAGGCCTGGCTCCCGCGCGTTCAACTGCGACATGGCATTGAACAGATGGGTCACCCCCGAGACGCCTCGATCGACCGCACGCCCGATGTCGGCTGCGGTGGAGTCGCTGTGGCCCGCCGCGATCCGCAATCCGGCGCCGATCAATGCGTCGATCATGGACGCGGGCACGCATTCCGGCGCCAGGGTCACAATGGAGCGGCCGCGGTTCCCAAATCTCTTGATCGCGGCGAGATCGCGGCCGTTGGGCACACGTATCTCGGCTTCCGGATGAATGCCCTTGCGGGACCTGTTGAGGGCCGGCCCTTCCAGATGAAAGCCGAGCACGCCGGGAATTTTGAGGCACGCCTCGGCTGCCGCGGCCAATCGCTCGATGATCTCGCTTCGATCGGTGATGAGGGTCGGCAAGCAGCCCGTGGTCCCCGCCTTGCGGTGCACCGCGACGATGCGTCGAACGCCGGCCTCGGTTGGCTGGTCGTTGAGAAGAACGCCGCCGCCTCCGTTCACCTGAATGTCGATGAATCCGGGTGCAAGGATCGCGTCTCGAGGAAGCTGGATTGACGCGCGCGGCTCGGACGTTCCGAAAGCGATGCTTTCAATCCGGCCCTTCGAAATCCTGATCGCTCCCGGACCGCGCATGGCGATACCGTCAAAGATTTGCGGCGCAGCAATCGTGAGAACGTCGGAAGAGGAGCAGTCGCCCATCAGCGTTCATCCGAGAGTGGCAGTCACAGACCCGTGAGACGAGTGCTATAATCTCAAATGTTCCCCATCTACGCATTGGGGGACCCGGACCGAAGCCCTCGCGTTAACATCCGATGGGAACAAAGGGTATCACGTATCTCGGCATTGATGGCGGCGGAACTCGCTGCCGCGCCCGGATCGAGGACGACAACGGCAGGCTGCTCGGCGAAGCAAGCTCGGGCCCTGCCACGACGCGGATTGGCGTCGAAAAGGCCTGGCGTTCCATCATGGAGGCGACCGAAGCCGCGAGCGCACAGGCTGGCCTCGCGCGAGAGGATCTTGCGCGGATGCGCGCCGGAATTGGCCTCGCCGGGCTCGGCCGCCGGGGCGCGGAAGCGGCGCTCAAGGAGATCGCCCATCCCTTTGCGTCCGTTATCTTCATCAGCGACGGCATGGCCGCCTGTCTCGGCGCCCACAGCGGCGCGGACGGGGCCATCGTGGTCGCCGGCACGGGCTCGGTCGGTGTCGGCCTGATCGGCGGCCGCGAAATCCGGCTCGCCGGTTACGGCTTTCCGGTCTCGGACGAAGGCAGCGGCGCCGACATCGGCCTGCAGGTTGTTCGACTGGCGCTGCGGGCCGCGGACCGCCGCGGCGAGCTGACCCCATTGCTTGCGGAGGTGCTGGGCGCATTCGATCATGATCCTTATCAGGCGGTGGCCTGGTCTGAAGACGCCCGGGCCACGGACTACGCTGCGTTCGCGCCGACCGTGATGCGGCACGCCAATCAGGGTGATCCGGTCGGCCGTCGCATTGTCGAACGCGCGGCCGACGCCATTGGCGATCTCCTTGATCTGTTCCTGGCGAGAGGAATTGACCGGCTCGCATTGGTCGGCGGGCTCGCGGATGCCATTACGCCCTGGCTGACGCCCGACCTGCGCGCCCGCCTGAGGCATCCCGACGCCGACGCAGCCGCCGGTGCGTTACTCGTGGCGCGAGGGCGGCTCGACCTGCCCAAGCTGGATTTGCCCAAGAGAGAAGCTGAGCGAGAAGCTGAGCGAGAAACTGACCATGAACAGGCTTCAAAGTTCCGCGGTTAAGGACGCATGGATCAACTATATGGCCACCGAAGAAGTCGACCCCCGTTTTGCCGATCTTGATGCATGGTCACTGCTGACAGCGATGGAAGCCATGTGGGAGGGCCAGCTTGCGGCAGTTGCCGCGATCGGCCATGCCCTTCCCGCGATCACTGCGGCGACCGAAGCGGCGAAGGCGGCGCTGGGCGATCGCGGGCGCATCGTCTATGTCGGCGCCGGCACCTCCGGCCGCGTGGCGGTCCAGGACGGCGCCGAGCTGATGCCGACCTTCGCCTGGCCAAAAGAGCGCGTCCGCTTCATTGTCGCCGGCGGTGACAGCGCGTTCGTCACCAGCATCGAGGGCGCGGAGGACGATGTCGATGATGCAGTCACGCAAGTGAACGCGGCGCGGCTCACGCCGCATGACGTGGTGATTGCGGTAGCCGCCAGCGGCACGACCCCGTTCACGGTCGCAGCCCTGCAGCACGCAGGCTCTTTCGGTGCAGTGACGATCGGCGTCGCCAACAATCCCGGCACCGCACTGCTGGCATCGGCAAAATTTCCGATCCTGATCGAGACCGGCCGCGAGCTGATCGCCGGCTCCACGCGAATGAAGGCGGGCACCGCGCAGAAGGTCGTCCTCAACCTGATCTCCTCGGGGATCATGCTGCGCCTTGGCCGGGTGTATCGCGGCATGATGGTGAACATGCCGCCGACCAATGCCAAGCTGAAGCGGCGCGCCGAGGCCATGGTGGCACAAATCGCGCACTGCGATCCGTCGCACGCGGCACGCTCGCTCGAGCAGGCTGAGGGAGACATCAAGACCGCAGCCCTTCTGGCGTTGGGTGTCGACAAAGTTGATGCGGAGACCGTTCTGAAAAACTGTGACGGCAACCTTCGGCGCGTGTTTGCCGAACTCGCCAAGAACCGTGACTCGCATCGTGACCGACATCCCAAGGGAGCGGCGGCGCCCAATCGAGGCGGAGCGGTTGAGCCGTGACGACATCCGCGATGGCGAGCGAAATCGGGGAAAGCGCGGATGTTGTCGCCAACATCGTTCGCAGCCGCCCCGTCATGCGCGACATCGCACAGCGAATTGGGATTGGCTCCGCTCCCCTGTGCGTCGTATGCGGGCGCGGAAGCTCCGGGCATGCCGGAGTTTTCTTGAGATACCTTGTCGAGACGCGGCTTCGCCTTCCCGTTTCAGCCAGCGCTCCCTCGGTGATCACGGCATTTCGCACGCCCCTAATGCTGCGCGATGCGCTGTTCATCGTGATCTCGCAGTCCGGGCGCAGCCCGGATCTTGTCGCAGCGACCAGGTCGGCCCGCGCCGCGGGCGCCCGCACCATCGCCATCGTCAACGCGACGTCATCGCCGGTGGCTGACGAAGCGGAGTTCGTCGTTCCGATCGAAGCCGGCCAAGAGCACTCCGTAGCGGCGACCAAGACCGTGATCGGTTCGATGGCCGCGAGTGCCGGGCTTGTTGCCGAGCTGGCGGAAGATCATGCGCTGCGGTCGGCCCTCGACAGGTTGGCCGAGCGCCTGCACCGCGCGCTGGCGCTCGACTGGTCTGCGATTGCCGATGATCTCGCCGAGGCATCTGCTGTGTTCGTGGCGGCGCGAGGCCTCGGCCTCGGCTCGGCGCGGGAGATCGCGCTCAAACTTTCGGAAATCCTGCGCCTGCCTTCCATTGGTCTGAGCGCCGCCGAACTGCAGCATGGGCCGCGCGCCGCGCTATCGTCGCGTACGCCAGTCGTCATGATGCGCCTCATGGATGAAACGGCGGCCACGGTGGACGCGCTGGCAGAGGAGTTGCGCGAGCAAGAGATCGCGCTGCATCTCTGCGGCGGACCGCATGGCTCGCTGCCCTGGCTCAGCGAGGATGATGCCGCCACCGACCCGATCACCATGCTCGTTCCAGCCTATCGGATGATCGAGCAGACGGCGCGCGCCTGCGGGTTTGACCCGGATCGCCCCCCTCGCCTGAGCAAGATTACCGAGACGTTTTGACAGCTGACCAATCGCCGGCTGGCGACCGACGGCCCAGACGAGCGGGCCTGGGCTTAAAGAAACCCCACCGATATCCAGGGCACGGCCGCGACGACAAGTGTCCCGATCAGCAGTGCGATCATGTATCCCACGATCGGCTTCATGCCTTCGTCCGGGTTGATGCGGCTGATGGCGCATGCCGCGTAGTAGCCGACGCCGAACGGAGGCGCGAACAGGCCGATGCCCATCGCGAGAACGACCACCATCGCGTAATGGACATCATGCACCCCGACCTGTCGGGCAATCGGAAACAGCAGCGGGCCGAACAGAACGATCGCCGGGATTCCCTCCAGCACGCTTCCCAGAATGACGAAGGCCATGATCGTGACGCCGAGGAACACAGGCGCGCCGCCGGGAAGGCCAGTCATGAACTTTGCCAGAGAGGCGGAGAAGCCTGACTGGGTCAACGCCCAGGCCATGCCCGTGGCCGCACCGATGATGAGCAGGATCGCTCCGGACAGCGACGCCGTCTCGATCAACATCGGATAGATTCGTCGCCAGGCGAATTGCCGATAGATCAACAGGCCTGCGAAAACCGAATACAAGATGCCGATGGTCGAAACTTCGGTTGCCGTCGCAACGCCCTCGACCACTGCGGTCCAGATCACGAACGGTAGGGCGATGGCAGGAATCGCAATGACGAAGGCGCGCCCGATCTCTCGCCCACTCGCCCGTTTGACGTGGGACAGGTCTTCGCGGCGGTACCGCCACCAGACCACCGCTCCAAGCATGACCGCGAGCACGAATCCCGGAAGCAAGCCGCCGGTGAACAGCGCCGAGATCGAAACACCGGTCACCGAGCCGATTGTGATCAGAACCAGCGAGGGCGGTATAGTCTCGGTTTGCGCGCCCGTTGCGGCCAGGAGTGCAACGAGATCGCCCGGCTTCGCCCCGCGCTGCCGCATCTCGGGAAACAGCACCGGAGCCACAGCCGCCATGTCGGCGGCCTTGGAGCCGGAGATGCCGGAGACCAGGTACATCGCTCCGACCAGCACATAGTGCAGGCCGCCGCGAACGTGACCCCACAGGCTCGCCAGGAAGCCGACCATGGCGCGCGCCGACAACGATCCGCTGTTCGCGCTTTCGCAGACTGGATCGTGTCTCAGCTCGAAGACCGAGACGTACGTTCCTCGCACTGAAATGCGGGTCGGGTTCTGGCTCTCTCATGATGGCTGTACGCCAAGCCCTTGGGAGCCGCTGCCCGGGGGCGTCGCAACCCGATATTGGCTAGAAGTTTCCCGACGTCGAAAGGTTCGAATGTTCACTTGCGGACAGTTCGGGGAAAAATGGCGATCCGATGAATTTTTCGAGGTGCATGCTCCCGCCATCGCAATCTTGAATCGTCGAATGGTCCTTAGTCTGATCTCCGTCAGGATTTTATCGTGACGAGCGCCCGGACAAGCTCGGGCAATCAGGCGCAGAGTGCCACCTTGGGACGGGGCCGCACGAGCGATTGTTTGCGGCCTTGTGCTTGGGTGGAGGGCCCCGCCAAGCCAGCCCCGGTGGGGCCTTCCCTCAATCAACGGAATCGGGGGTGATGCGTTCGGCTGGCGCGAGACTCTGTCACAAAGCTGTGGCATGACCATTGCATACTAAGAACCAACTGGGATTTCAGCGTCCAGTTAGAGAATAGAGCGCTGCGGGGACGTGTATTTCGAGCCCGGCAGCGCTTTTTTATTGGCCGATCTGGCGCGCTTAGCGACTCGCGAAGTGATGGACACGAGCATCCTCAGTCCGCGCCTTCATGCCGAGAGCGTCATTTCAACTGGGTATGCACAGCAGGTTTTGACGCTCGGAAGATATAGCGGTTAGTGCTGAAGAAGTATCTTCCTGCCTCGCTGAGGCGAGCGAACTCGCCATGCCAGGCGTTCAGATCATCGGCAGAAACGTCGTTCCTGCGTCCGACGAAGTTCTGAATGCCCTGGGCCAGTCCCTTGCTGTAGCTCTCATCATCATATTGCAGATTCAAAATCGGAAAAACGGATGCGCCGTCCAGGTGAAATCCTGCGTCGACCAATCTGCAGGCCATGGATCTTGGGAGGCGCGGGTGAGCACAGTGCGCTTCCCACGATTTCATGACCGAGGCCATGCGTTCCGGGTCTTCGGAATGCCACACCACAGCGTCCCAATCCGTCGCGACAAAAATCGCTCGGCCGCCTGGCTTCAGGACACGAAATGCCTCGATGAGGGCGCGATCGACGTCGGGCACGTATTCGGCAACCTGTGTGCAGACAACGACATCAAACGATGCATCTGCCTCGCTCAACCTGGTCGCGTCGCCGATGGAATATGAAATCCAGTCGGACGCTTTCCGCCGATTGCAGACGGCTATCAGGTCGGTCGAAACATCGACGCCGACGACAGCACCATCACGTCCAACGATTTGCGCCATGCTTTCGCACAGATAGCCCGGACCACACCCGATATCCAGAACACGCTCACCGGCAGACAAATCGAGGCGCCGAATTGTCTCCGCGCGTTGTGCCTTCACATCCCCTGTGAGATAGATTCTTTCGAGCCGTTTCGCGTTTTCCTTGGTGTACTCCATCCCGCTCATCTTCGCCTCCAGCGTCGAGGGGTATGGAGAAATTGAACTCGAAGGCGGGACTAAATCAATGGGCGGCAGGTCCAGCTGGGACGCCGCCGACGTCTCAATAGCCGGCGCCGGCGCCCCTTCGTACCATCGACAACTTCAAGGATATCTGCGTCGGCGGTAAGCCGCGCGGGGACAGGTCGACGGAAGTGAGCCCATTTGCTCGAACCTGACGAGCGTGTCGAAAGTCGGATCGATCTGGATTGCACGGACGAGAGCACGGCGAGACAACGCGCACGGCAGTTCGCAGAGGAAGTCGAGGCCAACGGGACCACTGCACCAGATACCGCCGGGTGGGGCACGCCGCGGCGGCTTGGCGTGGAGCTTCTCAGCCGCGGAAGGAAGGCTGGGTCTGGTCGGCGGGCGCCGGCAGACCCCGATGGCGGAATGTTGCGCTTTCCGAATGAAGTAGTGATTTTTTAACTTGCGTTAAAAGACCGCACGGACAATTGTGACGGCCGCGTAAAGCATACTGCAAGCTCCACTTGTTCTACGGCCCCCGTAGTTTTGCGGACTTTTGATGCGGACGTTTCTGATAATCCTGGGCATCTGGCTGTTGCTGAATGCCCTGTTTGTTGTGCTCATGATCCCGGCGCGCAAGCCGTCATCGCGCGGCCCGGGCGGCCTATTGCCCATACCGCTCCATCGGCGCGCCGGTCCGCCCGATGAGGAGGACGATAAGCTCTCCTTTCGTCACGTCATCATTTCGGCCGCGCTGACTGTCGTCGAAACCGTGACCCCGCCCTTGCTCGAAGCCTTCGACGCCGCCAGAGGCCTAGTCGGCAGCCGCCGCTCAAAGCCGCGGAACCCGAAGGCGCCGATCGGCGCCCGTGAAGCAGACGAGATTTGAAACCGCGGCGCCATTCTTCGGAAACCAGCAGAATCCCATGACCAACCGAACGCGCCCGACAGCGGCTCCCGCCGTATCCCGCCTTGGTCTTGCGCTTGCGGCGTTGCAGGAGAAGCGTGGCCAGACCCTTCGAAGCATGGCTGCCGAGATCGGCACCACGGCATCGAGCCTGCAGCGAATCATGAAGCGGGGCCAGCTTCCGGATGCGCTCGGCATGACCAAGATCCTGATGTGGCTTACCGAACCTTTTCCGAAGGCCGACGGCAAGGCGCGCAAGAGGGCGCGGTCCGCGTAGCTGCCCTTCGTGCGAGCCGGCGAACACTGCTCTTTGCCGCATCTTCCCATCGCATTCGTATTCGCGTCGAAGTCCGCCTCGATAATGTGAAAATTGCAGCTGGCCGTTTGCCCTTCGGCAGATCGCGGTCAGGTCGGAGAGTGCTCGCCTATCGCAAGGCGAACAAGTCACCGATCCTGAAGCTGCTGCTTTCCAGGATCGGACGGCCGGCACGATGACGGCGGCCAATGCCATCGAATTCGGCGTCGGACCGGGAGGCGTCTACGCTGGCCCGGACCGGTATCATTACTACGATCGCGATTACGGATCGGACTGCCGGACCATCATCAGCCACCACACCAATCGCTTCGGCGAGGACGTTGTTGTTCGCAGGCGGGTCTGCGACTGATGCCTCACCTCAACAAGAGGACGTATCGAGCCTGCGCGGAGCCCAGCTCCGCGCAGCGCGGCTTCAACCGTTATATGCGAACAGCTCGATCGGCTCACTGAAGCCGCGCACCTCATATTCGCCGACGTGCTCCAGCGCGAAATCGTGCTCGACGAGGTCAGCGAATGCGCGTGACAGCAGCACCGTCTTGCCCAACTGCTTGGTGAGGGCCTCGAGACGCGAGGCCATGTTGACGGCAGGACCGATGACGGTGAAGTCGAGCCGGGTTCGCGAACCGATATTTCCGTACATGACGTCGCCGACGTGGACGCCGATGCCGTAATTCATCGGCGCGCGGCCGATGTCGCGGTTCCTCACGTTCAGGGCGGACATGGCCTGTTGTGCCTCGGTCACGGCGTGCAGCAGATTTGCGCAAGCTTGCGGTTGACTGAGCGGGAAGATGGCGAGCATGCCGTCGCCGATGAATTTCAGGATTTCGCCGCCATGCCGGGCAATCGGCTCCGACATCGCATCGAAATAGTCGTTCAGGAGATCGATCACGTCATCGCGCGGCCAGCTGTCCGAGATCCGGGTGAAATCGCGCAAGTCGCAGATCATGATCGCGGCGCGCACTGTCGTCCCGCTGCCGCGCCTGGTGGCACCCGCAAGGATGAGCTCGCCGGCGTGGGATCCGACATAGGTTTCCAGCAGCGTCCGCGCCAGCCGGTTCTTGACGCGGATCTCGCTGACGAGCGCCAGAACCGGCAACAGTCCTTTCAGGCTGGCGATATGCGCATCGTCGAAACCACCGGGGCGGTCGGTGGCAAAGGTCACGATGTGCCGCTTGCCGAGCGTATGGTAGAGCGGCCACGCCACATAGTCGGTCAGGCCCTTTTCCCGCATTTCATCATAAAGCGCGTGCTTGCGGCCCAGCGAGCGATCCTGCTCGAGATTCTCGCGGACCTCGGCGGCACCGTCCTGGATCTCATTGGCGGAGCTGCCGATGTATTCCGATCGCTCCCTGACATCGTAGTCGACACGCGCGATCTCCGCCTCGCGCATCCCGTCGGCCCACATCATCCGGGCGCCGAGCCATTGCGGATGGTGGATGAGAACATGAAGCGTTGCCCGCTTGACTGGAATGCCTGCGCGCTGGAGCCGCATGCACATCTCGGCGAAGATATTGTCGATGAAGCGCTCATCGCGCGTGTCATTGGTCAGCCACTGCACGACGTCGTTGTCGGACTGCGTGGTGACGGAACCGGTGTCTCGTGGCGCGTCCATGTCCTGCCTCTGGGCGGGGGCTGCATCCGGAGAGATATCGTGTCCGATTCGACGCCGTCAACTGGCCCGTCGGGCAGGATTGCCGCCTAGCCAATGAGTTGAACCGACCCAAGCACTGCCAAGCCCGAAACGAACGCGAGCTTCGACGGCGTTCTTCAGCTTGATGACGTCGGAGCCGAAATCGACCTGGACACTGGGCCATTGCCCTCGAAAGCAGGACGACATCCAGGCTGGCACGGCATTTCCAGGTTCAGCGTCGCTATTTCGACGTCAACGCCGCCACCGGTCGCCAAGCGGCGTCGGGCGCGGCCACAACGAACTGCCGGCAACGGTCACGCATCAGCTCCGCGGGACGATCGTGACTATGCTCTTTCAACACGGCTTCGAAATCGGCGAGCGCCGCGGCAAACCGGCGCGCCCGATAGTTGGCGAGACCGTGCTCATAGTCCGCGATCCAACCAGCCGTTCCGCTGCCGACCGCGCCTTCATCCACGATCCCGATCAGTTCGTGGACGGAAAGTCCCTCCTCCCGTCCGTACACCGCGATGCTCTCGATCTCACGCGTGACGATGGCACCGCGCGCCAGTCGTTCCGTCGCCTCGCCGATCAGAATTTGCGTTCCATAGGATTTGTTGGCGCCTTCGAGCCGGCTCGCGACGTTCACAGCGTCGCCGATCACGGTGTAGTTCAGGCGCAGCTCCGAGCCGATATTGCCGACCAGCATGCGGCCCGAATTGATGCCGATCCGGATCTGGAGCGGCTGACCGAGGTCGTCGGCAAGGCCGGACTCTTCCATGGCCTTGCGGCAGGCGAGCGCAGCGCGGCAGCATCGCAAGGCGTGGTCCGCTTGCGGCTGGGGCGCGCCCCAGAAAGCCATGACGGCGTCGCCAATGAACTTGTCGATGGTTCCGCCATTGGCGACGATGACCTCCGAGGCGAGGTCGAGATAGCGCGACAGCAACGGCACGACGCGGTCGCCCATCCGTTCGGACAGCCCGGTGAAGCCGGCGATATCGATGAACATCACGCTGAGCTCCTGGATGCTGCCGCCGGGCTTTGCCTCGACGCCTTGACGCAGCAGCGCGCGAACGAGATCGGCGGGGATGAACTTGCGGAAGGCGGACAGCCCAGCTGCCATCTCGGCGATCGCGCCCGACAGACTCGCGATCTCCTTGAGTCGCGACGGATGCCGCCGGACGCGTTCCAGCGCGAAGGTTTCCACATGGCGAATCTCGCCGACGACGCGCGACAACGGCGCGGCAATGACGGAGCGCGCCAGCACCGCCGAGGCCAGCGCTGCGAGCACGGCGCCGAAGGCAAGGCCGAGGATCAGGCGCCGCAGCGTCGTCTCGACCGGGCCGAGAAATTCGGCCTCGGGGATCACCGTTGCGAGCGACCATCCGGGAAACGGCAGCGGCGTAAGCGCAACCTCATAGGCAGCGGCACCTGAGGTCAGATGGCTTCGCCAGGCATCCTTGCGGCCGGCGTCACCCGCCTTTTCGAGCGCCTCGCGCGCGAGCGGCAGCAGCTTCGTGTCGCCGCGTGCCGGATGCAATTCGTCGGCCTCCTTGTCCGGCGCGGCGACGAGTTCGCCGCGGCCATCGACGATGAAAGCGGTTCCGGTGCTCCCGACATGGAGCTGCGACAGGAAGCGCGCAAGCCGGGTATATTCGATGATGACGGCAAGAACGCCCTGCCGCTCCTGATAGACGTCGATGGGTCCCGCAAAGGCAATCGATGCCTGTTCGCCGGTCGGATGGTCAGTCACCCTGAACCATTGCGGCTCCTCAGCCGCGAGCCCGGTCTTGAACCAGGTGCGCTCGGCGACGCGAAACCCGGTCGGCTCGAAGCGGCGATTGGCGAATTCGATATCGCCGGGCACCACGTCATACTCATCAATGCGACGCTGGCCTGGATGATCGGTCAACGATATTTCCATCATCTCCAACCGCCGGTCGCCCAGCTTGTGCGCGGCGAAGAAGGCCCCGTCGGGCCAGCCGAAGGCCACCCAGGAGATCGTCGCCTGCGACTGCAGCTGCGACAGGAAGACGAATTCGCGCTTGTCGGCCTCGCGGGTGTCGAGCACGTTCTGGAGGAACAGCGTGCGGATCGCGGTATGAGCGGCGCGCGCCTCGTCCACGATGGCCGAGACCTCCTTGCGCACCGCCGCCACGATCTGCTCGTTGATTGTCGAGGCGAGCTGGCGGCTGGTCGCCTCCGCCGTGCGCCACCACAACAAGCTGGACAGGGCTGCGGTCAGCAGGATCGCAGCCAGGACCAGCGCGGAAACGGCGAGGCGGATACTGACCGTCAGCCTTGCGATCGCGTGGAGCCGCCGTACGGGATCAACATTCATCGCCGTTTTCGCCTTCGTCTGCGCGTCACCTGACATTGCTCTACGTCGTCAACCGTCATTCGTTACGAATGGCAGGTGCGGGCAGCCATCGCCAATGCTCTGCGGCTAACGTCTCGATAGATCCAAGGCATTGGCTTTGAGCGGACGCTTGCCCGCTAATCCCTGCGCAAGCGCACCACCCGTGCGCCTCATCCAATCGGTCTCACGGATTCGTGAGCAGGCCGGCGGTAACGCAGCCTGCGCGCGGAACGAAGAAGACCATGCGCCTTCGCCTGCAAGGCGAAGCACCTCGAAAGGAGAACTCCGATGTCTGCCAAACATGCCTTCACCACGATCGTTCTTGCTGGCGCGGTATCGACCGCGCTCGCCACCCTCGCCACCGCCGCTCCGCTGACCAAGGCCGAGGCCGATGCGGCCGTCGCCGCCAAGAAGGAAAAATGCTTCGGCGTCGCACTGAAGGGCCAGAACGATTGCGCGGCGGGGCCGGGCACTACCTGCCAGGGCACCTCGACCACCGACTTCCAGGGCAACGCCTGGAAATTCGTGCAGGGCGGCACCTGCGCCAGCATCGAGCTGCCGAACGGCAAAAAGGGCTCGCTCAAGCCGGTCTAACGCGCCGCGTCGCGGCCGCGACAACGAAGGAACAGCGGAGGGAAACCATGACGATGGCAATCGTGCCCAGCGCGTCGGGGACACCACTCCGCTATTCCACCCCGATCGGCGGAATTGCCGGGACGAGCTTCAAGCCCGCGCATCTCGCGGCGATCCTCGCCGCGGGACGCCGGCGCGGCTTCTTCGAGGTCCATGCCGAAAATTACATGGGCGCGGGCGGCCCGCCGCATCGCGCGCTGCTGGCGATCCGCCGCGATCATCCGCTGTCGCTCCATGGCGTGTGCATGTCGATTGGCGGACCGCAGCCGCTCGACAAGGCGCATCTGGCCCGCTTTCGCGGCCTGGTGGCGCGTTACCAACCGGCGCTGGTCTCGGAGCATCTCGCCTGGTCGACGCATGAGACCAGCTTCTTCAATGATCTTCTGCCGCTGCCCTACACTGAGGCGACGCTGCGCTGTGTCTGCGATCATATAGACCAGGTGCAGGAAGCGATCCGGCGTCCGCTGTTGCTGGAGAATCCCTCCACCTACGTCGCCTTCCGGGAATCGTCGATGAGCGAGACAGCATTCATCCGTGCCATCGCGGAGCGCACCGGCTGCGGCCTCCTGCTGGACATCAACAACGTATTCGTGTCCGCAACCAACCACGGATTCTCGGCAATCGAGTACCTTGCGGATTTTCCGCTGTCGCGTGTCGGAGAGATTCACCTGGCAGGCCATGCCGGGCAGGCCGACGACGAAGGCGAACTGCTCTTGATCGACAGCCATGACGGCCCGGTCGCGGATGCCGTGTGGAAGCTCTATGAGATCGTGATCCGGCGCTGTGGTCCGGTGCCCACGCTGATCGAATGGGACAGCAGGATCCCGGACTGGCCCGTCCTGCAGGCGGAAGCCGCCGCCGCACAGGCGATCCTCGATCGCCATCAATCTGCCGCTCCGGCAGGAGGTCGTCATGCAGCCTGAACAGGATCTGTCCTTCGCGGCGGCCTTCGCGCCCGCGCTGCTAGATCCGGAGCGCAGTACGCCTTCGGTCGTGACCGGTCCAAAGCGCAAGGCCGCCGACAAACGCTACAACGTCTACCGCAACAACGTCACCGTCAGCCTGATCGAGGCGCTCGCGGCGATCTATCCGGCGGTGCAGCGCATCACCGGCCCCGACTTCTTCCGGGCCATGGCGCGCTCCCACGTCCGCAGCAGCCCACCCACCTCGCCACTGCTGTTCGAATATGGTCGCGCCTTTCCCGACTTCGTCGCGCGCTACGAGCACGCGCAGACCATGCCCTGGCTCGCCGACGTCGCGCGGATCGAACGGGCGTGGCTCGACGCCTATCATGCGCGCGACGCCGCGCCGCTTTTGCCGGCGCAACTCTCCCGCATCGCCCAGGAGCGGCTGGCCGACGTCGTGTTCATGCCACATCCCGCCGCCCGGATCGTGCGTTCGCAATATTCCGCCGCGACGATCTTTGCCGCCAACCGCGACGGCGCACCGGTTCTGCGCATCGACGCCTCGACGCCGGAAGACGCCTTGATCACACGGCCCGAATTCGACGTCGTCGTGCGACACCTTCCGCCCGGCGGCGCCGTCTTTGCCGCCTGCCTGATGTCCGGCCAGCCGCTCGGCGAGGCGGCAATGGTCGCGCTCGACACATCGGACGGCTTCGACATCGCCGCGAACATCGCTGGCCTGATCGAGGCCGGCGCATTTACCTCGCTCGCTTCCGGAGACGCATCATGATCACGGATCAACGTATGACAACGGCCAGCGGCCTGCCGTCACCCGGGCTGCTCGTCGACAAGGCCAATCATCTGCTGCAGACACTTGCCACCCCGTCGCTCGTCCAGCTCGTGCTGCGCGTGGCGCTGGCCGTGCCGTTCTGGCGCTCGGGCATTCTCAAATGGGGTGGCTTCCTCAGGCTCAACGACACAGCCGTGACGCTGTTCAGCGACGAGTTCATGCTGCATCTGCCGGGCGGGCCTTATCACTTTCCGGCACCGACGGTGATGGCTTTCCTGTCGGGTTGTGGAGAGATCATATTTCCGATTCTGCTGGTGCTGGGACTAGGCACGAGATTCGCTGCGCTCGGGCTATTGTTGATGACGGTGACAGTCGAACTCACGGTGCCCGACGGCTGGCCGGTGCATATCTCATGGGCTGCGATGGCGCTCGGCATCATGGCCTACGGGCCGGGGCGCGCCTCGCTCGACCATCTGATCGGCCGAGCGCTCTCGCCCGCGGCATAGACGCGATCAGTCATCCTTTGCATCCTGCTCAAGCCGCTCGAGGCGAGCGTCTGCGCGTGACGTAGACGCTTTCGTCGGACAGGAAGAACAGCACCGGATTGCATGCCCGGTCAATGCACCCTAGCATCCGCCCGTTCTGCTCGCCGAGCAACGTCTTGTCAGGAGTTAAGGGGATGACCACGTTTGTCCTGGTTCACGGCGCCTGGGGTGGCGCACACGGATTTCGGCATGTGCGACGGCTGCTCCGCGCCAAGCAGCACGACGTGTTTACGCCGAGCCTGACCGGGGTCGGTGAACGCATCCACCTGTCCAGCCCGCAGGTCGGCCTCGGCACGCACATTCGCGACGTCGTCAACCATGTGCTGTACGAGGACCTCGACCGGATCGTCCTGCTCGGCTTCTCCTATGGCGGCTTTGTCGTCACCGGCGCGCTTGAGCACATCGCCGAGCGCGTCGCGCATCTTGTCTATCTGGACGCGTTTGTCCCTCAAAATGGCGAGTCGGTCTCGTCGCATCTCGGGCGCCCGGCTCGCGCCAAGATCGAGCTCGGTCAGGATTGGCTCGTGACGGGCCCTGCGCGCGACTATGACAACCCTGCGGAAGGAGAGTGGATGGCCGCACGGCGGACCACCCATCCGCAGGGCTGCTTCACGGAGCCCGTTTTCCTGTCGCAGCCGCTGGAGTCCTTTCCATTCACTAGGACCTACATCAAGGCAACGCGGGCTCCCGAAAACGACATCGGCAACGATGCGTTCTGGCGCGCTGCCCGGCACGCCAAGGACTCCCCGGCCTGGCGCTACCACGAGATCGCGACCAATCACATGGTTGCCAACAACCGGCCCGAAGAGCTGACGGGGATACTCGCGGATATTGCCTAGCGCGTCCGCGATCAGACGCCCAGCGCCTTCCGGTTGAAGGTCCGCAGAAAGCGCTGCGACAGCGTCCGCAAATTGGCGACGTTGAGGAGCCACGCCGTTCCGGCATAGGCGATGCCGCCCGCGAGGCTCACGATGATGAGCGACAGGAGGCCGGTGCCGGCGACTTGCGAGCGTGCGAGCAGGATCGCGGCGGCCATCGCAGCCGCTGATACGGCGACGCCGGCGAGCCGGTTGAGGTCGAACGGCACGGGATGGGCGCGGTGCATCAGGACAACGGCGACGAGGAGGCCGATCGCCTCGGTCGCGAGCGTCGCGAGCGCCGCCCCGTAGAGACCGTAGCCTGCGACCAGCGCGAACATCAGCAGCACGCTCACGACCAGCGTGAGGAAGGATTGCGCCGAGAGCATGAAGGGCCGCTCTGCGAGCTGGAAGCTGATCTGCACATAGAACTGGTTGGCGATGCCGAAGAAGCGGGCGAGCACCAGCACCGGCAGCAGCGCCGACACGCCGGCGCGGAAATCGACGCCGACGAGCGTGCCTGCAACCTGATCCGCCGCCAGCGCAAGCCAGACGGCAACGGGTGCGACCACGACGAGCAGGAGTTCGAGGCTCTCGGTCAGACGCTCCCGGGTGGCCGCATTGCTCTTCTCCGACAACGACCTGAACACCAGCGGCACCGTCGCCGCGGAGACGCTGGAGGCGATCATGACCATGAACTGCCGCGGCAGATCGGCGGCGACGCCGAAGATGCCGGCCGCGTCCTTGCCGAGCAGGTAGGCGACGATGAGCCGGTCGCAGGTCGAGTAGAGCGCAACCGAGAGGCCAGCGAGCGTCAGCGGCAGGCCGTAGCGCGCCAGTTGCATGAACTGAGAGCGCTGGAAGCGCGCGATCCTAGTGCGATCGCCGACGAGATTCAGGATGATGCCGGTCAGCGATCCCAGGCCGAACGCGGCGAGCAGGCCCATGCCGCCCCAGCCGAGCCAGATGCCGAGCAGGCCAAAGCCGACGCTGGAGATGCTGCGCACGATCGCGATGGCGGCAAACCGGTAAGGGCGCAGTTTGGCGCGCTCGAATTCCTGGCCGACGTCGACCGCATTCGCCATGATCGCGACGAACATGCAGGCAAGCAGCAGTTCGACGCTGACGTCGCTGCGGAACAGGAGGACCAGCGGTGCCGTGGCGCAGAGCACGGCACCCGTCAGCGCAAAGCCGACCATCGCCGTGCCGCGGAAATCCACCTCGGCCGACATCGCCTGATAACGGGACACCGACAATTTGATCCAGGCGAAGAAGACCGCGCCCAGAATGCTGGCGATGCTGATGCCGACGACGTAGACGCCGTACTCGGCCAGGCTCAGAAGCCGCGTGTACGCGGTGATCGCGAAGAAGCCGACCGCGGCGGGCAGCACATAGGCTGCGAGGTAGATCGAGAAATGGCGGTTCAGCATGCGAGCACGGGACCGTTAGCGGCCTTGCGGATTAACGAAACGTTATACAATTGGCGTGGCGATCGGACTGCGCCGCAGCATCGGCAAAGATAGCCACATAAGCCTGCAAATCGGACCGCGAATGGAGCAGCGAAGCGGATTTCGCGCGTTAGCGTTAAATTTGCCCTGTCCCCTGAAGGGACCGGCGCGAGGCCGTCCGGCGACAGTTAACCCAATCGCTGGAAACCCCGGCGTCGCAACCCTCCGCTTGGTACGATGACGCGTTGGTTCCGAAAGGACTGCCGCCACGTGACCAGGCTCGACCGACGCGAATTTCTTTTCGGCGGCGCTGCAACGCTCGCGGCCGGCGCGTCTGCGGCTGCCGCGCCGGCATCCAAGCTTGCCCAGCGCCGCCCGGGCTATGGTGCGGCGGCCACGCTGTGGAATTTGCAGGCCGATCCGCAGTACGGTGAAGCGATCAGCGCCTATTGCACGCAGGTCGTGCCGGAGCTCGAACTGAAATGGCCGACGCTGCGGCCCGATGCACACACCTTCGCCTTCGAGCGCGCCGATGCGATCCTGGATTTTGCCCGGCAGAACGATCTGACGATGCGCGGACACGCGCTCGCCTGGTACCATGACATTCCGGACTGGACCAAGCAGATCAAGGACGCGAAGGGCGTCGAGCGTGCCTTCGTCGATCACATCGCGACCGTCGTCTCCTACTACAAGGACAAGCTGACCTCGTGGGACGTCGTCAACGAACCGATCCCCGACAATCCGAAGAAAGTCACCGACAGACGCGACTCGTTCTGGTCGCAAAATCTCGGTGACCGCTGGATCCCGCTGGCCTTCCGCACGGCGGCCGCCGCCGATCCCTATGTCAAGCTCGCGATCAACGAATACGACATCGAGTCGGCAAAGGACTCTTTCATCGCCAAGCGCGCCGCGTTCCGCAAGCTCATCATGGATCTGCTCGACCAGGGCGTGCCGCTTCACGCCGTCGGGCTCCAGTCGCATCTGCACGCCGAGCTCGAGATCGACACGCATGGGCTTGCCGAATTCGTCACCGAGCTGCGGTCGTGGGGCCTCGAGGTCCTCGTCACCGAGCTCGACGTCAACGACCAGAAGCTGGCGGGAAGCCCGGCCGAGCGCGACGCCATCGTCGCCAAGCGCGTCGATGATCTCCTGACCGCGATCTCGACCAGCGGCCCGGTGCGCTCGATCCTGACCTGGGGAATCTCGGATCGCTACAGCTGGATCAACGGGACGTTCGCCCGCGAGGACAAAAGGCCGAACCGTCCGTTGCCGCTCGACGGCGAGTTCAGGCCAAAGCCTTTCCTGGACGTCATCACCAAATTCACGAACGCCGCCTGAGGCGGACCGATTTCAGCGCGCTCGACGTTTCAAACGGCCATCGCGCCTCACCCATATGCCCGGCGAGGCCGTGGAAACTCACATTCCGAATCAAGCGAGAACAAACCCTATTCCGATGGCAGTCCCTGCGCGAGGCTGCGAAAGCGCAGCGGCGCCAGCGATGATGCCCGCTCCCACCAGTCGGCGACGCGGTCGTCGAGCGCGGTCGTACCGCGGCCCCGGCCGGGAAATATCCGGATCTGCTGGACTGCCTCCGCTTCGAAGCCCCTAGCCTTACGCGTGATCCTGACGACGGCGCCTTCGCGATCCCTTTGCGTCAACGGCACGAGAAGCCGGCCGCGCGGACGAAGCGACTGCAGCCACAACGGCTGCGGATGCGAGAAGCCGGCATGCACGATGATCACGTCCGCGGGGCCGCCGATATCCGCGCATCCGTTGCGATTGATGACATCGACATTGCCGTACGGCGCGAGATAGCCCGCGGCGCGCCGTGCCAGCCGCTCGTCGCATTCGATTGCACGCACCTCGCCTTTCGGGCCCACCATCCTCGACAGCACGGCCGAAAAATATCCGAGCCCGCAGCCAACCTGCACCACGCGCTGCTTCGTACCGACGTCGAGCACGTCGATGAAATGCGTCCACAGGCTCGGCAGGCCGGTGTCGAGCCTGCGGCGCGCATCGATCGCCACCAAAACATTGTCATAGAGATGGACGGGGTCGGCGTCCGGCGTCAGCCGATAGCTGCGCGCCGCCTCGCTCTTGATGCGCCAGGGGCCCTTCGGCAGAAAGTCCTCGCGCGGGACCGCAGCGAGCGCGTCGAGCAGGCGCGGCGACGAAATCTGCTCGCGCCTCGCAATCAGCTCGACGTAACGCGCGCGCGCGGCCGCGAGATCGCTCATTTCGCCGCATCGACATGGTGACGGTGCGCGGATGCATCCGCGCCGAGCTCGTTCACGAGCTGCATCGCCTGCTTCAGGTCCGGCGTGAGGAAACCTTCGCTGAACTTGCCGACGATCGGCGTGAGCAGCAGGGATGCATGTTCGCGCCTGCCGGCGTCCCGCGACAGGCGCGCAAGGCTGACGGCGGTCCGAAGCTCCCAGGACAGCGCGCCCTGCTTGCGCGCGGTCTCCAGCGAAAGACCAAATAGATCCTCCGCCTCCTGGAGCGAAGCCGCGCTGCCGTCCGACAGGGTGATCTCGCCCTGCAGGCGATAGACCTCGGCGAGATAGGAGTGATCGCCGGTCCGTCTTGCGGTCGCCAGCGCACCGTCGAGAGCACGCAAGGCCGCATCACGCAGGCCGACCTTGGCATAGGCTTCCGCGAGCAGGCAGCGGAACCAGCAGCCCGCGAGCCAGGAGTCCATCGCCTCATACTCGTCGAGACCGAAGCGCATTTGGCTGAGGCCTTCGTCGGCCTCGCCGAGCTGGGTCAGCGCCCAGCCGCGCAGGATCGCAGCCTGCTGCTTCCAGTGCAGGAAGTTGTGCTCGGTCGCGATGATCATGGCGCGGTTGGCGTGATCGCGCGTACCCTCGACGTCGCGCAAGTGCTGGCAGAGATAGGCGCCGAACACGAGCGCGAAGGCGAGCGTGAAGGGATGACGGATCTTCTCGGCATTCGCGATCGCCTGCTCGCTGTGCTGGCGCGCCGCGTCGGGCCGGCCGAGAAACCACAGGAGGTAGCCGAGATAGGACAGCGAGACCACGCCGGGATCGGTGCCATGCCGCTCCATCAGGTCGGAATGCAGATCGGGGCTGTAGAGGTTGATGCAGCGGTGCAGGTGATGCTGTGCGGCGGCAAAGCGGCCGCGATAGAGCATGGTCATCGCGATGGCGCGGTGTGCCTCGATGAGATAGCCGGTCTGCTGCGCCGGATGCGCCCGCTCGTTCAGCCGCTCGCGCTTGGCGAATTTCAACAATTCGACGCTGAGATCATGCGCGCGCGTGAGGTCGGCCCGGATGAAATGGCAGACCCAGAGCCCGCGGGTGGCCGCGAAGGCCTTCTCCTCGTCGTCGAGCTGCTGGCCGAGTTCCAGCGCTCGGATGTAGTTCTCCTCGACCTCCTGCACGGCATAGCCCTTGGCGGCGATCAGCGCGTTGCCGAGCGCGATGCGCAGCTCGAGCTCCATCTCGTCGGCGCCCTGCATGCGCGGATTGGCCTGAACGACGCCGAGGCCGCGACGCAGATGGCCGATCGCCTCCAGATTGGCACCGCTCTTCGCCGCCCGCTTGCCGGCCTTGAGCCAGAAACTGGCGGCGCCCTCGCTCTGCCCGGACTCGGTCAGATGATGGGCAAGAAGCTCCGGCTCGCGCTCGGTCTTCTCCGGATACATCTCGGCGAGCACCTGAGCGATCCGCGAATGCAGCTTGCGCCGTTCGCTGTGCAACAGGCTCGCATGCGCCGCATTCTGGATCATCACGTGCTTGAAGGAGTAGAGCGCATCCGGCGGATGCCCGCGGCGCACGATCAGCCCCGCCCCTTCCAGATGATTGAGCGCGGCCTCGATCTGCTCAGCCGGCGTGTTGGCGACCGCGTGAAGCGTCTCGTAGGAGAACTCGCGACCGATGGTGGCGCCGATCTGCGCGATCCGCTTGAACGGCCCCATGCGATCGAGCCGCGCCATCAGCGAGTCCGTCAGCGTCGCCGGGATCGCGAGCTGGCGCCATGGCCCCGACAGCACGTAGCGGCCGTGTCGCTCGGTCAGCACGTTGGATTCGAGAACGGTCTTGGTCAGCTCTTCCAGAAACAGCGGCACGCCGTCGGTCTTGACGATGATCTCCTCGATGACCTCCTTGGGAAGCTCCCGGCCGGCGACGCGCTCGACCATGGTCGCGCGCAACTGCCGGCTCAGGCGGTTCAGCACCAGCGTGGTGATGTGCGAATGCGCGTTCCAGCTCGGCTGGAATTCCGAGCGCGCCGTGATGATGACGAGGATCGGCCGATTCTGCGCGCGGTCGACCAGGAGATCGACGACCTCGCGGGAGGTCGGATCGATCCAATGCAGGTCCTCGAGGGCGATCACCAGCGGCATGTCGCGCGAGAGCCCCAGGAGATGGTTGACCAGCGCCGCGACGGTCGCGTCCTTCTGCTGCTGCGGCGACAGATCGAGCGGCGGATAGCGGTCTCCCGTCGGAATCGACAGCAGTGCGGCGAGCAGCGGCGTCACCTGCTCGACATCGCCATGGGCGGCGGCGATCGCAGTCTCCAGGTTCGTCAATGTCGCGGCAGACGCGTCCTCACGGTCGAGGCCGAGGGAGAATTTGAGCTGCTCGATAAAGGGATAAAACGCCGTCGAGGTGTGATAGGGCGAGCACTGGAACGAGACGTGCCCGTGCCGGTCGCCCGCGATCCGCTCGAAGATTTCCTGCACGATGCGCGACTTGCCGATGCCGGGCTCGCCGAACTTGACCACGACCTGGCCGTCACCCTCCTTGACCTGCAGCCAGCGCCCCGTGAGCAGCGCGATCTCCTCCTCGCGATTGACGAGCGGGGTCAACCGCGTGCCCATCGCGGCGGCAAAACGAGTTTCCACCCGCGAGGCACGCACCACGTGCCAGGCCTGGGCCTTCTCCGGGATGCCCTTCAGCGCATGGACGCCGAGATTGCGGTAATCGAATTTCCCCTTCAGCAGCGATTGCGTCGAGGAGGAGATCACGACGCCATTCGGCGGCGCCAGACCTTGCAGGCGCGCAGCGAGATTGACGGTTTCTCCGACCGCGGAGTCGCGCTCCTCGGTGCCCTGGCCCACGAGATCGCCGACCACGACGAGGCCGGTCGCGATCCCGATGCGGACGGCGGGTGCGTGGCTGAGCGCGCCGCGCGGCTCGATCGCGCGCGCGGTCGACAGCACCCGCACGATCTCCAGTCCAGCGCGCACCGAGCGCTCCGCGTCGTCCTCATGCGCGGTCGGATAGCCAAAATAGACCAGGATACCGTCGCCGACGAAGCGGGCGGCATAGCCTTCGTAATGCTTCACGACGCGGACGCAGGTCTCGCGGAAGCTCGCGATCATGTCGCGCACGTCTTCCGGATCGAACTGGGCCGAGAGCGAGGTGGAATCCACCATGTCGCAGAACATGGTGGTGAGCTGACGCCGTTCGGCGCCGGCTTCGGCCCGGGCCTGAGGGCGCGCCACCGCAACCGGCTTCTCCGCCGTCTCGGCCCGAAATAGCGCCGTCATGGCCCGCTGCAGCCGCTTGCGATCGCCAAGCGGCAGTCCGAGTTCGACCAGATCGGCCTCGGTCAGGTCGCCCATGACGTCGAGATCGAGGCGATGCTGCACGAAAAGATCGTTGTAATGGCCGAGACCGACGCCTTCGAGCCAACGCTTCAAGCCGCCTTCTGCTCCCGTACTCGGCTCTGTCTCCAGCATGGTGATTTCTGCCCGACTATCACTCCGTCGAAGGGCTTTATGGCCCCTCAACCACAGATTTTGGGGCCCAAACTTCACCTCAGACTGGACGCGTTCCCTAAGTTCTTGGAAGAATAGCCCAATCAGACCAAAAAGGAATGGAATTGTCGGAGGTTGCACACCCGGCGCCGGACCGATCGGCCAGCACGCTGGCCGAAACGAGAGGCTTTGCGCATATCGGCGGCCTTCTCGAGCTCTACGCCCGGCAGACGCCGGCCGCACCCGCTTTGCTCGCGCCCGACCGGCCACCGCTTAACTACGGCGAGCTCGGCACGCGGATCCTGCATCTGGTCCGCACGCTGCGTGGGCTTGGTATCGCGCCTGCCGACCGCATCGCCGTTGCGTCGCCGCGCGGCGCCGACAGCGCGCTGGCGCTGATCGCGGTCGCAACGGCCTGCGCCTGCGTGCCTGTCAATCCCGATCTGACCGCGGATGAGCTGCAGCGTTACTTCAGCGAATTGAATCTGACGGCGCTCGTCACGCGGTCCGACATGAACTCGCCAAGTCGTGATGTCGCCAAGGCGCTCGGCATCGCGGTGATCGACTTCGTGCCGGGCCCGGCGGACAATCTCGGCGGCTGCGAGCTTGCCGGCCCGACCGTCGGCCCGCCCAGTAGCAGCGGCGTCTCACGCGCCGACGACGATGCGTTCATCTTGCTGACCTCCGGCACGGCGGCGCGGCCGAAAATGGTACCGCTGACACATCGCAATGTGTGCCTCTCCGCCGACAATGCCGGCCGCGTGCTGACGCTCACCGCGCACGACCGCCTGCTGAACGTACTGCCGCTGTTTCATGCACATGGGCTGATCTCCGGCCTTTTGACCGCGCTCGCTGCAGGCTCCAGCGTGATCTGCACCAACGGCTTCGACGCCGCGTCCTTCTTCGGCTGGATACGGGCGCTGCAGCCGACCTGGTACACGGCGGTGCCGACGATTCACCGCGCGCTGCTGACGGCGGCGGAAGCGGACCCGGACCGCGCGCGGTCGTCATCGCTGCGCGTGATCCGCTCCGCCTCGGCTTCGCTCGCGCCGGCGATCCTCGAAGGGCTGGAGGCAACCTTTGGCGTTCCCGTGCTCGAGACCTACGGCATGACGGAAGCCGCCTCGCAGATCGCGGCCAATCCGTTCGAGCTGCGCAAGATCGGCTCGGTCGGCCGTGCCGCGGGCCCCGAGATCGCGATCATGGACGAGGCCGGCCGCGCATGTGCAAGCGGCGTGCGTGGCGAGATCATGCTGCGCGGCGCGAACATGACGCGCGGCTATTACAATGACGAGGGGGCCACAACGGCCGCCTTCCGCAATGGCTGGTTTCGGACCGGCGATCTCGGCTACCTCGACGGCGATGGCTATCTCTTCATCGTCGGCCGCATCAAGGACGTCATCAACCGCGGCGGACAGAAGGTCTCGCCGCTCGAAGTGGAAGAGGTCCTGCTGAGCCATCCGGCGGTGCTGGAGGCCGGCGTCTTCGCCATTCCGCATCCCAAGCTCGGCGAGAACGTCGCGGCTGTGGTGGTGCTGCGGCCGGAGGCGGACGCCACGCCGGATCAGCTCCGCCAGTTCGCGCGAAAACGGCTCGCAGCCTACAAGGTGCCGAGCCTGATCCGCAGCGTGGCGGCGCTGCCGAAGGGCGCCAGCGGCAAGGTCAAGCGCAACGCGCTGGCTGGGCTGATCGCGACTGTCGACGATGGCGATGAGACACGGCTGCCGCGCAATGCGCTGGAAACCCAGCTTGCGGAGATCTGGGCTGGTCTCCTCGAGCTTCCGCAGGTCGGCATCGACCAGGACGTCTTCGCGCTCGGGGCGGATTCGCTTGCGGTGACGCAGATGCGCTCGCGCCTGCACGAACGCTTCAACGTCGATTTCTCATTCGAGGACATTTTTGATTGCGCCACCGTGGCAGCGCTTGCGGCCCGGCTCGAAACCGCCGCCACTCGCCGCGAGACGACGCTACCGACATGGCACCGTGCCGCGGACGACCACGCGCTGCTGTCGTTCCAGCAGCAGCGGATGTACCTGCTCTCGCGGCTCGATCCGACGCACTACAACTATAATGTGGTGGAAATCGCGCAACTGACTGGCCAGATCAACGCCGCGGCACTTGAGGCGAGCCTTGCCGCGATCTGCCAACGCCATGAGGTGCTGCGCTCGGTGTTCGCCGAACGCCACGGGGAATCCGTGCAGCGCGTGGTTAGCTCGGCGCCGCGTCTCGAACGGACCAAGCTCAGGCCTTGCGCGGCAGACAAGCGGATCGCGGCGATCAGGCGCGAGGCACTCCAGCTCGCGCAGTATCAATTCGATCTCGCGCGTGAGCCGCCGTTAAGAGTCACCCTGCTCTCCTTCGACAAGTCCAGCCACGCGCTGGTGGTCAATGTCCATCACCTCGTCACCGACGGCTGGTCACAACGATTGTTCTGGGAAGAGCTTGCCGCGCATTATTCCGCTGCGCGCAAGGGCGGCGTAGCGGCGCTGCCCGCGCCCGCCTTCCAGTACCGCGACTTCGCGCTCTGGCAGCAGAGATGGGCGCGGTCGCCGGCCGCGAACGAGCAGCTCGATTATTGGCGGGCCCAGCTCGACGGCGTCACCACGCTGCCGCTGCGGACCGACCGGCCGCGTCCCCAGGTCTGGAGCGGTCACGGCGCGCGTCACTATCTCGACCTCTCCAAAGCCCTGTCGGCCGATCTGCGATCCCTGAGCCAGCATCAGGGCGTCACATCCTTCATGACGCTGCTCGCGGCCTTCCAGTGCCTGTTGTTTCGCTACACCGGGCACGAGGACGTGGCGACCGGCTCGCTGATCGCCAACCGCAACCAGATCGAAAGCGAGTGCCTGATCGGGCTGTTCGCCAACACGCTGATCCTGCGCAACGATTTTGGCGGCGATCCGACTTTCGGCGAACTGTTGCGACGCGTTCGCCAGGTCACGCTGGATGCCTACCGCAACCAGGACCTTCCGATCGAGGAAGTGTTGCGGGCGTTGCAGATCGCGCGAAGGAGCGACGGAAATCCGCTGTTCCGGATCATGTTCATCCTCCAGAACGCATCGATCGAGGCCGCGCGGATGCCTGGCCTGTCGACCCGCCGCCTCGAGGTCGACCCGAAGGTCGCGCGCTTCGACATTACGCTCGAACTGGTCGAGGCCCACGGCCGCTTCACCGGCTTCTTCGAATACGCCACCGACCTGTTCGACGCCGACACGATCGCGGAGATGGCCGCGCAGTTCAAAACCCTGCTCAAATCCGTCATCGCCAATCCGGAGCAGCGCATCTCATGCCTGCCGCTGCTGACGGCGGCCGACCGCCGGCGGTTGCTGGCGATGGGCCATGGCGTTGCGGCGAATTTCGCAAGCCACGGCAATCTGTGCGAACGTTTCGAGCGGCAGGCCAAGCGGACGCCGAACGCCGTGGCCGTGTCCGACGGGCGCGTATCGCTCAGCTATCGCGAGCTGGCCCGCAAGAGCCAGGCGGCTGCACGCTGGCTTGCGCGCGAAGGCGTCGGCGCGGAGACGGTGGTTGCGCTGCTTGCGCAGCGCGGACCGGATTTGCTCGCAGCGATGATCGCCGTGCAGCGGGTGGGCGCCGCGTTCCTGAATCTCGATCCCGAGCAGCCGCCGTCGCGGCTCGCGACGATCCTGGGATCGAGCGGTGCCGGCATGCTGCTGACGGCGTGCGACCAGTCCGCCACGGTCGAAGTGCTGCTCGAGCCGCTGGTCGAACGAATCCGGGTGGCCGACCTCCAAGATGCGCTTGCGTTGGGATCGACGAAGCCGGCTCGTCCAGTGCAGCGTTCACCCGCGAGTCTGGCCTATCTCATCTATACGTCCGGCTCGTCCGGCGCGCCCAAGGGCGTCATGATCGAGCAGCGAGGGCTGTCGAACCATCTGGCGTCCCTCATTGCCGAACTTGGCCTGTCGGCCAAGGACGTGATCGCGCAGACCGCGCCGCAGAGTTTTGTCATCTCGGTCTGGCAGTTCCTGGCCGGCCCCATGGTCGGCGCGCGCGTCCATGTCTGCGGCAACGAGATCGCGCAGGATCCGATTCTGCTCGCGCGGGAGATCGAGCGCGAGCGGATCACGGTGCTAGAGATCGTTCCCTCGCTCTTGCGCGTCATCGTCGAGCGGATGGATGAAGCTTCCATCCTGCGCGCCTTCTCGAAGCTGCGACTGCTGATCTCGACCGGGGAGCCGCTGCCCGTCGATCTCTGCCGCGCCTGGTTCGCCCGCTGTCCGAAGGTGCCGCTGATCAATGCCTACGGCGCGTCGGAAAGCTCCGACGACGTTTCTCTGCATCGCCTGACCGGCGCCCCAGCGGGCGCGACGACCAGCGTCCCCGTCGGCGCTCCGCTGCCCAACACCCAGCTCTATGTGCTCGATCCGAACCTCGAGCCGCAGCCGGTCGGCGTGGTCGGCGAGCTCTGCATCGGCGGCGCCGGCGTCGGCCGCAGTTACATCAACGATCCGGCGCAGAGCAAAGCGCGCTTCCTGCCCGATCCGTTCGCGCGCCGGGCCGGCGCACGGCTGTACCGGACCGGCGATCTCGCCCGCCGCCGCGCCGACGGCACGATCGAGTGCCTGGGCCGCGCCGACCATCAGGTCAAGGTTCGCGGCTATCGTATCGAGCTCAAGGAGGTCGAGAATGCGCTCAGCGAACATCCAGCCGTGCGCACCGGCATCGTCGAGCCGCGCCGTGACGGAAGCGGCGACGCCAGGCTGATCGCCCACATCGTCGCCAAGGCAGGCACGCCGATCAGCGCCAACGAGCTACGCGATTTCCTGAAAGGCTGGTTGCCGAGCCACGCCGTTCCGTCGGCATTCCTGTTCCTGGAGCAGGTGCCGCTCAACGCCCATGGCAAGATCGACCGCTCCGCCTTGCTGGCGCCGACACTGCAGGAAACGTCCGGGACGAAAGCGGCCGTGCCGGCGCGACGGTTCACCGAGAAGGTTCTATCCGACATCTGGATCGACCTGCTGAAGGTCGACACCCTCGGCGTCACCGATAATTTCTTCGATCTCGGCGGTCATTCGCTGTTGGCGGGCCAGGCGATGGCACGCGTCGCCCGTGCGCTCGGCGTTTCGCTGCCGATCAAGACGATCTTCGAAGCGCCGACAATCGAAGAGCTTGCCCGGCGCGTCGACGAGGCCGTGACGACGAAACCGCTCAAGCCCGACGCAAACGTCCCAAGGTTCGCCGAAAGCGGTCCTCCCACGCTGTCGATCGCGCAGGACCAGATGATACGGATCGAGCAGAACCTGCCGGGTCTGCCGATGTTCAACCTGCCCTTCGCGCTCCATCTGCAGGGCCCACTCGATGCCACCGCCCTGGCGCAGGCGATCGACGATGTCGTGCGCCGCCACGAATCGCTGCGGACGGCGTTCGGCTGGAGCGGCGATGAGCCCGTCAGCCGCATCGCCGCCCCCGGCACGCTCGGCCCGGTCCTGACCGTCGAGACCATCGGCGACGGACGGCCACACAACAACAAGCGGCGCAAGGCCCTCGAGCTCAGGAAGATCGAGCTCCTGACGGAACAGGAAACCTTTACCCCGATCGACATCACGCGCGCGCCGCTGCTCCGGGCGCGGTTGTTGCGGCTCCACGCCGACGATCACGTGCTGCTGCTGACGCTGCATCACGCCATTGCCGACGGATGGTCGCTCGGCGTGCTGTTCGACGAGCTTTCCAATCGCCATGCGGCCCTCGCCGGACATCCGTCCGTACCGCTGCCGAAAGTGCCGCTGGCCTTTTCGGACGTCGCGCGCTGGCAACGGTGGTGGTGCAACACGGAAGCGGCGCGCCGGCAAGCCCGCGAATGGGCGGAGAATTTGCGCGGCGCGGTCCCCGTGTTCGACGGCGAAGCACGCCCGGGCGTGTCTGCCGGCCACCATCCGGTCAGCCTGGAGCCCGAGTTGATCGCGCGGCTCACCGCGTTCGCCGGCCAGCAGACCGGCACGCTGTTCATGGCTCTCCTCACGGGATTGAAGGCCCTGCTGCTGGCGCGGACCGGGCGCACCGACATCTCGGTCGCCACCGCCATGGCGAATCGCACCCAGCCGGACACCGACGGGATCGTCGGCCCGTTCGAGAACACGGTGATCGTCCGCACCCGAATCACGCCGGAGCTGTCGTTCGCGCAAGCCTTCGCACGGGTGCGCCGGAGCGTGCTCGACGCGCATGCGCGGCAGGAGCTGCCGTTCAACATCCTAGCCGACCGTCTGCTGCAGGAGGGAATCGATCCGGCCTCGCTGATCCAGGTCTATTTCACGCTGCAAAATCCGCTGCGCAAACCGCTCGATCTGCCTCAAATCACCGTCCGATCGATCGGAAACGTCGCGCGCGAGGGCCAGCCGGTGCTGCCAATCGACCAGACCTTTCTGTCGCTGATGCTCAAGGAACGGCCGACCGGCATCACCGGATCATGCAACTACAAGAGCGAGCTGCTCGACGGACGGATGATTGGCGAATGGATGGAAGATCTCGTCACGCTGCTGGCAGAGGCGGTCACGCAGCCCGACGCGCCGCTCGGACGATTGCGCAGTCGCAGGGCGGCGTGAGAGGTCGCCTTCGCATGCTGGAGCGAAAAACCACTCACCCGCCAAAGCTGTGAATGCCCAAGTTGCATCTTGATTATTTGGCGCTGTCGCGCAACATTATTCCCGCGTTTTGATTTGGACTTTGGACTATCTATTTTCAAACCGGGGGAGTGCGTTATGGGTTTCATCAAATTTACCAAGGGCACCTCGCTGAGCGACAAGGATCGCAAGTCGCTGCAAAAACTGCTGACGGACGAGAAGAAGAAGCTTCAAGCCGCGCTGAAGGACGTCGACGCCAGCCTTTCGATGCTGGGCGGCAAGAAGAAGGCCAAGAAGAAGCGGTAGGACCCGTCGGCACGGACGCCTACGACCTTCGGATAAGGGCCGCTCGCCTGCGAGCTGGGGTCTCGCACAAGCTTGCGCCCGTAAACCGGCCAGCGGAATCGTCAAGAATTTGCCTGGGTGGACCGTTAGAAGCGGTCCGCTCAGTTGATTCTTGCGTCCCAGCCGGAGATTTGAGCCTCCGCCTGACGCCAAGGGCCCAATTGATTGATGGCAGACGACACAATTGACCTGTTTGTCGGACTGATCGAGACCATCGATACGCCGGGGGCGGTCGATGCGTACCGGCAATTTCTGTCGGCCAACGAACGCGCGCGGGCCGATCGCTTCATGTTCGAGCGGCATCGACGGCAATACATCTTCGCGCACGCGATGTTGCGCCTGGCGTTGTCGCACGTTGCGCCCAATGTTGCGCCTTCGGATTGGTCCTTCGATACCGGCCGCTACGGGCGGCCCTTTGTCGCATCGCCCGCGACCGCCCTGCATTTCAGCCTGTCCCATGCCGACGGCTGCGTCGCCTGCGTGGTCTCGAGACACGAGGCCGTCGGCATCGACGTCGAGACCGTGTCACGGCGTGTCGCGCCGCTGTCGACGGCGCTGCGATTCTTCGCCCCCGAAGAGGTCGAGACGCTGCGCGGATTGCCGGAGCCCGACGCCACCCAGCGCTTCTTCGACTATTGGACGCTGAAGGAAGCCTATCTGAAGGCCAGGGGTTTCGGGCTCAACCTGCCGCTCGACGGATTTGCGATGCAGGTGTCGCAGAAGGCGATCGAGATCAGCTTCAAGCCCGATATCGCCGACGATCCCGATGGCTGGCGCTTTTCGCTCAGCTCGCCCTCGCCCTCGCACCGCCTGGCGATCGCCGACGGCTCCCGGACGGCCGGCGGTCTTCCGATCAGCCGTCACGCCTGGCCGCTCCAGGACGCGGCCGAATGACCGGCCAGCGACTTCGCGTCTTTCCGGCCATCTCGCGCAATCGCGATCCCAAGAAATATGTCGGCGAATTGATGCGGGTGGCGCAATTCGCCGACCGTAATGGCTTTGCGGGCATCCTGCTGTTCGAAGGCAACGACGTGTTCGTCGAGCCCTGGGCGATGGCCCAGCACATCATGGGGCAGACGTCGCGAAGCTCGCCGCTGATCGCCGTCAATCCGGTCTACATGCATCCGTTCACGGCGGCAAAATTCGTCTCGTCCTTCGCGCAGCTGTATGGCCGCAAGGTCTATCTCAACATGATCACGGGGACGGCGGTCAGCGACCTGCAGGCGCTCGGCGACGAGCAATCGCATGCCGACCGCTACGACAGGCTCGGCGAATTCGTCGCGTTGATGCGCCAGCTCCTGGAAAGCTCGCGCCCGGTCAATTTCGACGGTCGGTTCTATCGCGCGAGCAATTTGCAGCTTCGTCCGCGCCTGCCAACTGAGCTGATGCCGGAATTCTTGATCGCCGGCCAGTCGGAGGCGGCGCAGCGCGTGGCAAGGGACACCGGCTGCATCAAGATGCAGATGCTGCCGCCTGATCTCGATCGCGGCCTCAACGCACCCGGAATGAATTTCGGCATCTTCGCCCGTGAGACCCGCGACACGGCGCGGCAGGCGGCGAAGGCCCGCTTCCGTGATAATCCCGATGATCGCGAGCTGCTCTCGCTCACGATGGAGAACACCGACTCCACGTGGAAGCGTCGTCTCTATGAGGGCCAGAGCGGCGAGCTCCAGGAGAACGGCTACTGGCTGTTGCCGTTCCTGACTTTCCAGGCCGACTGCCCCTATCTCGTCGGCAGCCATGCCGAGATCGGCGCGCGGCTGAAGGATTTCGCGGCGCAGGGCCTGACCACGATCATGCTCGACATGGTCGCCGACGAGACCGAGATGCAGCACGTCCGCAAGGCGCTCGCGGCGAGCGGGATGTTTTAGAGTCTTCTCCCTCTCCCCGCTTGCGGGGAGAGGGTTGGGGTGAGGGGGACTCTCTGCGGGGACGGTGACAGTTAGATTCGGGGAGACTCCCCCTCACCCGGAATTTGCTCTCGCAAATTCCGGCCTCTCCCCGCAGGCGGGGAGAGGCGAAGGATCGGCGCAAGCGGGGAGAGGCGAAGAACGGCCTCATCGTGCCTCCTCAAATCCCGCCAGCACCGAGGTCAAATTGGCGCCGAGGATGTCGGAGAGATAGCCGCCCTCCTGCACGAACACAGTCGGCAAGCCCATCCGCGCGATGGCCTGGCCGATGCGGCAGAAGCCGGGCGTGGTGACGGCGAGGCCGCGAAGCGGATCGTGCTCGGAGGCGTCGAGGCCGAGCGCGATGACGAGCGCGCCGGGCGCGAAGGACTCGATCGCCTTGCGCGCCAGATCCATCGCCTGGATATAGCCGTCATCGCCGGTGCCGATGGCCAAGGGGATGTTGAGATTGGTGCCGAGGCCCGCTCCTTCGCCGCGCTCATGCGCATAGCCCCACACGAAGGGATAATAGTCGGTCGGATCGGCATGGATCGATATCGTGTAGACATCAGGTCGCGCGTAGAAAATTCCCTGCGTGCCGTTGCCGTGGTGGACGTCGACATCGAGGATCACGACGCGCTCATGCTTGAGCCGCAGATGCGCGGCCGCGATCGCGCTGTTGTTGAGGAAGCAGAAGCCGCCGGCCATATCGCGATAGGCGTGATGACCGGGCGGACGGCAGAGCGCGTAGGTCGCGTCCTCGCCGTCCATCACCATCTGCGCCGCGGTGACCGCGACGTCGGTCGCTGCGCAGGCCGCGGCCCAGGTACCGGGGCCGATCGGCGCTGCCGTATCGGCGGTGTGCCAGCCGAGCTTGCCGACGATGTGGGTGGGATAGGTCGCGGCTTGGCGGACCGGATGGATGTTGCCGATCATCTCCGGACCGGAATCGCCGAGTGCGGTCCAGGCGTCCCAGGCTTCGCTCAGGAACGACAGGTACTCCGGGCTGTGAATGCGCGCACGCGGCCCCTGCCCGAACTTTGTCGGCTCGACCAGTTGATGCTTGCCGTCATTCAGGCCCTTCAGCAGGCGGTCGGCGCGCTCGGGCTGCTCAGTGGTGCGCTTGACGACGCCGCGGACCAGGAAGAATTGCGGATCATGGCTGCGATGCAGCTCGGTATGGACGGCCTTCACTCAAACACTCCGGGTCGCATGCGCTTTGATGGTGCCATAGATGTCTTGATCCCTGTGGCGACAACATGCAAGCAAGAAGAATGCCGACCCTCGCCGCACCGTTCTGCGGATTTGTCAGTGCACCGAGCATGATGACACTGGGCTCGACTGTTGCCATGAGGAAGGTGCGCCCCCTCTCCCGCTTGCGGGGGAGGGCGGGGTGGGGGTGTCGCCACAATCGAGACTCCCGATGTGGAGGAAGCCCCCACCCGGCGCTTCGCGCCGACCTCCCCCGCAAGCGCAGGGCGATCGCATATGAATGAGAGTTTGGCGGACAGCCTCCTTGCGGCCCATCCTTCGAGACGCCCGCTTTGCGCGGGCTCCTCAGGATGAGGTCTTGATTTGTGGCGAAATGTTAGACCCTCATGGTGAGGAGCGCCGCCTCACGGCGCGTCTCGAACCATGAAGGCCGAGCACGTTCCAGCCTGTAACGACCATATGCGATAGCCCTGCCCGCAAGCGGGAGAGGTTGAACGAGCCCGCCGGCTCAGCAGCGCCCGCGCTGGAGGCAATGTTCGCGGCCCTGCTGATCGGTGCGGAAGGACTCGATGAAGCCTCCCTGGCGCTGCGTGACGAAAACGGTCTTGCCGTCGCTGCCCCCGAAGGCGAGATTGGTCGGCTCCTTGCCTCTCAGCGCGATCTCGCGCTCGACCGCGCCATTGGGCTTCATCAACGCGACCGTACCCTTGAGAATCCGTGCGATATAGAGCCGGCCGGTGACGTCGGTGCGCAGGCCGTCGATCGAGTCAGGCTGGAATGCTTTCACGAGCTTCGCATCGGTAAGCTGGTTGCCGCTGACGGCGTACGACCAGACCTGGCCGCTGTTGGATTCGCCGACATAGAGCGTCTTGCCATCCGGGCTGAGATCGATGCCGTTGGTCGTGCCCATCGCGCGCGGCGCTACCATGATCTGTCCCTGCACCGAGCCGTCTGCCGCTTTCGCGATGCGCCAGATGTGACCCTCTCGCCCCTTCCAGTTCGGATCGCTCGCATAAATGGTGCCGTCGCGGGCGATGGTGATGTCGTTGGGCTGATTCATCTCGTCGGAGTGAAACCAGACGGCGGGCTCGGTGTTGCCTTTCGGAATCGCGAGAACGTTGTGCTTCTTGTAGTCCGCAATGAACATCGTACCGTTGCGATCGAAGCGGATGGCATTGCCGACGCTGCCGTCGGGAAGCACGACGAAAGGCACCGAGGCGGCGCCGCCCGCAGGCAGTTTGCCGATGGTGCCGGGCTTGCCGAAGTTGACGACGAAGAGATTGCCGTCGAGATCGGCGGCGGGTCCTTCGATACCAAACGTGTATTCGCCGGCTGGCGTCACCTGCGCACTTTCGAACAGCTTCGTTTCGGCGCTGGCCGACGACGCCGCGATGACGAGAAGGATGCTACTGCACAGGCACCAGAGATTCCTGCCGGATGTAATAGCCATCGTCGTCGGTACACTCGCCGTTCAGATAGGGATCGGCCGGCCGGAAGAACCGGCTGAAGCCGGGTTTGTCTACAGCGCTCCTTTGTGTCACGACGACGACATTGGCGGCCGGTATTTCGCCGCATTCCTGGTTCGTTTTGCTGAAGAACTTGCGCTGCGGCGAGCCAGACTTGATCCGCATCCGCGCTCCCGGAACCATCCGCGCAACCAGCAAGTCCGCGGTATCAAGCAGGCGCGCATAGCCCGGCTCCGTCCTCGCGAGGTTCTCGCCGCCCGGCGGCATCAGCTTCTCGGCGCCCAGGCCGCGCAGCCGTGTGCGCAGCTTGCCGGAGTCGGGATCACCCGGGTAGATCCAGCCGTCCTGCGACAGCATGAACCGCAGCACGGCCCCGTCCTTGTCCGCGTCCGATTGCCCTGCCTTCAGACCGAAATCGGAATGGCAACCGACACAGTGCTTTTCGACCAGACCCTTGCGCAGCGTGGTGAGGCGGTCGCGGTTCTGCGCGTCCCTCGCCACGAACGCCGCGAGCTGATCGATCTGGGCCTGACTGCGCATATCGCAGGGCAGCGGCTGCGGCGCTTCGCCGGCGGCGCGGTCAATCCGGATCACTGTCTGGTTCTTGTCCTCGACCAACCAGATCGCACCGTCCTCGGCGACAGTCATGCCGACGGGCGCGCCTTGCGGCCGCGTACCGTTGACCCGATGCCAGCCCGCGATCAGCTGCTCGAACGGCGCGGCAGCGACCTCGCCGGTGTCGGTCTGGAAGCTTCGCGTCGCCTCGGCCGCGCAGCTGACGTGATAGCGCACCGGCGCCGGACTCGGCTTGGGGAAGCCATGATCATCGACGTCGTAGATGAGGACGCGGCTGCCGGTCGGGCGATAGCCGTGCAGTCCGACAACCAGCTTGCCCTCCAGCTCCGGAAATTTTGCGCCGTGATAATAGAGCATGGCCAGCGGCGCGCCGTGCGGCGGCATCAGCGAGAGCGGTGCCTTGTAGAGCGCATTGCCGGTGCAGAGCGCCTTGTAGGGCCCGGACTGCAGCACGGCTTTGAATTCCGGGCTCGGCGTCGACAGATCGTAGCAATACGGCCAGCCATAGTGCTTGCCCGGCTCGATCGCGTTGATCTCCTCGTTCGGCTTGAAGATATCGGGCAGGTCGCGGCCGTTCTCGCCCTGCAGAAAGGCATAGCCGGTATCGGGGAAGCTCGGGTGCAGCGCCAGCGCCATCGAGTTGCGCAGACCCCGCGCATAGACCTGATGCGCCGGATTCGGATCGTTCGGCTTCAACGCCGGAAAAATGCCGCCCGCAGGCGGCGTGAACAGCCAGATCGCGGCCATGGCGTCGGCCCCTTCGGTGGCCGCGCAAGGCCGGTTGATCGGCGCCGGCGTGATACAGTCGTCGCTGTGCGACCCGATATTGACGAACAGGCGCCCGTTCTTGTCGAAGACAAACTGCTTGAGCGGATGCGCGCTCTCGTCGAGCTTCGTGCCATCAGGCAGCGTGATCCGGCGGCCCGGCAAATGACGGATGATGGTCTCGACCGTGCCGCGCGGATTGTCCGCGAGCGGATCGACCCTGAAGATCGTCTCGGCGGACGAGGCGTAGAGCTTCTTGTCCGGGCCGATTACGAGGCCGAACGGGTATTCGATCGCCGTCAGGAGTTCCTTGAACCGCTTGCCTGCCGGAGCGCGCGGATCGAGCAGCAGCAGCCGTCCATCGGTATGGCCCCAGCCGCCCATGTCGGCGACCACGAACAGGTCGTGGCCGGGCACCTGGATGATCGAGCGCGGAAATTTCAGATGATCGTCCTCGCTGGCGACAAGGCCGGCGCAGAACCCGCCCTTCATGTCGAGCTGGATCCGGGGAAAGGCGAGATCGCCGCTGCCGCACGTTTCCGCGCCGATCGCATAGCCGCTCTTCCTGACCGGCTCGGACCACGCTGCCGAGGCGAGGCCGAGCAGGACTGTGAAGGCAGCCGCCATCAAGCGCCGGCTTCGACGTCCGCACCGTAATGTGAAGTGGTTCACCCAACCCTCCCCCGACTTTCGTCGAATCGAGCCTTCCACGCCGCCCGTGCGCCGTCCAGTTGATCATCACCCCCCTGTGATCAAACCCACCGAGGCCGAGATAGCGACCAATATCCGTAGATTCCCTTACCGGGCTTGGCCCGAATGTTTTTCGGCTTTTTCTGATGGTATCGATTTGCCATCCAAATCGCTTTCTACAGGAGGCGTATATGGTTCAGGTCTATTTTCACTGCTCCAATACTGACGGCACGCTGATCGATCGCTGCGGCACCGCCGTCGCCAACCTGACCGAGGCGCGCGATCGCGCCACCCAGATCATGCAGTCGATGATCCTGACGCCCGGCGCTGAGGACTGGCGCGACTGGGTGATCCACGTCAGCGACGACGACGGCGAGGAGATTTTCGATCTCCCCTTCACATCGATGCTCGGCAAGCCGCATTGAGGTGATGCCATGCTGTTCGCTTCATTGAGCCTGCTCTGCCAGCCCCTGAACTTCGTTGCCACCAAGTGGCAAAGGTTGATTAAAATCGCAGGCAATCCCTACCGCCCCGAGCTTCACTACATGCGCGGGCCTGGCCCGAAATGGCACGCCAAGCATCAGGCCCGCCGTCGCGACGGCGCGCTGTAGGAGCTGCAGCTTCGACGCTTCCTGACTGACTTCCCCAAACTCGTCATGCCCGGGCTCGTCCCGGGCATCTTTGTCTTCACCGCCCGGTGAGCTTTGCCTTGCGCATCTCGCCTGTTTCACACCAGCCATGTCGCTCCTGCCTATGGATGTTCTCGCTATCGGCAATGTGCCATTGTCGTTTTGCTTCGCCAATTGCGGAGCTAAGACGTCAACGCAACGAAGCAAGACACCTGGGACACAAGACGACATCATGCCTCACCAGTTCAGCCTCGCCCAAAACATCCGCAAACCCGCCGTCAGGGCCAAGGGCGGCATCGTCGCCGCGCAGTCGCGCCGCGCGGCGGAAGTGGGCGCAGAGGTGCTGGCGGCGGGCGGCGACTGTGTCGATGCGATCGTCGCGACCACCTTCGTGCTGAACGTACTGGAACCCTGGATGAGCGGCATGGGCGGCGGCGGCGCGATGGTGCTCTTCCGCGCCAAGGAAAATCGCTATGAGGTGATCGACTACGGCATGCGCGCGCCGCAGAGCCTGCGCGTCGCCGACTATCCGCTCACCGGCCAGGGCGCGGCCTCCGACCTGTTCCCCTGGCCGCGGGTGAAGGACGATCGCAACATTCACGGCCCCGGCTCGATCGCAGTGCCCGGCGTCGTCGCCGGCATGGAGGAGGCGCATCGCCGCCACGCCAAGCTGCCGTGGAAGGATCTGCTGGCGCCGGCCGCGAAGCTCGCCGACGAAGGGCTGCTGGTCGACTGGTGGACGACGCTGATGATCGCGAGCACTGCCGCCGATCTGCGGCGCTATCCGGCCAGCGCGGAAGCCTTTTTGAAGGACGGCCTGCCGCCGAATGCGCCGTGGGGTATCAAGGCCGAGACGCGGCTGCCGCAGGACAAGTTGAAGGCCACGCTGTCGCATCTTGCCGAGGCCGGCGCGCGCGACTTCTACCAGGGCGACCTCGCCAAAAGCATCGCATCCGACATCAAGGCCGACGGCGGCTCGCTGTCGGCCGAGGACCTCGCCGCATTCCGCGCTCATCTGCGCGAGCCGCTGGCGATCCCCTATCGTGGCGGCAAGGTCTTTGCGACGCCGGAGCTGACGGCCGGGCCGACGATGGCGCATGCGCTGCGCCTGCTGCAGCAGAATCTGAAGCCGGGCGGTACACCCGATGCGGCGACCTACGCCGAATATACGCTCGCTTTGCAATCGGCCTATCGCGAGCGGCTCGGAGACATGGGCGATGCCGACGGCAAGCGCTCGCTCGGCGCGGAATATCTGGCGCCGTCCTGCACCACGCACTTCTCCGTGGTCGACCGCCACGGCAACATGGCCGCGGTGACGCAGACGCTGCTCTCCACCTTCGGCTCGAAATACGTGACGCCGCACACCGGCATCACCATGAACAACGGCATCATGTGGTTCGACCCGACGCCGGGCACGACCAACTCGCTTGCACCGGGCAAGCGCTGCCTGACCAACTACACCCCCGTCATCGCCGAGACCCAGGACAGCAAGCGCCTCGCGGTCGGCGCCTCCGGCGGCCGCCGCATCCTGCCGGCGGTGATGCAGCTCGTCTCCTTCGCGATGGACTTCGGCATGGATCTCGACGCCGCGATCCACCAGCCACGCATCGATGCCAGCGAAGGCGCAGTCGTGATCGGCGACGCCCGCCTGCAGGCGGACGCGCGCAAGGCGCTCGCGGCGCGCTTCGACTATGAGGAGACGCAGGTGCAGGCGCTGCCGATGAAATTCGCCTGCCCGAGCGTGGTAATGCGCGAGGGCGATACCAATTCCGGCGCGGTCGAGATCTTCCAGCCCTGGGCCGATGCGGTGGCCGAAGGCTGATCGTCACGACTCCTCCATATTTGCACGCGACACCGCAATCGATGTCCGCTCGTCGAACGGACAGATGGGTGCCCAAAGGAGAGAATTAGGATGAAGAAGCTTGCGCTCGCCGCAACATTGATCATCGCGGCCGGCTTCACGATGCCCGGCGCGGCATTCGCCAGAGGCGGTCATGGCCACGGCCACGGTCATGGACACGGCCATGGTGGATTCCATGGACATCACCATGGCACGCCGCCCGGCTGGTATCACGGGCGCAAGGTCGGCTGGCACGGCCGGGGCTGCCCGCCCGGCCTGTGGAAGCAGGGCCGCTGCTGACACCCCATCTGCAACTCTTAAGAGGCGCCGCCCCTGACCGGGCGGCGCCTTCTTTAAATGCCGAGCCGGTCCCGCACGCGACCGGTGATCACGGCGCTGGTCACGGCCACCGGCCAGAGCGCGTGCATCGGGATCGGCTTGATGCCGGTGATCGGCATATCGATCTCGGCCTTGGCGCCGCCGATCAGGCGACGCGCGAGCTGCGCGCCCATCGCGGTCGAGAGCGCGACGCCGCGGCCGTTGCAGCCGAGCGAGATCAGGATGTCTTCCGCGGGCTCATGCACGTGCGGATAATGATCCTTGGTGATGGCGAGCCGGCTGTTCCAGCCATGAGTCCAGGAAACGCCCTTGAGCTGCGGCCATAGCCGCTCGGCATAGCGGATGAGATAGGCGACGTCGGACGGCGAATTGATCCAGCGCATCGGGCCGCGGCCACCCATCAAGAGGCGGCCATGCTGGTCGATGCGGTAATAGACCGTGATGTGTCCGCTTTCGTAGAGCACGGAACGCGTCGGCATGATCGAGCGGGCGACCTCGTCCGAGAGCGGCGCCGTGGCGGCGATCGAGGAGAATACCGGCACGATGGTGCGGCGAAGCGCCGGCCAGAGATCGTCGGTAAAGCCGTTAGTGGCGAGCAGCACCTTTTCGGCATGCACCGCGGCACGCGGCGTCTCGATCCGCCAGCGGCTGCTCTCGCGGCGCAGCGACAGGGCCGGCGTCTCACCATGGACATTCGCGCCTGCGGACATCGCGGCGCGCGCAAGGCCGCGGGCATAGCTGAGGGGATGCAGATCGCCGCCGCGGGCATCGAGCATGGCACCGATGTAGCGGTCCGTGCCAGTCATCTCGCGCAACTGCTCGCGATCGAGGAACGACACCGGCATGCCGCGGCGGATGCATTGCTGCGCGGTCCTCTCGATCGCGGCGGCGCTGACCTCGTTATAGGCCGCGCGCAGCGTACCCTTCTGCCGCGCCTCGCAGGGGATCTGGTAGCGGCGGATCAGGTCGTGGGTGAAGTTCGTCGTTCCGTAGGAGAACTCGATCATGCGGCGGCCGAGTTCGGGGCCGAAATCGGCCTCAATCTGATCGGGATCGTGCTTCAGCCCGGGATTGGTCTGGCCGCCATTATTGCCGGAGGCGCCCCAGCCGGGCTCCTGCGCCTCCAGCACCAAGGCCTCTACGCCCTGCTCCGCCAAATGCAGCGCGGTCGAGAGGCCGGTGAAGCCGCCGCCGACGATGGCGACGGAGACATTCTTGTCGATGTCGAGCGGCGGCGTTGCAGTCGGCGCCACGGCCGTGTCGGCATAGAGTGAGGGCGGTAGTGGCAGGCGCGCAGGCGCATTCATGGCGAAGACCGATCAGAGCGGATGCAACACGCGGCGCAAAAAGTCCTGCGTGCGCGGATGCTGGGGTTGATTGAGGACGGCCTTGGCCGGTCCCTGCTCGACGATGACGCCGCCATCGATGAACAGCACGCGGTCGGCAACATCGCGGGCAAAGCCCATCTCGTGAGTGACGACAACCATGGTCATGCCGTCGTCGGCGAGCTTGCGCATGACGCCGAGGACATCGCCGACGAGCTCGGGATCGAGCGCCGAGGTCGGCTCGTCGAACAGGATCGCCTTGGGCTGCATCGCCAGCGCGCGGGCGATCGCGACGCGCTGCTGCTGGCCGCCGGAGAGCTGCGGCGGATGCACGTCGGCCTTCTCGGCGAGGCCAACCCGGGCGAGCAGCGCGCGGCCACGCTCAAACGCCGCGGCGCGCGCCTCCTTCTTCACATAGAGCGGCCCCTCGACGACGTTTTCGAGCGCGGTTCGATGTGGGAACAGGTTGAAGCGTTGAAATACCATTGAGACCTGGGTGCGGATCGCCACGATCGACGGCGCATCGCGGTCGACCTTCAGTCCCTCGACGCTGATCTCGCCGCGGTCGTAGCTTTCGAGCCCATTGATACAGCGCAGGATGGTCGACTTGCCGGAGCCGGAGGGGCCGATGATGCAGACCACCTCGCCCTTCTCGACGTTCGCCGTGATGCCCTTGAGCACCTCGACCTTGCCGAAGCTCTTGTGGACGTCGCTCAGCTCGATCATCGCTTGCCGGCCCGCTTCTCGAAGTGACGGACGAGCAGGATCAGCGGAATGCTCATGGTGAGATACATCAGCGCCACCAGCGTGAACACGCTGGTGTTCTTGAAGGTCGAAGATGCGATCAGCTTGCCTTGAAGGGCGAGCTCGGCGACCGTGATGGTCGAAGCCTGCGAAGAGTCCTTCAGCATCATGATCATGACGTTGCCGTAAGGCGGCAACACGATGCGCACCGCCTGCGGCAGCACCACGCGGCGCATTGTGAGCCACCAGCCCATGCCGATCGACTGCGCCGCCTCGATCTGCCCCTTGTCGATCGCCTCGATGCCGGCGCGGAAATTTTCGGCCTGGTAGGCTGAATAGGCGATGCCGAGCCCGAGGATCGCGGCTTGCAACGCGGTCAGCGTGACGCCGAGATCCGGCATCACGAAGTAGAGGTAGAACAGCAGCACGATGATCGGGATGCCGCGGATCACGTTGATCAGGCTGGCGCTGAGCCCCGACAGGAGGCCGATGCCTGAGACCCGCATCATGGCCCAGACGAGGCCAAGCACCGTCGACAGCAGCAGCGAGCCGATGGTGACGACGATCGTCAGCGCGACGCCGTTCAACAGGATCGGGAAGAACTCGACGGCGTCGTGCCAGAAGCCTTTCATCGCGCGGCCTTCTCAGCCTCTATTGATCAGCCCTGCGCCTTCAGGCCCCATTTATCGAGGATCTTGTCGATGGTGCCGTTGGCCTTCAGCTTCGCCAGCGAGGCGTTGATCTTGCCCAGAAGCGCAGTCTCTCCCTTGCGCACGCCGATGCCGACCGAGCCGACGGTGACGGGTTTGTAGCCAGCGACGAGACGCACCTCGGGGAAGCCCCCCTGCTTCAGATTGTAGGCGAGGATGGGATAGTCGGCATAGCCGGCCTTGAGGCGGCCGGTGTTCACGTCGCGCAGGATGTCGGGAATGGTCTCATAGGCCTTGACCTCGGCGAACAGGCCGGACTTCTTCAACGCGTCGACGAAGGCGGTGCCGACCTGGGCACCGACCGTCTCGCCCTTCAGATCCTCCTGCGAGGCATAGGCCTTGGTGTCGCCCTTCGGCACTACGAGGCCTTCGCCATAGGTGTAGATCGGGTCGGAGAAATCGACGACCTCCTTGCGCGGCGGCGTGATGAACATCGCGGCCGCGATGATGTCGATCTTGCTCGAGGTGAGCGAGGGAATCAGCGCCGAGAACTGCATCGGCTCGATCTGCACGTTGAGACCAGCGTCCTTGCCGATCTCGGTGATGAGATCGACCATGATGCCCTGGATGGTGTTGGTCTTGGTGTCGAGGAAGGTGAAGGGAATGCCGGTCGGCGTCGAGCCGACCTTCAGCACCTGCTGCGCCGATGCCGGCACGGTGGCTGCAATCGCGAGCGCCGCGACCGCGGCCTGAACGAAACGCTTCATCGCTATCCCCCTTTGGGTTCGGCCGATCGCGACGCCAGCGTGTATGGCGAGGCAGACGTTGCGGGCGACGCCTTTTCGGCTTATTTTCACCAATATGAAAACTTGGTCACACTTTCACGGTCGATGCAAGCGGTTTTCATGCACATGAAGGAAGCGGTTTGACGTGAGCGGTGGCAAAAGAATGCGCAAACCGGCCGCCGCAAAGCCGGTGAAAAAGGCGAAGGCCAAAACGGCCGAGCCCGCGATGGACGTTGCGGTCGGCCGCCGCATCCGCGATCTCCGGCGGGTCAGGCAATTCTCGCTCGAAACGGTGGCCGAGCGCACGGAGCTTTCGATCGGGTTTCTCAGCCAGATCGAGCGCGGCCTGTCCTCGCCCTCGCTGCGCGTGCTGGCGACGCTCGCCGACGTGCTCGGCGTCGGCATCGCCGCGCTGTTCGGCGCGAGCCCGAGCAGCGACGGCGTGTCCGACCAGATCGTGACGCGCGCGCTTCAGCGCCCCGAGCTCAAGCTCTGGCGCACCGGCGTCTCAAAACAGTTGCTGAGCCCGGCGAGCGCCGAGAACCGGCTCAATTTATTCCTCGTGCATCTGGAGCCCGGCGGCTCAACCGGCGATGAGCTCTACACCCATGACGGCGAGGAAGCCGGCCTCGTGCTCGAGGGCGAGATGATGCTGACGGTGGATACGGAGACTTGGTCGCTGAAGACGGGCGACAGCTTTCGGTTTGCCAGCCGACGGCCGCACCGTTTTTCCAACCCGGCGCAGGATGCGAAGGCTGTGGTGCTGTGGGTGAATTCGGTGACGGCGGCGGGGTAGTTCTTCCACTCCACGGGCGCAGCCGCAGTCCCGTCATCCCGATTGGATGTGGGCTTCCACGCCGTCATTGCGAGCGAAGCGAAGCAATCCAGAATCTCGCCGCGGAGACAGTCTGGATTGCTTCGTCGCTTCGCTCCTCGCAATGACGGGCGGATAAACCTTTACCCAAACCTATGAGCGTAGCGGTCCACCGTCAGCTCGCTCGTGTCGATCTCCGGCTTCTTGCCCGACAGCATGTCCGCGAGCACACGGCCGGAGCCGCAGGACATGGTCCAGCCCAGCGTGCCGTGGCCGGTGTTGAGGTGGAGATTACTGTAGCGCGTCGGGCCGATCACGGGCGGGCCGTCCGGTGTCATCGGGCGCAGGCCGCTCCAGAACGTTGCTTTGGAGAGATCGCCGCCGCGCGGGAAGAGATCGGTCAGCGAATGATCCAGCGTGGCGCGGCGCGCGGGGTAGAGCTTGCTCGAATAGCCGGAGATCTCGGCGGTGCCGCCGACGCGGATGCGATCCCCCAAGCGGGTGATCGCAACCTTGTAGCTTTCGTCCATCACGGTCGATTCCGGCGCGCCGCTGGCGTCCTTGATCGGCACCGTGATCGAATAGCCCTTCACCGGATAGACCGGCAACGAAATGCCGAGCGGCGCAACCAGCCGCGACGACCAGCTTCCGAGCGCGAGGACATAGGCATCGGCCTGCAGCAGGCCGGCACTGGTCGCAACACCAGTCACGCGCGTGGCGTCCGTCACGATGCCGTTGATGCCGGTGTTGAACATGAAGCGCACGCCGAGCGCTTCGGCGTGCTTGGCCAGCGCCTGCGTGAACATGTGGCAGTCGCCGGTCTCGTCCTGCGGCAACCGCAATCCGCCCGCGAACTTCTCCTTCACGCCGCCGAGCGCCGGCTCGACCGCGATGCAGCCTTCGCGGCTGAGCACCTCATAGGGCACGCCGTATTGCTTGAGCACGGCGATGTCCTCGCCGGTGCCGTCGAGCTGCGCCTGGTAGCGGAACAGCTGCAAGGTGCCCTGCGCGCGCTCGTCATATTGAATGCCGATCTCGCGGCGCAGATCGCGCAGGCAATCGCGGCTGTACTCCGCAATCGGGATCATCCGGCTCTTGTTGACCGCGTAACGCGCGGACGTGCAGTTGCGCAGCATCTTGAGCAGCCAGACCCACATCACGGGATCGAGCTTCGGCCGGACCACCAGCGGGCCGTGCTTCATCAACAGCCATTTGACCGCCTTCACCGGCACGCCGGGGCCGGCCCAGGGCGAGGAATAGCCGGGCGAGACCTCGCCGGCATTGGCGAACGAAGTCTCCAGCGCCGGCTGCGGCTGACGGTCGACGACCGTCACCTCATGCCCGGCGCGCGCGAGATAGTAGGCAGAGGTGACACCGATGACACCGCTGCCGAGGATCAGGACTTTCACGCTTCGTCAAACTCCCGCGGCATCACGCGCCGCTGCCAAGACAGAAAAACACCGTGAACCGCGGGAGCAATTATCAGGCCACCCGCTTGATGGCGTCGCCGAGGATCGAGACCATCTGGTCGATGTGGCTCTTCTCGACGATCAGCGGCGGCGACATCGCAAAGGAGTCGCCGCTGGTGCGCAGGTAAAGGCCGCTGTTGAAGCAGTCGACCATCACGTCATAGCCACGCGCGCCGATCGCGCCCTCGCGCGGCGACAGTTCGACCGCACCCATCAGGCCGCAATTGCGGATGTCGATGACGTTCGGCAGACCCTTCAGCGAATGCAGCGCATCGCGCCAGTATTCGGCGATCGACGCACCGCGCGTGAGCAGGCCCTCGTCCTTGTAGATGTCGAGCGTGGCAAGGCCTGCGGCACAGGCGACGGGATGCGCCGAATAGGTGTAGCCGTGGAACAGCTCGATCTGGTTCTCCGGGCCGGTCATCAGGCCGTCATGCACCTTGCGGCTCGCGAACACAGCGCCGCAGGGGACAGTGCCGTTGGTGATACCCTTGGCGGTGGTCATCAGGTCCGGCGTGACGCCGAAGAAGTTGGCGGCGAACGGCGTGCCGAGGCGGCCGAAGCCGGTGATGACCTCGTCGAAGATCAGGAGGATGCCGTGCTTGTCGCAGATCTCGCGCAGCCGCTTCAGATAGCCCTGCGGCGGCGGCAGCACCGCGGTCGAGCCCGGCACCGGCTCGACGATGACGGCGGCAATCGTCTCGGCGCCGTGCAAGGCGACGAGGCGCTCGAGATCGTCAGCAAGCTCGGCGCCATGCGTCGGCTGATCCTTGGCAAAGGCGTTGCGGGTGAGATCGTGGGTGTGGCGGATGTGGTCGACGCCCGGAAGATGGGTCGCAAACGCACGGCGGTTCGCCACCATGCCGCCGACCGACATGCCGCCGAAGCCGACGCCGTGATAGCCGCGCTCCCGGCCGATCAGGCGGGTGCGCGTCGGCTGGCCGGTCGCGCGATGGTAGGCGAGCGCGATCTTCAGCGCGGTGTCGACCGATTCAGAGCCGGAGTTGGTGAAGAAGATGCGATCGAGCCCCTTCGGCGCGATTTCGGCGAGCCGCTCGGCGAAGTCGAACGCGAGCGGATGACCCATCTGGAACGACGGCGCGAAGTCCAGCGTCATCAGCTGCTTTTCGACCGCGGCGGCGATCTGCTTGCGGCCGTGGCCGGCGTTGACGCACCAGAGGCCGGCGGAGCCGTCGATCACCTTGCGGCCGTCGACGCTTGTGTAGTGCATGCCCTCGGCCGAGGAGAACAGGCGCGGCGCCTTCTTGAACTGCCGGTTGGCCGTGAACGGCATCCAGTACGAATCGGTCTTGATGGTGTTCGGAATCTGATGAAGGGTCACGGCCGCGCTCCTTTGCTGACCCTTTAGCAGAGCCACGGCTTCCTAAGCGCAACAAGCCCTTTTCTGTGCATTCGCAACCCATTGATTTGATTGGGCGGGCCGGTCCATATTTGCGCGATCCGCAACACCTGCAACAGGGACTTTGGGCATGAGCGTCGACATCGGTGGACGGCTGCGATTCATCCGGGCGCGCCACAAGCTGTCGCAGCGGGAACTCGCCAAACGCTCCGGTGTCACCAATTCGACGATCTCGCTCATCGAGTCCAACCAGATGAACCCGTCGGTCGGTGCGCTCAAGCGCATTCTCGACGGGATTCCGATGGGGCTCGCCGAGTTCTTTGCGCTCGAGCCTGAGACGCGGCGCAAGATCTTCTACCGCGCGGAGGAGCTCACCGAGGTCGGCAAGAAGCCGATCTCCTACCGCCAGGTCGGCGACAATCTGTTCGGCCGGAGCTTGCAGATCCTGAAAGAGCGCTACGAACCCGGTAGTGACACCGGCCGAGTGCCGCTGGTCCATGATGGCGAGGAAGGCGGCGTGGTGATCTCCGGCAAGCTCGAGGTCACAGTCGAGGACGAGCGCCGCATCCTCAATCCCGGCGATGCCTATTATTTCGAGAGCCGCCGCCCGCACCGCTTCCGCTGCGTCGGCGGCAAGCCGTGCGAAGTAATCTCGGCCTGCACGCCGCCGACGTTCTGAGAGACGTCGGCGCTTGTATGATCAATGATCTCGGCAGGCAGAAACGTCATGATAGACGCGCTCCCCCATAGTGTCCTAAGGTTGTGCTGAGCTGATGGGACAGGCATCATGTCGAAGGTCGGAGAGCACTTCATCGCACACGATGGTATGACAGAGCCGGGTCCGCTTGGAAGACTCTACGAGCACCTTCCTCCTGACATAGCTTCGCTGCGCGACATCGTATCAAGGCTCATTGTGCATGTGTCGTGCGCAGACCAGTACGGCATTCCGGCCAGCACGCCGCGCCCCCGCGAGACGCAGCCGGTTTCCGCTCGGCTACAACTCATCCAGGAATGCTTCAACGGACCGCTGGAGGTGCCTCGCCCTCCGCGGCAGCGGACGTTCGGCACATGCCGTGACTATTCGCTGTTACTCTGCAGCATTCTGAGACATCGCGCGATTCCTGCGCGTGTCCGGTGCGGATTTGCCACCTATTTCGACGCCGCGCCCAACCAGGATCACTGGATTTGCGAGTATTGGTCGGCGGCAGAGCAGCGCTGGCGTCGCGTCGATGCACAAATCGATGAGATGCAGCAAAGGGACCTTGGCATCACATTCGACCTGACTGACCTGCCGAATGATGTCTACCTGACGGCGGCCCAAGCGTGGAGATTAGCGAGGAGTGGGAGCGTTGATCCGGATGATTTCGGGCACGGCGACGCAAGGGGCCTTTGGTTCATGGACGTAGATCTCCACCGGGATCTCCTGGCGCTCGCAAACCGGCACACGTCGGTCTGGGACACATGGCGCAGCGCGACAGCAGAAAACAGGTGCCTGGACGAGACGGACCTGGCCTATGGCGATCGCGTCGCGACGTCCATCGAGACGATTGAACAATCCGAGGGTTGCGCTTCCAGGCCTGATGAGACGGTAGCGTTTCTCAGAAACCCGTCATGGATTGATACGAGCGGCGCCTAGCTCCTTCTCGGAAGACGCCGCGGCGGGAGGAGCTCCCGCCGCCGCGTTGGCCGTCAGCGCTGCGTCAACAGCTCCTCGATCTTGATCGGGAAACGGCGCACCCGCACGCCGGTCGCATGCCAGACGGCGTTGGCGACCGCGCCGGCACTGCCGGTGATGCCGATCTCGCCGACGCCTTTGATGCCGAGTGCGTTGACGTGCGGATCGTGCTCCTCGACCGTAATCACGTCGAGCGGTGGCACGTCGGCATTCACGGGGATGTGGTACTCGCCGAGGTTGGCGTTCATGATCCGGCCGCTACGGCGGTCGGTGATCGCCTCCTCGTGCAGCGCGAATGACATGCCCCAGATCATGCCGCCAAACAGCTGGCTCTTCACCAGATGCGGATTGACGATGCGCCCGGCCGCGAAGGCGCCGACCATTCGCGAGACGCGGATCTGGCCGAGGTCGGGATCGACCTTCACCTCGGCGAAGACAGCGCCATGCGCATGCATCGCATATTCTTCCATCGCCGCAGGGTTCGGCGCGCCTGTGCCGCGAGCCTCGACCTCGGCGATGCCCGCACGCGCGAGGATCCGGGCGTAGCTCTCGCCGCGGCTTTCGTCGTCGCGCCGGAACAGCTTTCCGTCGCGCGCGATCACGCCGGCATTGCCGGCGCCGAATAGCGGCGAGCGCTCGTCACCGGTTGCGAGATCGGCGAGCTTGGCGATGACGGCCGCGCCGGCATTGTGGATCGCTGCGCCCGCGGTTGCCGTATGCGCGGAGCCGCCGGCGATACCGGCGTCGGGCAGATCGGACGTGCCGGCCTTGAATTCGACGCGGTCGACATCGAGCCCGAGCCCATCGGCTGCGATCTGGGCCAGCGCGGTCCAGGCGCCCTGCCCCATGTCGTGCGCGCCGATCTCCATGGCGCCGGTGCCGTCGCGACGGATCGCCGCGCGCGCTTCGGCCTGGAACATCAGCGCCGGGAACGTCGCCGTGCCCATGCCCCAACCGACCAGAAGACCGGCATCGTCGCGCATCTGCCGCGGCTGAAGCGAGCGCTTCGCCCAGCCGAAACGCGCCGCCCCTTGCTCGTAGCAGGCCCGCAGCGCCTTCGAGGAAAACGGCCTGCCGGTGATCGGCTCGACCTCGGCGTAGTTCCTCAGGCGAAAGGCGAGTGGATCGATGCCCCAGGCCCAGGCCATCTCGTCGATCGCGCTCTCCAGCGCGATCGAGCCGGTTGCTTCCCCGGGCGCGCGCATGAACAGCGGCGTGCCGGTGTCGACGCGCACGGCGTCATGCGAGGTCCGGATCGCCGGGCTGGCATAGAGCGTGTGCGAGGCATCAGCGGCCGGCTCGTAAAAATCGTCGAATGTGCTCGACACCGTCCTGGCGTGATGATCGAGAGCGGTCAGGCGTCCTTCGCCGTCGGTGCCCACGCGCAGCCGCTGGCGCGTCGGTGCACGATGTCCGACCGGGCCGTACATCTGCTCACGACGCAGCACGAGCTTGACCGGCTTGGCGACCAGCTTTGCCGCCATGATACCGAGGACCTGGGGACCAGCCATCAAGCCCTTGGAGCCGAAGCCCCCGCCGAGGAAGGGACTGCGGATGTGAATCTTCTCTGGCGCCATGCCGAACAGCTCGGCGACGCGTGCGCGCGATAGGAACAAGCCCTGGGTCGGCATGTCGATCGAGAGGTTGTCGCCGTCCCAGGCCGCGACGATCGCATGCGGCTCCATGGCGTTGTGATATTGCGGCGGCGTCTCATAGGTGGCCTCGATCCGCTTGTCGGCCGCGGCGAGACCCGCCTCGACGTCGCCGCGGTGATTTTCCGTCGGGTTGCCGACACCGACGACGGGCGGCACGAAACTTTCGCCGGCATCGAGTCCGACACGCGCCGGCAGCGTCTCGTAACGTGGCGCCAGCAGCGCCGCGCCTTCGGTCGCCGCCTCCAGCGTTTCCGCGATCACGACGGCGATGGGCTGGTTGGGATAGCGGACCTCGTCGCTCTGCAACACCTCCATCCGGAACACGAACGGATTGGTCTTGATCTCCGGATCGATCGCGAGCTGTGGCTTGTGGCTCGACGTCATGATTTCAACGACGCCGGGATGGCGCTTGGCCGCGGCCACATCGAGCGAGGTCACGCGACCGCGCGCGATGCTGGAGACCGCCATCACGGCAAACAGCATGCCGGGCGGATGATTGTCGGCGGCATAAGTCGCCTGTCCCCTGACCTTGAGGATGCCGTCACGACGGGTCAGCGGCTGGCCGATGTTCGAGCCGTGCCGTAAGTGGGCGGGAGCGGAGGTGAGACTGAGCTCAGACATGGATGGCTCCGGAAATGGACGCAAAGGGAGAGGCCGGCAGCGCGGGCATGCGCGCAGGCGTACCAGCGGCAGCAAGGGTCAGCGCACGCACGACGATGCGGCGCCCGAGCTCGATCTTGAAGGCGTTGTCGCCGGACGGCTTTGCATCAGCGAGCGCGCGCCGGGCGGCTTCCTGGAAGGCGGCTGCATCAGGTGCGACGCCCTTGAGAACGTCTTCCGCTGCGCGGGCGCGCCAGGGCTTCGCGGCGACGCCGCCGAGCGCAAGCCGCGCTTCCGTGACCTTGCCGTTCTTGACCTGCAAGGCGGCCGCGGCCGAGACGACGGCAAACGCATACGAGGTACGCTCGCGGACCTTGAGGTAGCGCGCATGGGCGGCAAAGCCGCGTGCGGCGGCCGGCAGACGCACCGCGACGATGAGGTCGCCGGGCTCAAGCGCAGACTCGCGCTCCGGCGTATCCCCTGGCAGGCGATGCAGCGCATCGAACGCGATCTCCCGCCGCCCATTCCTGCCCTCGATCTCGACGATTGCATCAAGCGCGAGCAGCGGCACGCAGAAATCGGACGGATGGGTGGCGATACAGCTCTCGCTCCAGCCGAGCACGGCGTGGGTCCGGTTCTCGCCGCCAAGCGCATCACAGCCGCTGCTGGCCTCGCGCTTGTTGCACCGGCTGGCGGTGTCGTAGAAATACGCGCAGCGCGTTCGTTGCAGGAGATTACCGCCCACCGTCGCCGCGTTGCGCAATTGCGCGGACGCCCCGGAGAGCAGCGCTTCAGCTACGGCCGGATAGGACTTTGCGAACTCAGCATCATGCGCGAGATCGGCATTGCGCACGAGCGCGCCGATACGGACGCTCCCGTCGGCGAGAGACTCGATCCGGTCGAGACCCTCGAGACGCGTAACATCGACGAGACGATCCGGACGGCTGACGCCGCCCTTCATCAGATCAAGCAGATTGGTGCCGGCGGCGAGATAAGCAGCGCCGGGCTGGGCGCCAGCGGCAACGGCCTCTGCGACCGTGGCGGGCCGGACATAATCGAACGGTTTCATGCCGAGCGCCTCTGGTTGGATTCGTCCATGCCGGCCTGCGCCTCGAGCACGGCATCGACGATGCCGGCATAGGCGCCGCAGCGGCAGAGATTGCCGCTCATGCATTCGCGAATGCGTTCGGGATCATCGCCGGCCTGGCCTTCGCGCATCATTCCGATCGCGCTCATGATCTGGCCGGGCGTGCAGAAGCCGCATTGGAAACCGTCATGAGCGATGAAGGCGGCCTGCACGGGGTGAAGCTGGTCGCCGCGCGCGACGCCTTCGATGGTGAGGATGTCGGCGCCGTCATGGCTGATGGCGAGCGCGAGGCAGGAGTTGATGCGCTTGCCGTCGACGAGAATGGTGCAGGCGCCGCATTGGCCGCGGTCGCATCCCTTCTTGGTTCCGGTCAGATGGAGGCGCTCACGCAGGAGATCGAGCAGCGTGACGCGCGGATCGTCGAGGACGAATTCGCGCCGCGCACCGTTCACGGTGAGGCTGATGGAGTGGTTCATACAAGGCTCCGATCAGATGGACATGAGTGATCGCACGGCGCGCCACCGCCGTGGCCGCCGTCGATTCCGCGTCGCCCGCGCATGAGCCGGGTCGACGCGTCAGCGAAGATACGGAGGCACCCTCCGTTTAACAAGAGCCGCCGGAAAATATTGGAATTCGTCAAAAGCCCGTGCGCAAACAACGCGATGCGCCACGCAAAGGGTTCAATCTAACCAGATCGTGATCTAGATTGCCGGGATGGACGACCATGCCGACCAGATCCGCAAGCCCCGCGCCGACGCCGTGCGCAATCGCGAGCGCGTGCTCGAGGCGGCGAAACTCGTGTTCAGCGCCGGCGGGCCCGAGGCGAGCCTGGAGGCCGTCGCCAAACGCGCCGGCGTCGGCATCGGCACGCTCTATCGGCATTTTCCGACTCGCGAGGACCTGTTTGAGGCGGTGTACCGGCGCGAGGTCGAACAGCTCAGCGAGCTCGCCGAGCAATTGAAGAATGCGAAGGATCCGGTCGACGCGCTGCGGCGTTGGCTGCGCTCGAACGTCGAATTCGTTGCCACCAAGAAGGGCATGTCGGCAGCGCTGGCACTGACATTCCAGAGCTCGTCGGAGCTCGCGGCTTTCTCGATGGACCGTCTGACAAAGGCGATCGGCTCGCTGCTCGATAGCGCGGTCGCGGCCGGCGAGATGCGCGGCGACGTCAGTCCCGAGGATCTGCTCCGTGCGCTGGTCGGCATGTGCTACATGCACGATCAGCCGGGTTGGCAATCGTCGGTGCTGCGAATGCTGGATGTGTTCGTCGACGGACTGCGCGTGCAGCCCGCCGGTAGGAGCAAAACGCGCACGGCCAAGCCGGCTAAATCGGCAGCGAAGCGGAAGCGATAGCACCGCGAGAGCTCAAAGGCACTCACCCGCTGTCGCAGTCGTGCTAGGATCGGCTCCGCCGGGACATCAACGCGGAGCCTGTCATGCGCATCGCAGCCTTGCTCATCGCACTCAGTGTCGCTCTCAGCCCGCTTCCGGCACACGCCGGCGGCATCGCCGCCGCGCAAGACGTGATCCGCGCCCAGGAGCAGGCATTCGGCCGTGACGACGCAGCGGCCGCCTATTCCTACGCCGCGCCGGCGATCAAGGAGATCTTCCCCGCCCCCGACATCTTCATGTCCATGGTGAAGAACGGCTACGCGCCGGTCTACCGGCACAAGGGTTTTGAGTTCGGCGACAGCAAGAGCGAAGGCAACTGGATCGCGCAGCGCGTCCACATCATCGACGCCGATGGCGAGGCCTGGGAAGCGCTCTACACACTCGAGCAGCAGAGCGACGGCACCTACAAGATCACCGGCTGCTCGCTATTGAAGGCGGGACAGGCGGTTTAGGTGGCGAAGCCCGCCTTCACCGAATTCATCCGCGACCGGATCAGCAGCGCCACGACGATGCCGACATTGAGCGCGTTCCAGGCGACACCATTGGCGAACGCAGCGGCATATGAGCCGGTGGCGTCGAAGATCACGCCCGACACCCAGCCGCCGAAGGACATGCCGAACACGGAGGCGAAGATCACGATGCCGACGCGGGTTGCCGCCTCGCTCGCCGGCATCGCCTCGCGCACGATGATGGCGTAGCTCGGCACGATGCCGCCCTGGAACAGGCCGAACATCGCAGAGATCAGATAGAGCGAGGAGAGGCTGTCGAAGAACAGGTAGAACACCAGCGCAAAGCCCTGCGCCACCGATCCGACCAGCAGCGTGCGGATGCCGCCGATCTTGTCGGCGAGAAAGCCGGAGCCGATGCGGCTGACGATGCCGCAAGCCATCATCAGCGACAGCATCTCGGCCCCGCGCGCCACGCCGTAGCCGAGATCGCCGCAATAGGCGACGATGTGGACCTGTGGCATCGCCATGGCGACGCAGCAGGAGATGCTGGCGATCGAGAGCAGCACCGTCAGCGGGTTGGTCGAGAGCTTCAGATCAACCCGCGGCGGCGGTGCGTTGGCGTGGTTGCGGACCTTGTCGTCGCCCATCTGCATGCGCAGGACCAGCACCAGGACCGTCATCAGGCTCGCGCAGACGATGCCGATGCCGATATGGGTCGTGCGCCAGCCGACGGTCTGCATGCCCCAGCTCACGATCGGCGGCCACATCGTGCCGGCGACATAATTGCCGCTCGCGACGATGGTCACGGCAAGCCCGCGATAGCGCTCGAACCAGTGCGAGGCCTCCGCCATCAAGGGCGCGAAGGTCGCCGACGTGCCGAGGCCGATCAGGAAATAGGCCGCCACGAATTGCCAGAGCTGGCTCGACAGCCCCGCCAGCACGTTGGCGACACCGAGAAAGGCGATGCTGATCGCCATCGCCGGCACGATGCCGAACCGGTCGGTGATCTTTCCAGCGATCACCCCGCCGAGACCGAAGCCGAACATCATCAGGGTGAAGGCCAGCGACACGGCGCCGCGCGTGGCGCCGAATTCGGACTGCACCACAGGAATCACGACCACGACCGCCCACATGCCGACGGCCCCGATCGAGCCGATCAGGAGCGCGATGACGAGCCGCACCCAGGCCTGACGGGAATCAGGGGTGAATGACGACGGTCGCTGTCCGGGATGATTTGGTGCGTGCACGGGCGGGACCATGTTCGCTGATTGCCTCGTGGTCAAGCATCGTGCCGCGATATTGGGCATGCGCGGTGCGCTGCGGTAAGAAGAGCTTGGCGGAACCGTGCTTTGCCATTAGTTTGCAATCTGCGTGTGCAACACTGCCGCGCAAAGAGCATGTCGACGGGATGTTGTTGCAATTGACGCGATCGATGCGGATCAAGGTGGGGCGGCTGGTCGCCCTCGCCTATCTGTTCTGCGTCCTCGCGCCGGCCGCGGCTCTCGCCTGGGGGCACGGCCCCGCACCGTGTCTCGATGACGCGGCGCTGGCCGATCTTGTCCCGAATCATCACGAGACGGCTGCGAGCCACATGCATGGCAGCGCGTCGCATGACCACGCCGGCACGCACGCTCATCAGCACGCCGCACAGGACGCGCCCGCCAAACACCATCATGACGGCAAGGGCGCACCCGGCCCTTGCTGCGCGATGATGTGCGTCAGCGCGCTGCCGGTCTCGCTGCCCGACCTCGCCAAGCCGATCCAGCCGGTCTCCGCCTGCGTCCCGGATATCGTCGCCAGCCTGCACAGCGAGGCGCCGCCCCTGCTCTACCGCCCTCCGATCGCCTGACCTGACGTGACGACATGAGGCCAACGCGCGTTTTCGCGCGCATGCGCCTGTGATCATCAGACAGATCAGGAATAGACCATGCTTACGCTTCTCGGAGCGAGGTTCGCCGCCGCATCTTCGGCGCGTGGACGACACCTGCGATTCAATTGGCCGCTGCTGGCCGCGCTCGTGCTGTCCGGCTGCATGCCGGCCACGCCGCCGCTGCCAGGTGCTGGTCCCGCCGATCCGGCGGCCAGGGTCGCGCGCGTTGGCTATCGCTCGACGATCGCGCCCTATGACAGCCTGCGGCCTGCCGAGCCTGGACCGTGGCGCGAGCGCAACGACAGCGCTGCGCCCCAGCCCAAAACTCAACCCAAGCCGGACCGGTAGGAGCGCGCCATGGCAAATCATTTTGCACGCGGCCTGCTTGCTCTTGCCGCGCTTGGCCTGTCCGGCTGCGCCGCCTTCTCACCAGACAGCGGCATGAATGCGGTGTCCGAGCTCACCAGCCAGAGCATCGGCAAAGACGTCGCCTTCGTCCGCTCCGCCGCCGGTGCTGCTGCGGTGAGTGACACCGTCCGCCGCGTGCTGTCGCGCACGCTGAGCATTGAGGCGACCGTGCAGATCGCGCTCCTCAACAACAAGGGACTTCAGGCCGCTTATAACGAGCTGGCGCTGGCCGAGACCGAGCTCGTGGAACAGAGCCTGCCGCCGAATCCCGTGTTCTCCATCTCGCGGATCTCCGGCGATGGCGCAAGCGAGATCGAGCGCCAGGTCGTCGGCGACATTCTTGCGCTGGCAACCCTGCCGATCCGCTCCGACATCGCCCGCGACCGTTTCCGCCAGGCGCAGTTGCGCGCGGCACTTGCCACGTTGCGGCTCGCCGCCGACGTGCGCCGCGTCTATGTCCGCACTGTCGCCGCCAACGAGATGGTGGCGCTACTGACCGACGCGAAGTCGACAGCGGAATCGACCGCGCGGCTTGCTGTAAAACTCGGCGAGACCGGATCGATCAACAAGCTCGATCAGGCCCGCGAGCAGGTGTTTTACGCCGAGACCACCGCCGACCTCGCCACCGCGCGACAGGCGGCAACGAGCGGGCGCGAAAGGCTCGCGCGCCTGATGGGGCTGTGGGACGGCGGCCTCGATTTCCGGCTCCCCAACGCATTGCCGCCGCTGCCGCGGCGGCCGCTTTCGTTGCCCTCGATCGAGGCCGATGCGGTGGCTCATCGAATTGACTTGCAGATCGCGCGGCTGGAGCTGACGGCGCTGGCAAAGTCGCTGAACCTCACCGAAGCGACGCGCTTCGTCACCCTGCTCGATCTCGCCGGCATCTCCCGCCGCACCCAGGATCCGGAAGGCCCGCCGTTCCGCGAGCGCGGCTTCGACGTGCTATTCCAGATCCCGATCTTCGACGGCGGCGAAGTGCGCGTGCGGCAGGCGGCGGAGACCTACAACCTCGCTTTCAATCGCCTGACCGAGCGCGCCGTCAATGTCCGCTCGGAGGCGCGCGATGCCTATCGGGTCTACCGATCGACCTACGACATCGCGAGCCACTACCAGCGCGAGATCCTGCCGCTGCGCAAGATCATCACCGAGGAGATGCAGCTCCGCTTCTCCTCCATGCAGGTCGATATCTTCGCGCTCCTGACCGAGGCACGCCAACGTCTCGCCTCGCTGCGCGGGGCGATCGACGCCAAGCAAAGCTTCTTCCTCGCGCAGTCCGACTTGCAGACCGCCGTCAATGGCGGCGGCGCGCCATCGGGCGGCAGCGACATTCCGACAACCATTGCCGCGGCAGCGCCTGCCGATGGCGGCCACTGAAACGGAGGCAGAGATGTTTTCCCGCCGAGGATTTTTGGGCACCGCCGCGCTTGCCGGCGCATCGGCAATCAGCGGCCGCGTCCAGGCCGCAGGGATTCCGGAAGCCCCGCACATGGACAAGGTGGTGATGCAGCCGCCGCTGTACCCGACGAACGGGCCGGACTATCGCCCCGTCGTCACGCTCAACGGCTGGACGCTGCCGTTCCGCATGAATGGCGACTGGAAGGAATTCCATCTCGTCGCCGAGCCCGTGGTGCGCGAATTCGCCGAAGGCATGAAGGTCAATCTCTGGGGCTATAACGGCCAGTCGCCGGGCCCCACCATCGAAGCGGTGGAGGGCGACAAGGTCCGCATCTTCGTCACCAACCGCTTGCCCGAATACACCACCGTGCACTGGCACGGCATGAGCGTGCCGAGCGGCATGGACGGTGTCGGCGGGCTGAACCAGCCGCACATCCCGTCTGGAAAGACCTTCGTCTACGAGTTCGAGATGAAGAAGAGCGGGACCTTCATGTACCACCCGCATTCCGACGAGATGGTGCAGATGGCGATGGGCATGATGGGCATGGTCGTCGTGCATCCGCGCGATCCGAATTTCCGTCCCGTCGACCGCGACTTCGTCTTCGTGATGAGCACCTATCGCGTCGACCCCGGCACCTACCTGCCGAAGGTCAACGAGATGACCGACTTCAACATGTGGACCTGGAATTCGAGGGTGTTTCCCGGCATCGATCCCCTGCCGGTCAGGCTCGGCGACAAGGTGCGCGTGCGCATCGGCAATCTCAGCATGACCAATCATCCGATCCATCTGCACGGCCACAGCTTTGCCGTGACCTGCACCGACGGTGGGTGGATTGCGGAGAGCGCGCAATATCCGGAGACGACGACCGACGTGCCGGTCGGCGCCGTGCGCGTGTTCGACGTGCTCGCCGACAATCCCGGCGACTGGGCGTTCCACTGCCACAAGTCGCATCACACCATGAACGCGATGGGCCACGACATGCGCAACATGATCGGCGTGTCGCGCAAGGATCTGGCGCGCGCCGTCGGCAAGCTCGCGCCGGACGCGATGGTGATGGGCCAGGCCGGCATGGCGATGGGCAACATGGAGATGCCCGCGCCCGACAACACGCTACCGATGATGACGGGCGCGGGCCAGTTCGGGCCAATCGAGATGGGCGGCATGTTCACGGTGATGAAGATCCGCGAGGGGATGGCGCGCGACGACTATCGCGATCCCGGCCCCTATCAATTCCCGCAAGGCACCGTTGCCTACGAGGTCGAGGCGCCTGATGCGGCACCGGCGCGGCAACCAGGCGCGCCGGCGAAGAAGATGTAACCGCTCATTTCGACGAACCATCAACTGGAGACCAAGATGAAGAAGAAAACGATCATCACACTGGCGGCACTCTCGCTTTTGGCCGCGCCCTCCATCGCGCACGAAAATCATCGGCACGAGAGCTTTTCGGCCGGCGAGCCCGGCGATCCCAGCAAGCCCGCGCGCACCATCGAGATCGCGATGAGCGAGATGGACTATGAGCCATCGAGGATCGAGGTCAAACGCGGCGAGCAGATCCGCTTCGTGCTGCGCAATGTCGGCACGGAGGACCATGAATTCCTGCTCGCCACCAAAAAGGAGAATCTCGCGCACGCGGAGGTGATGAAGAAGCATCCGCACATGGAGCACGACGACCCCAACGGGGTGCGGCTCGCGCCGAAAAAGACGGCCGAGATCCTCTGGAAGTTCACCAAGGCCGGCACGTTCGAATTTTCCTGCCTGATCCCCGACCACCGCGACTACGGCATGGTCGGCCACGTCACCGTGAAGTGAGCCATGGAGCGAATCATGAAACCGATCATCCGACTGACCGCATCGCTCGCGCTGACGCTGGGCCTGTCCCTGGGCGCAACCGCGCAAGGAGCCTCCATCAACGGCGAGGTGAAGAAGATCGACGAGGCCGCCGGCAAGATCACCCTGAAGCACGGCCCCGCCAAGAGCCTCGGCATGGATGAGCCCATGACCATGGTCTACCGCGTCAAGGACCCCGCTTTGCTCAAGCAGGTGAAGGTCGGCGACAAGGTGACCTTCGAGGCCGAGGAGGCGGCGGCGGGGTATACCGTGACGACGATGCAGAAGGCGAAGTAGGGCCCGTCGGTTTTCCACCCTGGTCATTCCGGGGCGCGCCTCTTGGCGCGAGCTATGATGCGCAATTGCGCATCTGAGAATCCATGCCTCCACACCGCTTGCGGCACGACGATTCCGGGTTCGCCCTTCGGGCGCCCCGGAACGACATCCCGAGAAGCCCGAAACACCCCGGTCCACCCTCCTGCCGCACCCTCCGTTAACCCTTTGCTAACCATACACCGGGCAAAAATTGCCGGGTGAAGTCGAGTGTCGTCAGCCGCGTAAAACGGGAGCCCCCGTGGACGCCAGTGCGGTGCCTCACTTTCGGAGCGGTGGCCCATCGGCCACCGCGCAGGCGTTTGGGGCGCGCGGGCGGCAATCGCGCGGGGAGGCAGCTACCATGGTCGACGTCACCGCGGGACAGGGCGTAGGCGGCGCGAAGCCCACCCTCCCCTCCCTCACCGAAATCGGCAACATCCTCAAGCGCGGTGACATCGCGCTGGCGCTTGGCATCCTCACCATCCTCGTGGTGCTGATCCTGCCCCTGCCCGCGATCGTGCTGGACCTGTTCCTGGCGATCTCGATCACGCTCTCGATCCTGATCCTGATGACGGCGCTGTTCATCCAGGCGCCGCTGGAATTCTCCGCCTTCCCGACCATCCTGCTGATCTCGACCATGCTGCGGCTGTCGCTCAACATGGCCTCGACTCGCCTGATCCTGTCGCACGGGCACGAGGGCACGGATGCGGCCGGTCACGTCATCGAAGCCTTCGGCAGCTTCGTGATGGGCGGCAATTTCGTGATCGGAATCATCGTCTTCGCCATCCTGATCATCGTCAACTTCGTCGTCATCACCAAGGGTTCGGGCCGCATCGCCGAAGTCGCCGCGCGCTTCCACCTCGATGCCATGCCCGGCAAGCAGATGGCGATCGACGCCGACCTCTCGGCCGGCCTGATCGACGAGAAGGTCGCCAAGGAGCGGCGCAAGGCGCTGGAGGACGAGAGCGGCTTCTTCGGCGCCATGGACGGTGCCTCGAAATTCGTCCGCGGCGATGCCATCGCCGGTCTTTTGATCGTCTTCATCAACGTCGTCGGCGGCATGATCATCGGCGTCGCGCAGCAGGGCCTGTCCTTTGCGGACGCCGGACGCAGCTACACGCTGCTGACGGTCGGCGACGGCCTCGTCACGCAGGTGCCGGCGCTGATCGTCTCGACCGCGGCAGGCCTGCTCGTCTCCAAGGCCGGTGTCTCCGGCGCGGCGGACAAGGCGCTGATGAAGCAGTTCTCCGGCTACCCGCAGGCCCTCGCGATGTCCTCGGCGGTAATGCTCGTTCTGGCCGCCCTGCCGGGCATTCCGACCATCCCGTTCCTCGCGCTCGGGGCCGGCGCCGGCGCGCTGGCCTGGCAGGCGCGCAACCACAAGAAGACCACCGTCAAGGCCGAGGAAGCCGCCAAGAGTGCCCCTGCTGCCGGAACGCCCGGCGCGCCGGGCGCCGCTGCAGCGGAAGAGCCGATCTCAGCGGCGCTGAAGATCGACGACCTCAAGATTGAACTGGGCTACGCGCTTCTGCCGCTCGTCAACGGCCCCGACGGCACCGACCGCCTCACCGAGCAGATCAAGGCGCTGCGCCGCTCGCTCGCGATCGAGATGGGTTTTGTGATGCCGGCGGTGCGCATCCTCGACAATGTCCAGCTCGAAGCCAACACCTACATCATCAAGATCAAGGAGGTCGACGCCGGCACCGGCAAGATCTGGCCGAACCAGTTCATGGTCATGGACCCCGGCGGCAATCAGGTCCAGGTGCCCGGCATCCACACCACCGAGCCGACCTTCGGCCTGCCCGCGACCTGGGTCGATGCCAGCCTCAAGGAGGAGGCCTCGCTCAAGGGCTACACCGTCGTCGATGCCGCCACCGTGCTTTCGACCCATCTCACCGAGCTGCTCAAGGCCAACATGTCCGACCTGTTGTCTTACGGCGAGGTGCAGAAGCTGCTCAAGGAGCTGCCGAAAGAGCAGAGCGAGCTGGTCAAGGACATCGTGCCGGCGCAGGTCACGGTCTCCGGTATCCAGCGCGTGCTGCAGCTGCTGCTCGCCGAGCGCATCTCGATCCGCGACCTCTCCACCATCCTCGAAGGCATCGCCGACTCCCTCGCCTTCTCGCGCAATCCCGCCACCATGGTCGAGCACGTCCGTGCCCGTCTGGCGCGGCAGATCTGCGCGCAGAACACCTCCTACAACGGCTACCTGCCGCTGATCGCGCTGTCGGCGCGGTGGGAGCAGGCCTTTGCCGAGTCCATTGTCGGCCAGGGCGAAGAGCGCAGCCTTGCAATGCAGCCTTCGAAACTGTCGGAGTTCATGACCGCCGTGCGCGAAGCGTTCGAGCGTGCCGCGCGCGAAGGCGAAGCGCCGGTGCTGGTCACCTCTGCGGCTATTCGTCCTTTCGTGCGGTCTCTGGTCGAGCGGTTCCGCGCCCAGACCACCGTGCTGTCGCAGGCGGAAATCCACCCCAGGGCGAGGTTGAAAACGGTCGGAAGCGTCTGATTTGCCTTAAGAAGCCGTGTGTTTTTCAGCCACAGGCAAATGGTTTTTGAGTTCCTGGCGCCTTGTCGACCAGATGCCGTTCAGGCGCCATACAGGTACATTACAGCCTTGAAATAATTATATTATCGAACGGGCCGCGACCGATTTTGATCGCGGCCGTTCACGTCCTTTCACGCTCTTGTGATCCCCCCTTGGGAACGAATCCTCTCCATACTAGGTTGTTGGGCATCGGAAGCATGAACCTGCCCGAACAGGGTAGCGACTACTTCGGGTAGATGGCGGCAGGAGGCTTCCATGAACCACTCGATCTACAGCGCGGATCGCTCGACCCATCTGAAGGTGGTGGTCGTGGCGCTCGTCGCAGGGATCGCGGTGGCAGGCCTCGGCATCGCGGCACGCTCGGGTTCGGATGAAGGTCTGACCCAAACCGCCCGCGTCATCAAGGCTGGCAAGCCAGTCGCTATCACCAGCTCGAACGGATCTCTCGTTCGCTAAGGAGTTTTGACGAGTTTCAGGAATTCACGCGGCTCTTTACCAGCCCCCCAAAGTCGCCACGTGGATATGTAGACGACCCCAACCCCAAGTCGACTACGGAAAGCGCCCGCCCCCCACGGGCGCTTTCTCATTTCTGGAGCAAACTCGTCATTGCGAGCGCAGCAAGGTGCGGCATGCACGCACTATCGCGCCCCATAGGTTGGTGGCGGTGCCTGCACGGTTGGCGCGGCGGCGGCGAAGAGGTCGTCCTTGCTGCCCGAGAGCGGCGGGTAGATGCGCTTGCAATTGATGGTCTGCTTGGTCGCCTTCGCGGCTGCACCAGTCGTGCGCACCTCGCGGTCCCATCCTTCGGTGTAGAGCGCGCCCCAATCGCCGAGATCGAGCACGGTTACGTACCAGTCGATCCGCAGCGGCAGCATCGGCTGGCCGGCGAGATCGGCCACCACATTGTGGCCGGCGAAGCGGCCCATGGGACGGGCGAACTGGCAGGACATCACGGTTGGATGCAGCCCGTCGACCACGCTCGAGGCGACATCGCCGGCGGCGAACACCCCAGGCAAATCCGCAACCCGCATGAAGGGGTCGACCAGCAGCCGCCCGAGGCGATCGCGCGCGCCCGGCAGGCTGGCAGCAAGCGGGCTTGCACGCATGCCCGCGCACCAGACCACCGTCTGCGTTGCGATGACTTCGTCGGAGCTCAGACGAATGCCGGCAGCCGCAATGGACTCGACCCGCACGCCGAGACGCGTCCCCACCTCGAGCGAAGACAGGGCCGTCTCAATGACGGGCCGCGCGTGCTCGCCGATGGTTGCGCCGACCACGGGGTTGGGATCAACCAGGATGACGCGGCGGCCGCCGGTGATGCCGGCGCGCGTCAGCCGGGCCGGCATTTCGGCTGCAACCTCGATGCCGGTAAAACCCGCGCCAACCACGACGACGGTCGCGCGCCCCGGTGACGGCGCGCTACGTCCGAGCACCGCGAGATGGGCCTTGAGGCGCAGCGCCGCGGCATAGGTGTCGACGTCGAAGCCATGCTGCGCGAGCCCCGGAATGTCGGGGCGCATCACTTCGCTGCCGAGCGCGAGCACCAGGCGGTCGTAAGCCAGCGTCTCGTTGCCGCGGCTCGTGACGAGCGATATCTCGCGTCGCGCCGGGGCGATGGCCTCAACCTCTCCGATGGCGTGGCTGACGCCGATCGGATCGAGCAGCTGCGGAAGCGGAAGCGCGACGTCGCTCAGGTCGACCTCGTAATTGCGCACACGGATGTTGTGGTAGGGGTTGCGGTCGACGAGATGAATCTCGATGTCGGTCGCGCCGATCTCCGCGCGCATGCGCGCGGCACCGATGGCGGCCCACAGCCCTGCAAATCCGGCGCCGAGCACGACGATACGCGCCATGTCCGCCTACTGCGTTGTCCTCGATAAGTCCGAAAAGCTCGTCACAACCTGTATAGCGCATCCGGCCGGACAGACCAACCGCAACGGCCCCGACCGGCGATGCAGAATTGCGGCTGGGGCTTACACCCCGCGCAATTCCGATGGCGTTGCGCCGAAGCGCTTGCGGAAGGCGCGGTTGAAGTAGGACAAGTCGGAAAATCCTGCCGAATGCGCGATGTCGCTGATCTTGCGCGCCCTGGCGCGGGGATCACCGAGCAGTTTTCGCGCGAGGAGGAGCCGTTGTTCCAGCACGAATTCGGTGAAGGTCGTGCCGGCCTGCTCGAACAGCCGCTGCGCCTGGCGCGGGCTCAGCCCCGAGCGCGCCGCGACCTCGGACAGGCAGAGATCGTTGCGACCGAGCGCGGCCATCACGTCGGCGCGCATCAGATCGAGACGCGCCGCCGCCTGCCCACGGCCGCGCGCGAGGCTTGCGTGCTCGGCATCGGTGCCGAGCAGGAGGCCGACGAGATCGACCATGTGTTGCGCGGTCAGGCGTTGGCCGATGGCATCGAGATGCGGGCCGTTATTGGCCGCGAGCGCGTGATAGCGGAAGATGGTTTCGGCGACCGCACCGTCGGAGAGGACCTGCGAGAGCTTGTCCTCGGCGCGCGGGCTGATCTCGAGCAGCGCACGGCGCGGCATGCGAATGGTGGTGAATCGGTCCTGATCGGTGTGGCCGACCGCGCCGGTGACGCTCATGTCGGCAAGCATCATCTGCGACGGCGTGAGCTCGATGGGGCGGCTGTTTTGCTCGACGCGGACGAGGCCCGCATGCGCTGAGATCAGCACGAGATCATCGCTGCCGTCGGCGAGGCTGCTCTGCGTGCGCGAATATTGCGCCGAGGTGCCTTCGGGAATGGCGAGCGCGATGTCTCCGATCACACTGATCTGCAGCCGGCAATCGATGCTGTCGCCATGGCTCGGCCCGACATCGAGGCCGCATGGCCCGCAGGCCCTGTCGCGCCACTGCTCGAATGCGGGGCCGCGCGGCAGCCCTGCATATTGGTGAAAGAAGATGCCCGGCGTCTTCGCTGCATCCATTTGACTTCTCGCCCTTGCCCTCTCCAGCGCAGCAACTTGCGCCGCCGAAACTCGATTGCGCGCATTTGACGCAGCGAACTGCACTGAGGTTCAAAGAGCAGAGAAAAGCGGGGTTGGCTTGTCGGAATGCGACGGAGAAATGGACAGTGGCGACATGATCGCCTCACGGGCGACGACTTCAACAGCGGCCTACTTCCTCGTCGGCGCCTGCGGCTGGGGCGGCGGCACGGTCTCGATCAGCTTGCCGGAAAATACCGGTGCCGAGGTCGGCTGGCCGCTCGGCGAGCCGCCGGCCTGCTCGACGGTGACGGCATAGGTCGCGTTGTTGACGACGTCGGCGTCGTAGGAGGCGAGCACCGGACGCGCGGTGAAGTCATTGGCGCCGATGACACCAAGCGAGCGCGGGCGCGGCAGCTTGTCGGAGATCAGCCAGAGCTCAAAGCTCTTGCCGGGCTCCGGCGTCGCGCCGACCTTGCGCACCGTGAAATTCCTGGTCGCGCCATCAATGGTGAGGATGAAGGCGGGGCCGCCGTTCGGGCCTTGCAACAGCGCGACATATTGCGAGGGCGGCAGGACCGGCGCGGCGGGCGCCTTCACCTCGACGGTCTGGATGCGCGGTGCGGGACGAAGCGCGCCGGGCAGCGCGTCGGGCTGAAAGATCTGGAGCGACAGCGTCACAAGCAGCGCGGCCGCGAGCGCGCCGGCCACGGACGCGATGCTGCGCCAACGCTTCACGCGGCTTTCGAGGCGGATCACGTTGCGGTCGTCGACGACCGGAATGCTCGTGACGGGCGCGACGTGAGGATCGGGCGCGTGAACCTGCGGCACGAATTGCGGCACGAAGTCCGACGTGACCTCCGAGGCATCCTGCTGCGACACCGCGGCCGGCTCCGGCGCAGGTACTGGCGGCGGCGCATCGAGCAGCGCCGGCGGCTCCTGAGGTGCAGGTGGCTGCTCCGCGACCGCCGGCTCCTGCGCTGCGGATGGCTGCTGCGATGCGGCGGTCTGCGCAATCGCGAACTTGATGCTCTCCCACACGATCGGCCGCGGTTCGACCGATCCGACCATCTGGTTGAGAACGCCGAGGCGGAATTCCCAGGCCTGCACGATCGCGGCGAAGTCCTTGTCCACCGCCATCATGGCCTCGACCTGCGCGCGCTCGTCGGCCTCGAGCGTGCCGAGCGCATATTCGGCGGCGAGCGCGATATGGTCTTCCGGGTAGGCCATCAGCGTCCTTCACCTCTCCCATAGGGAGAGGTCGATTTGCATCTGGCGATGCGAAGCATCGTCCAGTGTAAATCGGGTGAGGGGTTCAGGTCCCACGAGAGAGCGAGGCCCCTCACCCGCATTGCATCTTCCGATGCAAAGCGACCTCTCCCTATGGGAGAGGTGAACCGAGAACGCCGCGCTGGCCTGTACACTCTCGTCATCCTCTAAAGTCCAAGACACTCCCGGATGTCCATCATGCTGCGCCTCAGCCAGGTCTTCACCGTGTTGACGGGCGCGGCAAATTTCTCCGCCAGCTGCTCGCGGCTCCAGCCGTTGTAATAGGCGAGAAGCACGAGCCTCTGACGATCCGGCTCGAGCCGGCCGATACATTCCAGGAGCCGCTTCAATTCCTCCGTCATCTCCCGGCGAGCCAGGGGATCAGGACTGTCGGCCGCGACCTCCATCGCCTGAGGCTCTTCCTCGATGGAGGCTTCCGTCTTCTTGCGCACGAGGTCGATGGCACGGTTGCGCGCGATCGACGCCATCCACGTGATCGGCGACGACAGCGCGGGATTGAACTGGCCGGCGCTGTGCCAGATTCTGACGTAGGTTTCCTGAATGACCTCCTCTGCGAGATCCTGTCGACGCAAGATACGGAGCACGACGCCATAAAGTTTCGCGCGCGTGGCGCCGTAGAGACGCTCGAACGCCGCCTCATCGCCCTTCGCCACCGCTGCGATCAGCCCGACCAGCTCTGCTGGCGTCAGCATTCAGCCCCCCAACACGCGCCGCCCTGTCGCTTCTCCGCGCCGGGCCTTTGGCACCCTACTACCATAGCGCGCGAAAAAGCCCGTGACCAAGGGGTGGGGACGCCACACTGTGGACAGCAAATGCGAAAACCCGGACCTTGCGGGCCCGGGCTTCGCAAATTCTCGGCGAGAGGGTCGCTGGCGGCACCCTTAGGCGATGGCGCCCATGCGGGCCCGCATCAGGCCGATGCTGTCGAGATCGGCCTGCTCGCGAGCGCTTTCCTCGGCGCGTTCGCGGGCTTGGTCGCGCTCGTCCAGCAACTCGACCTTTTTCAGCTCCTCGAAGGCCTCGCCCAGCACGGCCTTGGCCTCCTCGAGCTGGCCTTTCAGCTCGTCGGCCGAACGGGTCAGGTTCTCGCGGCGCTGGATCGCGGCCTTGGCATAGGTCGGATAAGCGAAATGCGAGGGATCGTTGATCCCGGCGCGCTCCTGCTCGGTCAGGATCTCGCGCTCGAGGTCGGTCGACATCCGCTGGAAGTCGGCGATCATGGTCTCGATCTGGGCGACCCTGCGGCGCTTCTCGTCGACCTGAAACTTCTTCAGACGGATGAGGGTTTCACGTGACTTCATCGACTCGTACTCCCCAGAAGTCCCCTAGCTGCACGTGGGACGACACCGGTCTCCCCACAGGCCCGATTGGGGCCCAGACCGGCTTGGCTACTCTGTGGGAGCGGATGATGAACTGACAAAGTTAGCGTTCCGTTTCCAAATCGGCGAGGATTTGCGCCAACTGGCGGTAGCCGTCCGAAAGGGATGCACTTTCGTCCTTGCGCTGCCGAAGAAACGCCTCCAGCGGCTCGTGCAGCCGGATCGCCTCGTCGACCTCCGGGCTGGAGCCGGCCCGGTAGGCGCCCAGCCGGATCAATTCCTCCATGTCGGCATAGGTCGCCATCACTTGGCGCGCCCGCTGGATGGTCGGCCAGAACTGCGGGTCGGCCGATTTCGGCATGGTGCGGGAGACGGATTTGAGGATGTTGATCGCGGGGTAGCGGCCGCGCTCGGCGATCGAGCGCTGCATCACAATATGCCCGTCGAGGATGCCGCGGACCGCGTCCGCGATCGGCTCGTTATGATCGTCGCCGTCGACCAGCACCGTGAAGATCGCGGTGATGGCGCCCTCGCCCAAGCCCGGACCCGCGCGCTCGAGCAGCTTCGGCAGTTCAGTAAAGACGGTCGGCGTATAGCCCTTGGCGGTCGGCGGCTCGCCGGCGGAGAGCCCGATCTCGCGCTGCGCCATGGCAAAGCGCGTCACCGAGTCCATCAGGCACAGGACGTCCTTGTCCTCGTCGCGGAAATATTCGGCGACCGCGAGCGTGAGATAGGCGGCCTGGCGCCGCATCAAGGCCGGCTCGTCCGAGGTCGCGACCACCACGACGGAGCGGGCCAGCCCCTCCTCGCCGAGATCGTCCTGCAAGAATTCCTGCACCTCGCGGCCGCGTTCGCCGATCAGCCCGATGACGCTGACATCGGCGTCGACGTTGCGCGCGAGCATCGAGAGCAGCACGGATTTGCCGACGCCGGAACCGGCGAAGATGCCCATGCGCTGGCCGCGGCAGCAGGTAAGAAAAGTGTTCATCGCGCGCACGCCGAGATCGAGCGGCGCGCCGACGCGCTTGCGCGAATGCGCCGGCGGCGGCGCGTTGCGGAACGGCATCGGCGAGGTTCCCTGCGGCAGCGGCCCTTTGCCGTCGATCGGCTCGCCCAGCGCATTGACGACTCGTCCGAGCCAGGCCGCAGAGGGCCGCACCTGGTTGGCGGCGTTGGCGATGACGGCCTTGCAGCCGCGGCGTACACCGTCGAGACCTGCGAATGGCATCACCACAGCGTTGCTGCCGGAGAACCCGATCACCTCGCAGGGGATGGAACGGTTGGCGCCGGTCTCGATCACGAGCCGCGCCCCCACCGACATGGCGTGAATGGGCCCGGCCACCTCGACCATCAGGCCGCGCACGCCCACAACACGGCCATAAATATTGACGCCGTCGATATCGCCGATCTGTTCGGCCAGAGCCTTCATGCGGCTAGCGCCTTGATGAATTTGGACTTCATGGAGAAAAGCTTAAGTTTCGCCATATTTCGGAACGGCGCTTAACTTCGTGTTTACCCGCATCATTAATCATTGCGTCACCTGTCTTTGTGACTGAGCGCGCCTACCCTTCAGAAGAAGGCCGAGTCGCGGGAGTCGGTTAGGCCCGTCTCTTAAAGTGGAACTTGAACGGAACTGGGTGACGAAAGCTGCTTCTGCACAATACCTTAGGGCGATTCGACAAAAATTGCATCCGTAGGGCTTGCGTTCCAGAATCAGATTTTGTTAACCATCTCAGGTCAGGATCCGAATCAGTTGTTCAAAGGCGTTTTGTTGAGTGCCGCGAATGCGGCCGACCTGACGCCCGGAGCGGCGACTATGGGGAACTGGCATGCGCGTTTTGCTGATTGAAGATGACAGCGCCGTCGCGCAGTCGATCGAGCTAATGTTGAAGTCTGAGAGCTTCAACGTCTACACGACCGACCTGGGGGAAGAGGGCGTCGATCTCGGTAAACTATACGATTACGATATCATTCTTCTCGACCTCAACCTGCCCGACATGTCCGGTTACGACGTGCTCAAGCAGCTCCGGGTCTCCAAGATCAAGACACCGATTCTGATCCTCTCCGGCCTCGCCGGCATCGAGGACAAGGTCAAGGGTCTCGGCGTCGGCGCCGACGACTACATGACCAAGCCCTTCCACAAGGACGAGCTGGTGGCGCGCATCCACGCCATCGTGCGTCGCTCCAAGGGCCACGCCCAGTCGGTCATCCAGACCGGCGACCTCGTCGTCAACCTCGACACCAAGACGGTGGAAGTCGGCGGCCAGCGCGTGCATCTGACCGGCAAGGAATATCAGATGCTGGAGCTGCTCTCGCTCCGCAAGGGCACGACCCTCACCAAGGAAATGTTCCTCAATCACCTCTATGGCGGCATGGACGAGCCGGAGCTGAAGATCATCGACGTCTTCATCTGCAAGCTCCGCAAGAAGCTCGCCAACGCCTCCGAAGGCCGCAACTTCATCGAGACCGTGTGGGGCCGCGGCTACGTGCTGCGGGAGCCGCACGAGGCCGACGAGCGCATCCCCGCCTGATTGGGTTAAGTCGCGAGCCACGGCTCGCTCCTCCCAGCCTGGACCCCGCCGCAAATGGCGGGGTTTTTGTTTTTGGGGCTGGCGAACGTGGCCGGACGGGCGCGTCTCTGAACCGACCTCAGACCCCCGCAAGCACCGGGGTGGCCAGCACGGGGCGTTTGACCGGGCAACGCGCGGCCGCCTCGCGCAGGTATCCGATCATCGCATAGCCGATGATGAAGCCGAACAGGAAGGTCGGAAGCACGAAGGAGAGCATGAACATCCATCCGGTGACACCATGGACGATCTCCATCACCGGCATGGGCACGACCTGGTGGATAGCAAGCAGCATCCATAACATCACCGTCATGCCGCCACCAAAGACGAGGCCGTCCCTCAACTGCCTTGTCTGCCGCGACCGCCTCCCCCACGTCGAATCCTGCACCAGCAGGGCCGTCATCGCGCCGATGCCCCAGGGAAAGATCAGCAGTGGCAGTTCGTGCAGCACCACCTCACCAAAGGGCCGGTCCGGAAACTGGTAGAAGTCGAACGTCGCCTGCACCGGGAAAAAGATCAGCGCGCTGACGAGACCGACCGACAGGATGAACCCGACCGGGAGCCGGCCGAAGATGTTCTCGTTCGCGAACGCGTAGTGCCGCTTGAAGTGGTACACCAGCCAGAAGTTCACGATGAACTGGAGAGGGGTGGTGACGAGCGTCCGCAGCACGCCGGCGGATTGATCTCCGGGAAGATGGACGATCGTCCACGATGCGAGCAGCCATAGCAGGCACCAGCCGCAGGCGAAGGCGGCGACGATCGCCACGGGCTTCAGAATGCCGGGCGAGGTCGGAGCCAGCGTGAAACCGATCGCCGCCAATCTGCGCTTGCTGCGGCCAAGCGTCCACTCACCGGCGAGCGCCGCGCGTGCGGCGAAGAGCAGAAGGTTGTTGAGCAGGGAATCCATGTCCTTGCGCAGGTCTTCCAGCATGCATCCTGCCGCCGTCTGGGCGGCCAGCTGGAGCTGGCTGACCGTGCTGTGGCGGGTCGAGAGGGAATCGAGGGCCTGCCAGTCGTTCGGCTCGACCTCGCTGTCCTCCATGATCGCGCCGTAGATCTCGCCGCTGCTCTTGAGCACGCGGACCGTGCGAAAGCACAGGGCGTCGTAGACGGACTGCAGTTCGGCATGAAGATCGGCGCTGCGCTCCATGAAGCTCTCGCGCTTTTCGGCGCAACGGTCGAGATGGAGCATCAGCGCCGAGATCTTGAGAAATCGCGACTGGATTGCGGTCGATTGCACGGCACGAAAATCGTCGATCTGGTAGCCGATCCTGGACAGCTTGCGCTGCAGGATCGGCATGTCGTCGGGACGGACCTGAAACGGAGATGCGGCCAGCGCGTCGCGCAGCGAAAGCGCGCTGACGGGAATGCCGGCCAGTTCCTGGCAGAAGCCTCGCCACCACCTGGGAACGAAGGGAACGATCCAGGCGAAGATCAGGAGCCAGATCGTGGCAAGCGGCGACAGCTTCTGCGGCAGCAGCCAATAGGCAAACAGGATCGGCGCAATGAAGGCGGCGAGGCCGAACGCGAACAGCGGCCGCGTCGTGAACGAGCGGGTGCCCTTGAGCGTGTGAAACCTGAACCAGTAGAACAGCACGACAAGAAGCGGCCCGCCGAAGGAATCGAAGATCGCATTCAACGGCTCAACGAAAGTATCGAGCGACACGGTGAACTCCTATCGCTAGGGATCGCTGGAGGACGCACCGGGCACTGCGGGCTCCGGCGATCCATGATGAAAATCACACGACCTGGGCGACGATCTTGGCCTTCTGGACCAGGAGGTCGATGTTGTCGGGCGCCAGCGCAATTGCGCTGTCGAGGTCGTTCTGGGCCTGCACCAGGTCCTTGACCTGCGCATACGCGTTGGCCCGCGACACCAGGTATTTCGTCTCGTTCGGATTCAGCTCGACGGCCCTGCCGAAAGCCTTGATGGCCTCCTCCAGATAGCCGCGCTTGTCGTCGATACCCGCGGCCGTCATGCTGACGATGCCCTTGATCCAGTAGAACTCGGCATTGCCGGGCTTGAGCCTGATCGCCTCCGTGATATCGGCCAGCGCATTCTCGTAGAGGCCGACCGTCACGTTGAAATTGGCCCTGCGCACGAAATATTCGGGCTTTGCCGGATCGAGCTTCAGCATGTAGGCGAAGCTGGCCGCTGCTTTCGGGATCTGCTTCTGCTTGTGCTGAAGCGTCCCGAGATCGAAATAGACTTTTGCCAGCCGGACCGAGAGCTCGTTGTCGTTTGCGAGCAGACTGTGCAGCTCCTGTCCCCGCCGGGTCAGATCCTCGAGCGCCTCAATCGTGGCCGGAGCAGCGCCGAGCGCGTCCATGAATTCGTCGCGACGCTGCCGCAGCGTCTCCTTCGACGGGCGCCCCGCGTCGACCGGGCTCGCCGGCGGCGGTGGCGTTTCGACGTCAAAAATCCTGCCGTCGGACGAGCGCATGTAGAGAACGGGGATGCCCCATTCGACCCGGGATTTCTGCTGGATGAATTTACGGGCGAGCGTCACCGCATCGTCGATCGGACGGTTGCCGGCGAGCGCGGCATAAAACCCTTCGGACATCGAGATCGCGGCGTTGTCGGTGATGGGAAACTGCATCGCCACCACGGCGGGCAGCCACCCCGTCTTCATCAGGCCGATCGCCGGATTGCCGAAGCGATCGCCGACATTGATCCTAGCGCTCTCGCAGCAATTGAGCACGATCAGGCGAAGGCTCTTGCGCGCCCCCGTCAGCATCGTCGCAAGGTCAGAGGCGAATTTCTTCACCGGCTTGCCGTCCTCGTCGACCATCACGACGAAGCCGCGCTCATCGAAGCTGCCGCCGCAGGATCCGGGCTGGGCGTCATCGACCCCGCCATGTCCGATGAAATGGAAGATGTGCCACTCGCCTTCGAGCAGCTTCTTCATCAGGTCTTTTCCGGTGCCGCCGGGGACCCACTGGAAGTCGACCCGTCCTTCGTGCTGGAGCGCGTCGATGCCCTTGTTGATGCGGTCCCGCTCCTTGACGACGTCGAGCTTCGGCCATTCGCTGGTCGAGGGATCGGAGATCATGCCGAGAATGCGTAAGGGTCCCCTGACGCTTTCAATTACCCACATTTGGAATCGGATTTGAACGACGCGCTGCGGGCGAAATCTTGAATCGGAAGAATCTGTTGTGATTCATTGTTGAGCACCTGATTCGGAGGCGTGGGGTGCTTGATGGGCTTGGTGAAGGACCGCGCGGAGGCACGTGCTCAGCGATTGACGGCCGGCATTGAGACTGAGGCGTGGGTTGATCGGGAAGCTGTGGGAAGCGAGTTTAAGGATCAGCGGCTTGGCCGCCGGTTCTGCAAATTGCTCGCACAAATCGGGAGTGACATGGGTCAAAGCATCCCGCTGGTTTGTCAGGACTGGGCCAACACAAAG